>JAISFQ010000023.1 GCA_031263495.1 Candidatus Nutricula glyptotermitis
GAACTATGCTTTTGGCGAATCTGGATGGAAAACCAAGTGCAAAGATTACAAAAGCGTTCCCGACAATTGGAGAACAACAGGCAATAATTAGTAAATAGTGACAGAAGCGGAGGGGCAGCTCAGAATTCCGCACTCCGATGCGGAATCTTAAAACGAAGTATTGCGTAGCAATGCCATTAAAGGCATTCGCCTAACGGCTCATACGATTCTTAAGATTCCGCATCTCGCTCGTTTCACTCGCGGTGTGGAATTCAGAAATGAAGTACTGCGTGGCATTAAGAGTACTTCTTGCTAATACTTCACCTCAGAATTCCGCACTTGATGCGGAATCTTAAAACTAGTGTGAGCGAAGCGAACTCCGATATTTGTAACAATTCACGTTAACATTTGAAAACCGCTTGACATACACTTTGAAAAAGGGTAATATTATTAGTATGATAAGTTAATTTAGGAGTAATGCATGTGGAAGTGCGATGCTCTTGGATGTGGGGGAATTGGGTATATCATAATAAAAGATGGAAGTAATCGAAAGAAGAAAGTATGATTACATTAAAAAAGAAGATGACTGGAGTGCTCGTGGCATTTGCGCTAGTATCAGTACTTCTTCTTTCGGCATGTTCTACTGGAGAATCTACTGATGCTAGTGCAAGCCCATATGCAGAGGAGTTTGCCGGAGCACGCGAAAAAGCTACTAGTGACATTCAACGCGAAATCTTAGCAGATGACGTTATTACAGAGGCAGAGATTAAGGAAGCCACTTCGCTTTTTACAGATTGTTTGAGGTCGCACGATATTCGATATTCTATAGGTGCTGATTATGGTGTGGCAATAGAAAGCGCGACTGAAGATACTGCCTCAACCAATAAGTATCAAATTGAGTGCCAAGACAGCACGGTCGGCGAGTATTTGCAAAGTTTATATGCTGATACAAAGTATAACCCAACCAAAGTAGAGGAAAATGCGCTTTATGCCACTTGCCTTGTTCGTAGAGGCATAGTTCCTGATGATTTTACTGCCGAAGACTTTAAGTATTATTATGATAAATCGGTTGTCAGTAGTGATGTGGTTGTTGAGTTTGATGAAGACGGCAATATGAGTGGAACTATTACACACGAAGGCAAAACATATGATGTAACTGTAGATGAAAACGGCATGCCTATTATGCCAGAGGAAACGCAGAAAGACCCACCAGAAGTGTTTTTGCCAAATGGCATTTCTATGCGTGACCCAAGAGTTTGGGCATGTCAAGAGGATCCTCGCCCCGAATCGGATTAAGTGAAATAGTACCCCCTCTTGTCATCCCGTAGCATGCAAAGTACTTTTTTGTTTGTCATCCCGCAAAAGTGCAAAGCACGCGACACGGGATTTGACTCCTTAGTACGTAACGTACTTTCTCGCTAATCACAGATCCCGCATCGCATTCGCTTGCGGGATGACAAGAAAGTAAGGCATTACTCCTTACTCATTACTCCTTACTCATTACTCCTTACTCATTACTCCTTACTCATTACTCCTTACTCATTACTCATTACTCATTATTTTTCAGGGTTAACCCTGATTGCCCCAGCACTCGGCAATGTGGTACAATTATATATAGGAAGGTATAAGATGACCGAAAACGGTAACGACAAGACGAACGAAAATGACGAAAACTCGGAGCAGAGCGAGCAAACTGAGCAGAATGCGGACGAATTCGTAGATGCTACGGAAGAAAGTGAGCCTGAGAAAGTGCAGAGCGAAGAAGATTTTGTGGCGAACTTTGTGAACGAGTTGTTTGGCGTGCAAGTGCCAGTTAAAATGCCGAAAAAGCGCACTTCAAAACCTAAAAAACAGCCACTGAAATGGTCTTTTGGGCGAAAACTTACTGTAATCATACCGCTGATACTGATTGTGCTTGCAGGATTGGTGTTTGCGAGTTCGGATTTGGTGACAAGCGTGCTGTGGTATATACAAACCGGCTACGAAAACGTGCTGTTTACCGAATGGGGAATGCGCGGTGCTGTTGGTGGCGCGATGGGCTTGGTCGTTGCCGTGATAATGTTTGTGTCGATGTTTATTGCCTACAAAAGTCGTCCTGAATATCCGCAAGAAAATGGCATTTTGGCTGCATTTGGCGACGCATTGACGAAACACGCGACTAAAATAATGCTTGCGATTTCCCTGTTGGTAGGCGTGATTATTGGACTTGGTGCATCGAGATATTGGGCAGAGATTTTGCTGATGATCAACTCGACGCCGTTTGGCAAAACAGATCCGCAGTTCGGCAATGATATTTCGTTCTATGTATTCGTGTTACCGGGTCTGGGCGATTTAGTGTCGTTCCTGATTACGGCACTAATGTTTGGGCTTGCAGGCAATGTGGCGGTGCATGCGGTATTCGGTTCAGTAAGATTCCAAAACATCAATAAATCGCGAAGTGTTTCAAAATCGAACTTACTTGCGACTCCTGCACGCATACAATTAGCAGTTTACGCAGCAATTTTGTCCATTGTGTTTGCAGGTAGAACATATTTAAGCATGTTCGATACTTTGACCAATTCGTCGGATAAAATTACAGGCGCGACGTTTACAGATGTGCACGCGAATATTCCTGCGAAACTCGTTATGACAGGCATTTTGGTGGCGATTGCAGTGTTGTTTATCGTGATTGCGGCGACTGCGAAATGGCGATTGGTGCTTTGGGGCTTTGGCGGACTCGCCGTTTCGTTTGTAGTTCTAAATATCGCATTTCCCCTGCTTGTGCAGAACTTTTATGTCACACCGAACGCGCAAACGATGGAAGCACCGTATATTGACCGCAACATCGACGCAACTAAGGACGCATATGGCTTGAATGACGTCGAAGTCACACAGTATACAGCGAAAACGGAAGGTGATTCGAGCGTTTTACAGCAAGATGCGGAAGTTGCAGCGCAGATTCGCCTGTTGGACCCGCAGATTGTCTCGCCTACTTTCAAGCAACTCCAACAAAACAAGCAGTATTATAACTTTGCGGACACATTGGCAGTCGATAAATATATGCTGAATGGCAAATCGCGCGACACTGTCATCGCTGCTCGTGAACTTTCATTGCAAGGCTCGGATCAGCGAAATTGGGTCAATGACCACACAGTTTACACGCACGGTTACGGAATCGTCGCTGCATATGGTAACGAAGTCAATTCCGATGGCACACCGAAGTTTTTCGAGCGCAACATTCCAAATACAGGCGAACTTACCGAGCAAGATTATGAACCGCGCATTTATTTTTCACCGAACTCGCCCGAATATTCGATCGTAGGCTCGTCAAATGCATCTGATAAGTGGGAGTTTGATTACCCGACCGACGATGCAAGTGGCGGAATCACGACGCAGTACGCAGGAGATGGTGGTCCGAAAACGTCAAACATGCTGGTCAAGGCAATGTATGCGATTAAATTCGGTTCGACTGACATATTTTTCTCATCGCGCGTAAACGACGGTTCGCAGGTTTTATATACGCGAAATCCAGTGGACAGAGTTCGCGAAGTTGCACCATATTTGTCGCTTGATGGTCGAGTTTACCCTGCTGTCGTCGATGGTCGCGTGAAATGGATTGTCGACGCATATACGACTTCCGATTCGTACCCATACTCCGAGGCGGTCGACTTTAATGAAGCAACAAAAGATTCGACGACTGAGACTTCAAACACAGTAACTGCGCTCAATTCGGGCGTCAAGAATTACATTCGCAACTCGGTAAAAGCGACTGTGGACGCGTATGATGGCTCGATTGATTTGTATGCGTGGGACGCGGAAGATCCGATTTTGCAGTCGTGGAGCAAGATTTTTCCGAACACATACAAGTCAGTCGCCGATATTTCAAGCGATTTAATGGCACACATGCGTTACCCTGAAAGTCTGTTCAAAGTTCAGCGTTCCCTGCTCGCGCGCTATCATGTCGACGATGCATCGCAGTTTTTCTCAGGCGAGGATTTTTGGCAACTGCCTGACGATCCAGTCACGGACATGAATCAGGGTGGCGCTGCACATATCGATCAGCCTCCATATTACTTAACTATGCAGATGCCTGGCACAAAAGAGCCAGTTTTCTCGCTCTCAACTTCGTTCATACCAGCAGGAAACAATACGCGCGAAATATTGACAGGCTTCATGACCGCCGATTCCGATGCAGGCAATGTTGCAGGCAAAATAGGCGAGAATTACGGCACGATTCGCATGCTTGAACTGCCCAAAAACTCAACAGTACCGGGTCCTGGTCAAGTGCAGAACAATTTTAACGCAAATGCTACGGTTTCCAAGGAGTTGAACTTGCTTCAAACAGGCGCATCACAAGTAACTCGTGGTAACTTACTTACGCTTCCAATCGGTGGCGGCTTAGTCTACGTACAGCCAGTTTACGTGCAATCATCAGGCAACACATCCTATCCGCTGCTCAAAAAAGTGCTCGTTGCATTCGGCGACAAAGTCGGCTTCGATGACACGCTAAACGGCGCACTAAGTGCAGTATTCTCAGGCGACCCACTCCCTGACGGCGATTCAGGCTCAGGCACAGAAACTCCTGACAGCGGTGGCAACTCAGGCACACCAAGCACAGACTCCGAAATTCAAAAAGCCCTAAAAGACGCCAAACAAGCCTACGATGACGCACAATCCGCTCTCGCAAAAGGCGATTGGAGCGCATATGGCGAAGCGCAGAAGCGGTTGGAGGAGGCGTTGGGGAAGGTTAAGAATTAAGAGTTAAGAATGAAACGCTCGCTTCGCTCGCTAATTAGTAGGGAGGAATTGCGACTCGTGTGAGCAAAAGAGATTCGTTAAGACTAATTTCGTGAAATTGTTGCATCTTGGGTTTAAAAGGTGTAGCATTATGTATGAGAGATTTATAGTGAGGTGAATTATGGCTAGTTCAGACTTTTTAAGGCGGAACGTTAATCAGCATAAGATTAAGAATTCAAAGTCCAAAAAAAATGGACAAGGACATTGTTGTTGCCATCAACGCTGTCATTGAGACACTGCAAGGACAGTATCCAGATTTGGTGTTTGAGCATGAAAAGAAAATGTTACTTACAGATATGGTAAGTATTTTATCTAAAACAGTAATTAAGACAACAGAATACGAGCTTGTTTAGCGCTTTTGATTTCTAACCTGACTATTGCATTTGTATCAAAATGGGAGTATGCTTAACGTATGAGTGTGTTTTTAGATTTGGCTAAGCAGATTTTAGCAGAAACGTTGATGCCTATGTCTTCAACTGAAATATGGGAGTACTACTTAGAGAATGATTACAAGTACACGTTTAACACACAGGGCGAAACGCCTTGGTATACTCTTTCTTCATTATTGCAAAAGCAAGTTAAGGGTAGCAAGTCGACAGACTTTATGCAAACATCATTTTTACCCGCTAGATATGACTTGAAATATCTCGACTATGAAAATATTAAAAAGGAGATTGTAAAACCTACCGATAAAGAAATCACTACAAATGTAAGAGTTGGACAAAACACTTTTCGAAGCACATTGATTAGCAAGTTGAAATGTTGCCCAGTATCTGGAATTGGTGACAGTAGGCTTTTGGTGGCAAGTCACATTAAACCTTGGGCTGTGTCAACCGACGAAGAGCGACTTGATGAAAACAATGGCTTCATTTTTTCTATCAATATTGATAAACTGTTTGACATCGGTTTGATTACATTTGGCAACGATAAAACCTTGTTGGTTTCACAAAGTTTATCAGTCAGAAATGTAGAAAGATTGTGCATTTCTCCAAATCAAAAAGTTAATAAGTTGCCAATTTTAGGGCGCGAAAAATATTTAGCATATCATCGCGCAAACATATTTACACCGTAGCGTAGTGTAACAAAAAGTATTTGCTGTTAAAATCAGGCAAGACGTCATAATCGTCAGTAGCAAACAAACTCGGCTGTGCATGTGAAATCTTAATGGGCATACATTAAACTATAACACAATTCTTAACGAAAAACACTGCACATTCGGCAGTGCAGACAAAATGCTTCGCCTACGTAGGATCACCCCCACTCACGTGGGGAACACCTATAACAAAAGCGAACATTCTCAATAACATTAGGATCACCCCCACTCACGTGGGGAACACTACAGTTGGCAAGCATATGCGGAGTATTAGACAGGATCACCCCCACTCACGTGGGGAACACTCTCTGTCTCTTTCTTAAATTTTACACTCTTTAGGATCACCCCCACTCACGTGGGGAACACGCATTAGATGAAGTGCAGGGCGTATGGTTCGGAGGATCACCCCCACTCACGTGGGGAACACCAATGTCAAGCTCGAACTAATATGTGAATAGTAGGATCACCCCCACTCACGTGGGGAACACTTATGATTGCGGTATATCTGGCGCAACTTACAAGGATCACCCCCACTCACGTGGGGAACACCCTTAGTTCTGCCCCGTTTTGCAGGGGTTCAGTTTTCTAAGCTTAAAAATCCATTCACTTTCGATCCGTAGGCAACATAATAAACTGTATAAATTGTTAAGTCACTTTGCGCCTCCTTGT
>JAISFQ010000103.1 GCA_031263495.1 Candidatus Nutricula glyptotermitis
ACGTATATCACGAAATGCTTAAACTATTTCGCAAACATCCACTCTTTTCGCCAATAAAAAACGATAGTTGATATGTATACAAAAAGAGAGTATACTTAACAATGTAGTAAGGGCATGTAACATTCTCAACTAGTCTAGCCCCTTATTAATTATTAACTAAACTCATTACTCATTACTCATTACTCATTACTCATTACTCATTACTCATTACTCATTACTCATTATTCGGCACTGCAGGGTCGGCGTGTTAAGCGCACGCGAAAAATATTTATGCTATAATTTAACATGTACGTAATAGAGGAACGATTATGGATGAGACGATTGCAAAAATCAAGGTCATAGGAGTTGGTGGCGCAGGAGTTAATGCTGTCAACCATATGATTGACCAAAGTCTTGAAAATGTAAACTTCATAGCCATGAATACTGATGCGCAGCATCTGGCGCGCTCAAATGCGGAAACAAAAATTGACTTGGGCATAGAGCTAACAAAAGGCTTAGGTGCTGGGAGCAACCCAGAAATCGGTAAAAATGCTGCTGAAGAGAGCATTCTGGAAATTGAAGAGGCACTTGATAACACTGAAATGGTGATTATTACTGCTGGCGAAGGTGGCGGAACTGGGACTGGAGCGTCGCCAATTATCGCGCATGCTGCAAAGGCAAAAGGCATTTTGACGATTGCTATCGTAACTCGCCCATTCGATTACGAAGGCAAACTGAAAGCGTTGCGTGCTGAGATGGGCATTGAGAATCTACGCAAAGAAGTCGATGCACTGATTGTCGTGCCAAATGAAAGGCTATTAACTCATTTACCGCCTGACATTTCTATGCTTGATGCGTTCAAAGAGGCAGACAGCGCATTGCTTAATGGAGTTTTAGGTATTACTGACATTATCGCATCTCCAGATGATGTTTCGACTGACTTCGCAGATGTTCGCACTGTTCTAAAAGATGCAGGAACGGCACTTATGGGCATCGGCGTGGCTCGTGGCGACAATAGGGCAACTCGTGCAACCGAACTTGCAACTTCGTCCGCATTGCTCGAATCGACCATTTCGGGTGCTCGTGGCGTGCTACTTCGCATTCAAGGTGCACGTGATCTTGGCATTAAAGAATTGACTGAGGCAGGTGATTTCATCCGAAACGTTGCTCACCCAGATGTCAACATCATTACAGGTATCGGTTGGGATGATTCGTTCGGCGACGAGATTAAAGTCACAATTATTGCTGCTGGTTTCGCTGAAGATAATGACGCGACACCTCCTCCCACATCGCTTATAGGCTCCGATGATGAGAAGCCCGAAAAGCCAAAAGACGAAAAAGCAGATGAGGATTCACCTGTTGATGATAAAAGTGAGGAGTCCGAGACTGATGGTGAAGCAGCAAAATCCCCGTCTAACACTAGTTTTTGGGGCGAAAATACCGACGATGCAGCCATAGATGAGTCAAAAGTCGAACTAGGTGACGATACTGTCCTGTTGCCCGACTTTTTGCTATAACGAATTCGCGCGGTGTTTTATTGCCTTGTGACGTTTAAGCATGCAACATCATATTAATCACGTCTAACGTTTTTACCATGTTTTGGTCAACTATTATGTCAGATTTGCGAATTGGACGCGTGAGATATAACCCATCGAAAGTCGTAGCACGTGATAATGCGACATAAGTTTGCCCTTCAGCAAATGCACGACGCTCTAAGTCAATTATGAGTGAAGAGAAAGTTTTACCTTGTGCTTTATGAATTGTCACAGCCCACGCCAAACGTAGTGGGAACTGGGTAAACGATCCTAAAGTTTTGCGAATAATCACACCATTTTTTATGTCAAAACTGTTATAAACTGCGTCAAACGTGTTGCGCGTGATTGTAACCAATCTGCCAGTATCTTTCAGCCGAACTTTTACCTTGCTTTTCATCGGGTTTCCCTTATTGTAACTGATTTCGTAAATCTGCCCAAGCGTTCCATTCGTGTACTTGCCATTAATGTCATTCATTATTATCATCACTTGCGCACCGATTTTAATTTCCAAAACATCAGTCGTAGGCTTGAATTGGTTAGGAAAATCCCCCTCAGTTTCTGCATTGAACATAAACGATTCGGTGTCGATTTCTTGAAGTTTTTGCGCATTGCGTTCATCTGCTTTCGCGTTCGTAGTGGTCAAATATATAGATTCGTCGTTTAATTCATCTATTTCTCTTGCGGACACGACGCGTTGATTAAGCAACTCAATATCATCGTCAGTCGCTTTGCCTTCGCGAACAGCATTTAATAGGTCAATAAGTTTTGAATCGCGCTGCCGGTACACTTTTGTGAGTTCAATATATTCAAAATCGCGCAACTCGTTTTGGTAAAGTTCATAAAAAGTGCGTGATCCGAAAAAATAAGGCGAGTTATAATAATCCTCAAACAATGACTTTTCCTGATTCGTGACTACTGGTGGCAACTGGTACAAATCGCCAAATGCTATCAATCGCACACCTCCAAGTACCTCGTCAATTTTACGAATTTTGCGTAGAAACATATCAATGCAATCAAACATATCCGCGCGAACCATCGAAATTTCGTCAATAATTATCGCATCAAGTGCCTTAAACAGCTTCATTTTACCTCTACGTTTTGCCCGTTGAACTGCATCTTCCATGTCATCTGGCGTGCACCCTGGTTTCAGTCCAAAAAAGTGATGAATCGTTTCGCCATTTACATTTATCGCAGCAACACCAGTCGGCGCAAGAACCGCAGTGTGACTCATGTCGTTCGTTTCTATATACCGCCTGAGCAGGGTAGACTTGCCAGTTCCCGCAGATCCTGTGATAAAAATGTGCTTATTTGAGTTTTTTAACGCGTGCATCGCGCGTTCAATTTCCGCATTAATCTCAAACTTTGCATCCTTATCGCTCGGAGCAAACGGTTTGTGTTCAATAAGGCTAGTGTCCTTTTCCTCGCGTTTTTCCTGTGTTTTACGCCAAATCTCAATGCCTATATTGCTCTGCTCACGCCCGCTTTTCGCCGGCTTTGTTTCTTCGTTATTGCTGTCCATGTTAATAGTTTACCACTTAATCCGTGCCAAGATGAGGTTGTTGGTTTTTTGTGCATAAGTTGGTGTGACACCAAATACTAACGTGACGACAGTTATCACAGTTGTTAAAATGAAGTGCTAAATGTGGACGACGAGAATAGATGTTAACTACATGTTTTCGGCGATAGCGAGTTGGATTTTTTTCACTTCCAACTTTGTGACTGAATAACCACGCGAAGGAGCGAGTGCGAGGTTGTCTTTTGGCAAAACTTGTTGGAAAACACTGAAAGCATCGTTCTGAGCAGGCATAAGATAGATTCCCTGTGTAGACTGCTTGATTTCAGAGATAAGCGCATAAGAGTTTTGCAACTCTTGCATATTTACGCTAATCGCTACTGTCACTTTTTGTTTACGCGCAAATTTTATGAAATCGGCGACTTTGGATTCTGTGCTGATGTCGTCGAAATCTTGGAGGTTTTGCACTGTTATGCAGGTGTTTTCTGCGTACTTTGCGTCTTGCAATGCATTCTGTAACTCGTTTAAACTTGTCTCTGTAAATGCGTCGTAAGAAATGTCAAACACTTGCATGCCTTGCTTTTCGGCAGCCAAACCGAATGCTTGAAGTGCTTCTGACTTTGCAGAATCCGCAGGTCCAGCGATGAATAACTGCACTCCTTTGTCGACGGTAAACTCTGTAAAGTCGTCAAAATGCACGCCTACTGCGAGTTTCGAGTTGTCGCTAGGCTGTGTGATGTCAGAAAACTTAATGTGAGCAGGCATATTGACGATTTTCGGCACACTAACTGCGTTGTTTGAGTTGATGTTTTGGAGTTCTGCGCTGTCGAATAACACAAATTGCATTTCGTAGCCGTCGTAAATGCACCTACCAGCAGGCGATTCAGGTGTCAGTAACTTATTTTTCGCACCGATTGCCATGTAAAGCGCGTCGGGATTTTGCCGCATATTTACTCGCTTATCGAAACTTTGTGCGATTTGACTGGGAATCTGCGACGCCTGAGTAGCACTCGCAAACACGTGCACATTCGCGCGACTGCCACGTTGCAGTGCCATTTTGATGATGTCCATCGTGTTGTCTTGCACTTTTTGCTTCTGCATGTGATCGTGTAGCAGGTCAATTCCATCGATGAGCACGAATATCTTGCGCTTTTGCGGTCGCGCTTCGGTGTTCTGTGCTTTGCCGTTTTGCACTTCGGCATTTTTTGCGTTCGCGTGTAGTTCTGAATCCAAAAACATTGCTAGGCGACGCAATCGCTCAATATCGGTTATGTTGATAATCGCGCCTGTTTGTGGCAGGTTTTCGAACGCATTGAACTCGTCAGGATTCGCAGTGATTATGTATAAAAACGCATTTTCGCCTGCACTTTGTGTGTTTTTCAGTGCTTCACTTGCCAAAACTTGCAATGCATTCGTTTTTCCGCACCGAGTTTCGCCGATTGTGAGCGCACTGGTGATGTCGTTCAAGTCCAAAATCGCAGATAATTGTGCCTGCTCGGCTGGAATATCGGTTTTGCCTAAGATTAACTGCGTCGCGGAATTGGGTGCTGCTATATCATTGCGATGTAGGGTTTTGGGCAGTGGATCTAGGAAAGGTTTTCTTGGAGCAGGCAGTTTAAGCGTTTTGTTTGCGGTTTTTACTTGCGCTAAAATGTAATCGGCATCAGTTTTCGTAACTTCTTGCGTGTTGACCTGCGTTTTTATCGCTTTTGTGCCGATGTTTTCCTGCAACTCGCGCTCGCCAAAACTTGTGAACTCGCTAATCGTGATGTGCGGATTTTTGGCGCGTTCAAGCGAATTGTCGCCGATGTATGCGCTCTGAAAATGCACCAAATCGTTCGACCCAATGCGTACAACTGCACGTCCTGGTTGTGAAATGTCAAAAGTGTGTGCAACTTTATCGCTCACAATGTCCAGCGAACCCGTATCGTTCGCAGTGCGCAATGCCATTTTTATGTTCGTGTTCGCGCGTATGTTTTCCTTAATTACGCCTGCTGGATACTGCGTCGCGAGCACCAAATGCACTCCGAGCGATCGCCCACGCTGTGCGACGTCCAAAATACCGTCGATGAACTCGGGAATCTCTTTTACGAGCGTTGCGAATTCGTCGATAATTATCATGAGTGATGGGAAAATGTCGCTGTTATCGTATGCATTTTCTGCGTTTTCGCTTGTGTTTGCGTCTATGGTAGTATTTGCGGTTTTGCTAAGCATATTTTGCAGTGTTTGCAGGTCTTTTGCACCATATCTGCGCAGTATTTTCTCACGCCGTAACAGTTCTGCGCGCAAACTTATCAGTGCGCGAGTCGATAAATGCTCGTCCAAGTCCGTAATTAAACCGACACTGTGTGGGAGTTTGTTCGCGTCACTCAGCGCTGCGCCGCCCTTGTAGTCAATCAGCAAAAACGTCAACTTTTCGGGGCTTGTGCTGGCTGCGAGCGAAAAAATGAGTGATTGCAACAGTTCTGATTTGCCCGAACCAGTCGTTCCGCCTAGAAGCATGTGCGGACCGTCGGCGGTAAAATCGAGCGTAAAACCTGCGCCTGACCTCAGGTTTTCTTGCGTTGCGCCAAGTAACGCGCGTATTTTACTGTTTCGCGACCAGTTTTCGATGATTGCGTTCGGCGATTGCATGATGTCAGCAGGAAAAAGTTCAGGCAGTGTGACGAATTTCGGAATCTTTGTTGCATAATTTTGGACTTCAAGTGCATCGGAAAGTGCGGAAATAGTGCGTGCGATTCTGTAAATCTCATCGTATTGCACGAGTTCAAGCACGTCAATGTGTGCTTTTTCGCCACGCTTTTTGTAGTAAATAGTCTTTTCGGAATCGACAAAGTACGTCATCACAAACTGTGGCAGATTGGCGGGGTGCGCGGTCAGAAATAACAGAAACAGGCTTTTATCTGCTGCCTTTTCGTAAAGTAACCGCAGGTCACTCATCATTTCCTTTGGCGCATTGTTGACTATGATTACGCGTGCCTTACCATTCGCGTGCTCGGGTTCTGCATTTTTGGAGTCGCCCTTCAACAAGTTTTTGCTGTTGCCACGCCGTAATGCGTCCTTTTGCACGCTATCTACGATGTCGCTGAAGTTCACAAAGTGCGGTAACCATTTCAGATAATCGAACGCGAATGTGTCAGTGGGTGCGCCGATGTACGAAATCTCCAAGTCTTTTGGCGAATGCAGAACAGCAAGCTGGGCAATCAAAAAGTGCATAATTGCGTGCAGAGCAGGTGTTTCGTCGTGACTTGTAACTCCGAAAATGCCGATGTGTTGCAGATTTTCGATAACTGGCGCGAATTGCAAAACTCCCGCGTTGTTTTTCGCTTCCCACAGTTCCTCCTCAATTTCCGCAGGCATTTCGCCTGTTGGTGGCACAAATGTGTGGATGCTTTTTATGTTACCGGAGCCGATTCTGAGGTTCAAAAAGTCTGCGCTGTCGCGAGTTCTCGCCCAAAATAAGTCCTTTTGCGCTCTTTGTTGGTGGAACAGCGTATCTTTGCTCGGATTGTGCAGTGTGAGTTCTGAAACTTCATGCCTTTTTAACTTTTCCAGCCTGTTCATCGCAGTTTTTAAGCCGTTCCGAAACTTTTCAATCGCTTCTTGCATTTTGCGCTTAATCGTCCGTTTTTGCTCAATATAATTCGACAGCATCATCACAGGCGACAGTGCAAAAAACACCACAAAGATTGGGTTTCTGTAAAACGCCAACATCACAGATCCCATCAAAACAGGCATAATCATCGGCAAAAACGGAAACTTCGGCTTGTCCTGCTGCGTTGGAAAGTTCGGCGCAGTAATCTTTTCCGCTTCCTGAAACTCCTTAAACACTGGTGGCGCAAGAAACTTTGTGTCTGCATTTTTAGCGTTACCTGCTGTCATTTCGGCACTGTCAACTGGTAGTTCGTGCAGTTTTATATAGCAACCATTCTGTAAACCGCTTGCTTGAAACTGCGTACTTGGATTTAACGTGCTGTAATTTTCAGCGCCAAAGTTCTTTATGGACAGCGTGTAATGCACATCCACGTTCAATCCGTAAATCTTCGCAATTCTGCTCGCCAACTGCCCAATCGTCACGTTTGAAGTGGCTTCGATTTTTAAATCGCGGTTCAGTTTTTTGGAGCCGTGCGTTATAATTACTGTTGCCTTTAACATGGTAAGTTAATAGTTAATAACGAATAGTTAATAACTGTTTTTGAGTTCGCCAAACGCTCACAGTTATTAATAAATTTAACTATCGCTAACTAATCTTCCTCCTTTCTTCAATATATTGCTTTTGGTGGTCTTAATAATTGAAGTTAATAATCTTATCAACTCTAAGCACTCCGAACGCATAGTTTTCCGCTCTTCTAAGGTAATGTAACCCGAATCGCCTAGCAAACTAATCCAATACAGAGATTCTCTCGCTTCTTTTAATGCGATACTCATTTTACTTAAAAAATCTGCTCTGCTCTGCGCATATTTTGCCTCACTTACATTTGCGCCTATACTTGTACAACTCCTTAACATCTGCTTCGAGAGAACAAACTCTTTTTTACTCTCAGATAGCCACCTGTAAATCTGTATGCATTTAAGCGCAAAAGTATACGCCTTTTCTGCAGTAATATCTCTCCTCATTCTCCTCCTTTTAATTAATTATAGTTAATAACGAATAGTTAACAATTGTTAATGGAGTTCGTTTCGCTCGCAATTAATTATGAGCGCATAAATGCGCGAATTCCGAATCTTAACTATTAACTATTAACTAAGCGAAGCGATTAACTATTAACTGGCGTCTACGAACAAGTTGCCAGCGTGTCAGTAGTGCCAGTTTTAATGCGTTCTAAAACATTAACCGCTTCCTTAAGCGTTTTAACAGGCAAAACAGCAAGCCCATCAGGCACGCGTCCAGAAAGCGCGGAACAGTTATCGGTAGGAACTAAGAACCACTTAACGCCCCTATCAGCCACTGCGAACGCCTTTTGCACGACACCGCCAATCTTGCCAACATTGCCATCGCTATCAATCGTTCCAGTGCCTGCGACATCATTATTGCCTGCTAAACTGATGTTTTTTGCCTTCTCGATAATACCTAGCGAAAAAATCAGCCCAGCACTTGGACCGCCGACATCGTCAATACGCACTTTAATATCAATCGTAGGCTTCTTAGCAACCGCATCATATAAGTTCAACTCCTTACTCGCAGCCACGACAGCCGCGTCATATGAGCCAGCCATATCTTCCTTGCGTTGCTCTTCGTCCTGCTCTTTCGTCATTTCAGGTGCATAAACAGCGTCGACAGGCAAAATCACGTTCTTGGTGTCCAGCAGTTTCCATAACAAAAGAAACGGCGAAACTCCCTGCTCAGCGCCACCATATTGCGACACAGTGACCATATACAACTTCGTGTTCGCCAAATTACTTGCATCGTTCTTGCCAGCAACATCGACTATCTGTTTGTCGTCGTCCAAGCCAAGCACATCAATCGTTTTACCAGGCATTTCGATAATAAATGGCAACGGCGTAATCACAAACGCGACCGCAAGCAGGAAAGCAATCAGTTTCACGACCTGCATAAACCTGCTATCGCCATCACTACCAGCACTTTGCATATCAGCATGCTTCATGTTAATAGTATACTACATATTCTCGAACAGCGATATCACAATCGGAATCACGCCGAGCATGATAAAACTCGGCAAAAAACATGCGCCAAGCGGAATTATAACTTTTACACTCAACTTCTCACTCGCCAACCGCGTTTTCGCCTGCAAAACCGTGCCTAAACCGTCCAAATACGTTTCAATCGCCCGAACTGGACTTGCCCCGCGATTCCACGAATGCCGCAGACACTCCTCAATCATATCTGTTTCACTATCACCTCCTTTCCATGCGTCGTCCCAATCAATTCCAAGCATTAATTTCTTACCTACAGCCTGCACGTCAACTGCGATTTTCGAGGTCGGAGCAATGCTCAGCGCACTTTGCCCAATCCCCTGCATGGCATACTGAATCGATGCGCCACTTTTTATGCTCTGCAACATCAACTCCAATATCAGTGCCTGACCAATTCGCACACTGTCATCATTTTTGCGCACCAACCGTTTAAGTCTTGCAGATTCGATGAAGCCATAAATCTCTTCCGCCTGCAAAATGCCATAAACCGCTACTGTAACCAATAATACTGTAATCATTTCCTACCTCTGTTACAAGTTTACTGCCTTGCGCAACGCATGTGTGAAGTTCGGAAAATTCGTGCATAAGTGGGGGTTGCGTTATATTTTAACTACACGTTTTACACTTTAACTACACACTTTACCGTTTTACTACACGTTTTACACTTTAACTACACACTTTACACTTTAACTACACGTTTTACCAAACTTCGCAATCCGTACCGCCACAAAAGCGTGGTACACTTTTAATATAATTAATAATGAATAATGAATAATTAATAATTGGAATCAGAATTCGCGCATTATACGCTCATAATTAATTCTGAGCGACTAGCGAACACCGAATCTCATTATTAACTATTAATTATTAATTATTAACTACCGAAGGAAGGAAGTATGGCTAAGAAAGTTGCAGTAATCGGAGCAGGGAGTTCAGGCGCGGAAATTGCGTATTCGCTGTATAAGAAGTTTGGCAAGGACGTTTTTATCGACGTTTACGAGCGGAATGCGTACGCAGGCGGAAGAACGCACGCGATAGAGTTTGCAGGTCAGAGCGTTGAAGTCGGCGGTACTGTGGTGCATTCGTCAAACTTATATGTGCTAGAACTTATGGATTTTGCAGGCGTTAAGGAAGATTTGGGCGCAGAGATTTTAGGGCAGGATTCGGGCGAGTTTTGGTTTTGGGACGGCAAGCAGGTGTATTTAAGGGCAAAAAACTCCACTATTTCGTTCGCAGTGAACCTGATTCGTAAGTTCGGACCGTTTTCGTCGTGGTTTTTTCGCTCGCACGCGCTGAAAAGTGTCGGCGATTGGAAGTGGGTTTACAAGTTACTTGACGAGGAAACGTTTACAGATTCGCACGAACTCGTGAAGGCGCTTAGGTTGCAGGAAGTTACGAGTGAAAGTCTTGCAAAAGTGCACCGCAAGAAGCGCATTAACCCCAAATTGACTGCTGGTTTTTGTGGCGCAATAACGCAGAATATGTATCTGCAAGACGAAAATCTCAACGCATTTGCAGGCGAAGTCGGACTTGCTGGCGCTGGATTAGTCGGTGGTCATTTATTCGCTGTCGAAGGCGGAAACGGCAATTTATTCACAAAAGTGCTTGATAAACTGGCAGAACATGGTGTAGCGAAAGTCAATTATTCTACTGCGGTTACAAAAGTTACGCCGAATTCCGTCACTTTGAGTGTGCCTAACGCAGATGGCAACACAAAAGTCGCAGGTTATGACGCTGTTTTGGTCGCTGTACCTTTTGAATTATCTGGCATTACCGCTGAAACTGCTACTGGCGAGCCGATTGATATTCCACTGCGTGATTATAAAGAAGTGCATGTGACGCTGGTAGTGGGGGATTTGAAACTTGCATATTTCGGGCAGAGTGCAGACACGCAAAAAGTGCCTCCTGACTGCATATTCGTAAAGGCGAATCAAGGTCTGCCATACAAGTCCATCGGTTTGGTCGCGAAAACGAGTGACGGCAAGAATGTCTATAAGTTATTTTCCGACGAACCACTCGCTGAGCAGGTAATCGATGACATTTTCACAAACGTTACGGACAAAATCGAATGGCATTGGCAAGGCGCATATCCCGTATTAACACCTACTGACAATTGGCAAAAAGTCCAGTTAACGGATGGTCTATATTATGTAAACGGTTTCGAATCCGCTGCTGCGAGCATAGAAACAAACATGGTCGCGGCTAGAAATGCTACAAATCTGGCAGGCGAAGTGTTGGGGTAGGGGTTTGAAGTGTTGCGCTACTGCTCTGATTATGGTAGAATAGTACTGTGGAATGCGATATAACAGACGAAACCATCGCTATGTGGCATGAACGCACGGAAGAGTATAAACGAGATCCATCAATTGCAGTGTCGCTATCTGAACTTGAGGCGGAACTAGAAATGGAGGAAAACGCAGTATATGCTGGAGGACATTAAAGCCAACTACCATTCCGCCCGCACATAGTGTAAACTGTTAACATGAATAAGTACGCATTTTTGACCGATCAATACGAATTGACAATGTTGAACGCGGCATTGAACGATGGCAGGCACGAAACTAGGTCGGTTTTTGAACTGTTTGCACGCAAATTACCTGGTGACAGGCGGTATGGCGTGGTCGCAGGAGTCGGCAGAGCACTTGAAACCGTGCAAGATTTTCGCTTTGATGCTGATGACTTGAAGTATCTCGCGGACAACAAGATAGTGGACAGTAAAACACTAAAATACTTAGAAAACTACGAGTTCAAGGGCAATATTACAGGACTTCAAGAAGGCGATTTATACTTTCCGAACACACCGTTATTGCAGGTCGAAGGTTCGTTTGCGGAATGCGTGGTTTTGGAAACTGTGCTGTTGTCGATATACAACTACGATTCGGCGATTGCGACTGCGGCATCGAGAATGCGAAATGCTGCCGAGAACAGGGGACTTGCGGAAATGGGTTCACGGCGTGCAAACGAAAATGCGGCAGTTGCAGCAGCACGAGCAGCGTATATTGCAGGTTTCGATTCCACATCAAACGTCGAAGCAGGCAGGCAATATAACATACCGACCGTCGGTACGTCAGCGCACGCCTTTACATTACTTTATGAAAATGAACTCGATGCTTTCCGCTCACAACTTGCGTCCCTCGGCATAAACACGACACTGCTCGTCGACACTTACGACACATTGCGTGGCATAAAATACGCAGTTCAAGCAGCACAAGAGATTGCAAAATCTGGCGAACAACTGGGTTCAATCCGTCTGGACTCAGGCGATTTACTGTCCCTTGCCGAAAAAGCGCGCAATTTGCTGGACTCTTTGGGTTCTGAACAGACGAAAATCATAGTTACAAACGACCTCGACGAGTTTTCCATCGCCGCACTTCAAGCAAAACCTATCGATTCCTATGGCGTCGGCACAAGTTTAGTCACTGGTTCAGGCGTTCCGACCTGCCAAATGGTCTACAAAATGGTCGCACGCGAAGGTTCTGACGGCTCTATGATTCCAGTTCAGAAGTTGTCCGCATCCAAAAAGTCAGTCGGCGGTCATAAGCAAGTTTACCGCGGTTTCGACGCAAAAAACAAGATAAACAGCGAGAAGATATTCGTAAGCGAAAATGGATTCGTGCACATCCACGACACTTTGCAATCACAAAACCTAGAAAATCACACACACACACTAATGCAAAATGGCACTCCAAACAGCGAATACATCAGTAAGCAAGGCGTAATTAACGCCAAAAACCGCCACAAAACAGAACTCGCAAAATATCCTGAGTCCATCACGCGCCTTTCTAGCGGATCAGCATATATCACGCCAGAGTTTATAAGCGTTGGATAGCGCGTGAAACGTTTTTTGTTTGTCATCCCGTAGCGCATTCGCTCACGCTCACACTCCACCTCAGAATTCCGCACACACTCCCACTCAGAACCCCGCACAACTCCACCCTTCTGAATTCTGTGTAGGAAAACGCGATTGAGCGTTTGACCCCAGGCGAATGAGCCTGCGACCCAACGCGAGGAGCGTCCGACCCTCTGGAATCTTGAAAGGAGAACGTGAACGGAGGAGGAAAATGCGATTGAGCATTTGACCCAGCGATTGAGCATTTGACCCAGCGAAGGAAAATGCGAAGGAAAATGCGAATGAGCATTTGAC
>JAISFQ010000142.1 GCA_031263495.1 Candidatus Nutricula glyptotermitis
CATCACGTGGATCCTGCGACTGTAACTAACGAAGCGAAACAGTTCAAAAGCGATAAGGCACTTACAAAGTTGAAGACCAGCAATCCGAACCGTTATTATGCCGTGTTGTGGTTGGCGAAATATAAAGTAACGCTTGGCTCAAACCTTGCTGGCACGCTTTACAGTCCGCAAAACGTAGTGAATCGTGGCGCAATGGCGCAGTTTATGCAAAAGTTATATGAATTTGTGCTACTACCTGCTGCCACAAGTGCGCACACTGAAAGTTATTCATACAGGAATAACGTGCCTACTCCGACGCCAACATCAACGCCTACATCTTCGCCAACTTCTGAACCGACGACAACGCCTACGTCAGAACCAACATCGGAACCAACATCTTCGCCAACTTCAACACCGACGTCTGAGCCGACGTCTGAACCTACATCAGAACCAACGACAACGCCGACATCGGAACCAACATCTGAGCCTACCAAGAGTTATACTGTGACTTTCGATACGCAAGGCGGTACGAATATAGTTGCGCAAAAAGTTGAACATGGAAGTTATGCGCAAAAACCTAGCGTTAATCCGACGAAGGAAAACTACACGTTTAAAGGTTGGTATACAACTGCTGATGGCGATGTAGAGTTCAAGTTTGAAAGTACGCAAATCACGAGCGCAACGACTATCTTTGCACAGTGGAACGAACAGCAGAGCGAAAAGAAAACAGACATAGCGTTTGATTCGAACAATGCAACTGTTGATTCAAAATGCGGTACACTTACAGCAACTTATGATGCTACTTTGACGAAAGAATCGTGCACCGACCCAACTAAATGGGGGTACACATTCGGTGGCTGGACTATAACAAAGGACGGCACGGATTATCTGTTTAACGCAGATGGTGCAACGCAAAATGTTACTAATTATACGAGTGGCGGTAAGTGGATTAACACTGGCAATGAAGCAACAGGCGTTAAAGTTTATGCAAAGTGGACTGCGAACCAAACAAGGATAATATTTGACTCAAACGGTGCATCGTTTTCTTCTGATTGCGGTTCGCTTACAGCAACTTATGATTCTACGCTAACGAAACCGACATGTTCTGACCCAACTAGGTGGGGGTACACATTCCTTGGTTGGACTATAAACGCGAATTGGACAAACTATCTGTTTGACGTTAACGGCGTGACGCAAGATGTTCTAGATTACACGAGTGACAGTAAATGGATTAAAGTTGGCTTTGAAGATATAGACATGATAATTTATGCAAAGTGGGCGGTTAATGAGTATACTGTAACTTTCGACACGCAAGGCGGGAGCAGTATCTCCAATCAAACGATAAAACACGGCGGTTATGTCACGAAACCAAGCGAAAACCCAACAAAAGCAAGGTTCGTATTCAAAGGTTGGTATACGAAATCTGACGGAAACACAGAGTTTAATTTTGATAACACTAAAATTACTAGTGCGACCACTATTTATGCTGCGTGGTTTGATAGTTTCAAGTTTGCGATTACAACAGGTTATGTTAGCACCGTGACATTGGGCGCAGATTGGACACCTGCTAATTGGGGATCATGCAAGTATTCTGTTGATGGAAGCGCGTGGAGTTCTATGACTAATGGAAACAGAACAATCGCTTTTCCAGCAACTCAGACACTATATTTCTCGGGTGATTGCAGGGATTCTGATGGAACTGTAAGCTATATGTTTGACGCCGCATTCGCAAGTGTTTTAGCGGTTAAATTAGAAGGCAGAGTGGTTGATATTATGGGCGGAAATCCACTTCAACCTGTACCTTCCATGTTCGAATACACATTCAAGCAAAACAGGTTAACTGCAATTGACGCAGATTTGTTCAATGGAATTGTTGGCGAACCAACTGCCTCATTATTCTACGGCACATTTATGGACAACAAGCTTACATCGCTGCCAGATAAACTGTTCAGCGGAATTGTTGGCGCACCGAGAGACTCGCTATTTTATGGCACATTTATGGACAATACGCTCAAATCATTGCCAGATGGGCTGTTCAGCGGAATCAGTGGCGCACCTGAAAGAGGCATGTTTTCCTGTACGTTTGCCGATAATCAAACGCTTTCTAGTATAGGCGACCTTAGAATGGACATTACAAGTGGCACCGACCTTTCGGACACATACCACCTGATGTTTTATGGCGCAGGAGGAAACGCGGATGTAACAGAAATCACGCTTCCAGCAGGAGGACCGATTGCATTGTTTACTGAAACATCTTCTGTCACTAGCATGTCCATGTTATACTATGGCGCGGATACTAATCTTGCTTTTGTTAGTAACAGTTGGGCAAAGTATGATGGTTATGCTTCACTTCCTGAAAACTGGGTGAAGGCATATCAAGTCACTTTCAATACGCAAGGCGGAAGCAGTATTGCACCTCAAACGGTATATTCAGGGCTTACGGCTGCACTTCCTGAACCGCCTACGAAAGGCACATTTGCATTTGAAGATTGGTATACGAGTAAGGATGGAAAAGTAAAGTTTGATTTTGTCAACACTAAAATTACTGCTAACATAACGGTTTTTGCGCATTGGGTTTAGCACTAAAATCACTGTGACAGGCGAAAAGATTTCATCTGCGACTTTGGGCTATATATGGACACCTGTCAACAGTACTTAGACATTCCGGCGGAGTGGAAGTAAAAACTAGTTAATAGTTAATCGCTACGCTGAATTAATAGTTAATAATTGGGATTCGGAGTTCGCGCTACGCGCTCACGCGTTGATTTGCTCGCGTTTCACGCTCGCAATCGCTTGGCTTGCCGTTGGCAAGCCAAGCGATGCCTTCACTAACTCCGTTTTCTCGTGCGCACTCTCATTCCACCTCCAAGCATTAGCATCAGCACCAAAACCACAACAAGCGGTAAGGTGTTAACCCCCGTGTTTGGTAACGCTTCACTGCTTGCGGTGACAAAAGATGGTTCGGAATCGTTTGCTGAGATGTTTGTGGAGTAGTGTCGCAATTTCTGTGTGTTCTGTGAATCGCTTTATAATTCTCGCAACAACCTCTCTAAAATTCCTCATGGGTCGAATGCTCAATCGCATTGGGTCGGACGCTGTTTGCGTCCTCCTAAACGGAATCTTGAAAGGGGGACGTGGAGGAGAACGCGAGCGAGCGAGCGTTTGCCCTCGTCCGACACTATCGGCGTTATGTCGATTCCTGTACTCTAAAGTACATGAGTTCGCGGCTATGCCGCTCACACATTGTTTTAAGATTCCTGCTTCCGCAGGAATTCAGAATGGTAGAGTCTGCGTGATTCAGAGTGGGAGTGCTTGTAAAACATTAAGTAAGAGCCTATCTTTAAAAACACACACAACTTGAGACACTACCTACAGTTTTTCGTCGTTGCACACTCCTTGCAAACCGTGTATAATTTAACTAGTTATGTTAAAAGAACGAAAGTCTCAGGTGGCGCTTAGCGATTTGACAAAGAGGCAGGCGCGTAAGCTTTACCTGCAAAAAAGCGATTTAGCGACCACGGAACACTTGATAAAAACGACAGAACAAGCGGAGGTTTTGAATGCGAACAGCGTTTAACACAGTTAAAAGAAGTAAAGGATATTCGGTTTCGGAAGTCACTGAGTTTTTCGATACAGCGAGGTCAGCATATGAAAAGCATGACAGAACTTTCGACTCTGTGCGGATACAAAACGCATCATTCTCGTTGGAAAAAGGTGGCTATGAAACAACCTCTGTCGATTCGGCACTAGATAGGTTGACGGTCGCGATGGAAGCGCAACGCAAAGAGGACATTTTAATCATAAAGGACGAATCGGCGTGGAACGAATACAGGGTGGAGTCGACCAAAGCGCTCACGGGCAGAATCGAAAGACCTGCTGGTAAGCGATTTAAGTTAGGAACGGAGAAAGAGCCTGCGTATGCTATCGCGGAAGTTGATGCGTTGCTTGACAAAATAGGCGTGTTTCTGAAAGTGCAAACGGATGGCGGTAGGTCATTGTCAAGAAAGGAATTGCGAGACGGATTGCAGGCGGAAGACATCACAAAAGCCGTGTTCACAGGCGTAAAAGGCGAAAAAGGTTACGAGGAAAAGTCGGTCGACGCGTTTTTGGCTGCTGCGTTTGTAGTTTATGCAATTTTGATCGTTTAAGAAAGGCATACATGTTCAACATTATGAGTATTATCACTGTTTTGCTCGTCGCGCTCGGGCTGGGGCTGTCGATTGCGTTGCATGAACTTGGGCACATGTTGCCTGCGAAAGCGTTCAAAGTGCCTGTTCCTGAGTATATGATCGGCTTTGGACCGAAGATTTGGTCGAAGACGATTGGTGAAACTGAGTATGGCGTGAAATGGGTTTGGCTTGGTGGTGGAACGCAAATTAGTGGCATGTATCCGCCGAAACCCGAAGGTTACGTGGACAAAGGTCCGTTTAAGGAGATTATTGCGGAATCGCGCGAAGAGTCGCTTGCGGAGATTCCAGCAGGTCAGGAGTATCGCGCGTTCTATAATATCGCGTGGTATAAGAAAATATGCGTGATGGCAGGTGGGATTTTTACAAACCTACTGCTTGCGTTCATCTTTTTCGCGATTGCGTTTTGCGGTTTGGGCGCGATGACACCGAACAACAGCATCGGAAACGTCACGAAATGCATGGCAGGCACAGTTTGCGAGCAGACTATGAACACAGGCGCGGACATTTCCACACTCACACTTAAAGACGGCGTTTCCCCTGCTGAACTCGCATCTTTACAATCAGGCGACGTGTTTCAAAGCATCAATAACACAAAAGTTACCACGTTTGCCGAAGTTCAAGGCGCGATTAATGACAGCAAAGGTAAGCAAATCAGCGCAACCGTTCTGCGCGACGGTAAGGAAGTTACGGTCACGGTTTCGCCAGTTGGCGTGGATGAAAATGGCGCAATCGCAAGCAACGCGTCCAATATTTCGCGCTACGTTTTGGGGTTCACACCAGGCACTGAACGGCAATATATGTCGCTCGCCCAATCCGCAGAAATGACAGTTCAGCAGGTCGGATTAACGTTGCAAATCATACCGCAACTGCCTGTCAAACTTTACGAATCCGTTGCATCACTGTTTACAGGCGAAAGGCGCGGAAGTGGCTCGCTGTTGTCGATTATCGGCGTCGGACAAATCGCAGTTGAGAGTGCAAATCAAGCCGACACTTCAAATCTCGCATACATTCTCCTGACGCTCATCGGTTCGCTAAACGTCGCACTTTTTTCGTTCAACTTGATTCCACTGCTCCCATTGGACGGCGGTCACGTAGTAAATGCACTTTATGAAGGCGCGAAAGGCTTAATCTACCGCATTCGTGGCAAAGGAAAGCCTGCTCCCAGCGATGTCGCGCGTACACTTCCAATCGCCATAATCTGCGGCGGACTGCTGATCCTGATGATGGTCGTGACCGTGCTGGTCGATATTGTGAACCCCGTGAAGTTGTGAGAAAGCCGAAGCGATAATGTGCTAGAATATATAGTGTGGAAGTAAAAAGCGAAACTATTAATCGGCTTATAAAGGAGCGAATTAAGGCAGACGGCTCTGTTTCTGCTGGAAATAATAGAACTTTGACGTTGTCGCAAGATGAAATTCGTCAATTTGCACCAAACATATTGGCAGGTGACGAGAATATTCCGCAAGACTTGACCAACAAAACGGTAAACGGCTCAATGTTGGACGTGTGCAAAAAGATAAAGGAGCATTCTGTCGATTTGCTGTTTTTAGACCCACCGTACAATATCTCTAAAATGTATGGCGACACTAAGTTCAGCGAACAAAAAAACGCAGAGTACATTAAGACTTTTGAAAAATGGATATTAGCATGCTTGCCCTTGTTGAAAAAAACTGCAAGTGTTTATGTGTGTTCCGATTGGAAAACTTCTGCGATAATTCAACCAGTACTGTCAAAATACTTTTATGTACGAAACAGAATTACATGGGAAAGGAACAAAGGCAGAGGCTCAAAAAACAACTGGAAGAATTGCAGTGAAGACATTTGGTACGCAACTGTGAGTAACGATTTTTATTTCGACGTGGATGCTGTGAAAGTCAAAAGAAAAGTAGTCGCGCCATATAAGGACGAAAATGGCGATGCAAAAGATTGGACTTCAGATGAAGATGGCAAGTTTCGCTTTACATGCCCAGCAAATTTTTGGTCAGACATAACAATACCCTACTGGTCCATGCCCGAAAACACAGACCATCCGACGCAAAAACCCGAAAAACTTGTTGCAAAAGTTTTGTTAGCGTCATCTAAAGAAAACGACATGGTTTTGGATCCGTTTTTAGGTTCAGGAACGACATCCGTAGTTGCGAAAAAACTTAATCGTAGATACATTGGCATCGAACAAGAAGTGCAATATTGCTTATATGCAGAAAAGCGACTAAAACTTGCCGATTCGGAACAAGGAATACAAGGTTATGAAGATGGAATATTTTGGGAAAGGAACTCTCAACCGAAAAAAGGAGCGAACTCTACGGAATATTTGCAGAACTTGATTAATTTGGGAGACGCAGAAGCGTGATAGTGCCCGTGATTAATCAATGCATTAAACAGTTTATCCAGTAGCAAACAATTAAGCGTTTCAGTTGTTAAGTATTACTTAATAACTGCCGATGATGTAGACGTTTCAACTATTAAGAAATGCTTAATTGTTTAAGGTAGCGTTCCAAAACCTGTAGGTTGCACAAACTGACTTACATTCTCGTTAGTACATCTGTTCTGAATTTCACACACACTCCACCTCTGAATTTCGTGCTGGAAAGCGCGAAGCGTGATGCGGAATCTTAATTATTGCGTGAGCGGCATAGCCGTGAACTCATGTACTATTAGAGTACAGAAATTCGCCTTTGGCTCATTGGGTCGCAGGCTCATTCGCCTGCTCCTGTCCAAGACCCCGCATCAGAGTGCGAGGTTCGAAGTACCCCCCCCCCCCCCTTATCATCCCGCAAGCGAATGCAGGCGCTGGCATCGAAACGATTCGCCACTTGCAGGACGCATATGGCGAGAAATTGCAAATCTTAGCAGGCAGTGGTGTAACTCCCGAAAATGCGCGCGAAATTATCGACAAAACCGGCATACACCAACTCCACAGCACCGCAAAGCACGACGTCCAAGACATCGCTTTCGCCTCCGATTTCATCGACTACAGCGAACTTCCCAGTAAGCCAGGCGTTCGAAACGAAGCGAGTTTAGATGTTATACGCGAGTTTCGCAAGTAGAATGCGTGGGTTGCGTTTGGTTTTGAAAGCGTGTAGACTATAACTAAGCAGAAAGGAGGCAGTTTGTGAACATATGGACTGAAAAGAGCATTGACTTGCTAATCAGCGCAACTATCTTGACCAGTTGTACCGCATTTATCCGATGTCCGTTAACTTGTATAGAGAGTTGACTGCTGACGTTGTTACTGAAATTACGCGATTGCATGAGGAATATGAAGGTGAAGAACTACTTAAACTGCTGTTAGCGCAAGAAAAGTTCCCCATTCAAGATTCGTACGTTGCTTACTTAAAGCGCGATGCTTCTGCAATAAAAAAGAACCCGAAAACTGCCAAACGCTTAATAGGAATACTTTATGAAATGGGAGTAGATGGCATTATAGAAGCAATGACGCAGCCAAAAGAGACGAATAGACAAATTGGTCCTTTATTTAAAAACTGGATTAACAGGAGATGTTTGGGTGTTAATGTGGTCAGTGATTCTACAGAGTTTTTAGAGTATAATGGTGATTGTGTTTTTAGCGCATCAGACACAGAAATGAAAGAATTCGCACATGCACATCTCGGTTACAATCACAACAAAGGCTTAGATTTTATTGGAAAGTTCAATAGTAAATATGTGATTGGGGAAGCAAAGTTTTTATCAGATTTCGGTGGTCATCAAAATGCACAATTTGCCGATGCGATTTCTACTATGCAGACACAATTGTCAGAAACGGGTAAAGAAGTTGTTAAAGTTGCTATTTTGGATGGTGTTCTATATATAGCAAACAACGGTAAGTTATATAAATCTATAACTGCGACTTTTGCAGACGATAATGTGATACTGTCCGCGATTTTGTTGAGAGATTTTCTGTTTTCTTTATAGGTGTGGGTAAAAGGAGAGATTAATGGAGTTACAGTACAGTGGTAAAAAATCGGTAAAAGATGTACTTAAAGAAGCAAAAGCGTACCAACCAATAATGCTTAATGCAGAAAAACCCGCTTTTATTAAAGGCGATAACTTTGATGTTCTGTCGTCTTTGCTCGTTTCAGGACTCTCAGGCAAAATCGACTTAGTGTACATTGATCCACCATATAACACAAATCAAGTATTCACAGTTGACAAGGAGCGCACAAGCACAATAAGCCGAAGCAAAAGTGCGATTGTAGCATATGCAGACCAAATGACACCAGACGAGTATTTGGAGTTCATACGCCAGCGACTCATTTTACTTAGAGAGTTACTATCCGATTCAGGTTCAATTTACTTGCACATTGATAGTAAAATGGGGCATTACGTTAAGATTATTATGGACGAAGTGTTTGGTATCGGTAACTTTAAAAATGACATAAGTCGCATAAAGTCAAATCCGAAAAACTTTACACGCAAAGCGTATGGTAACCAAAAAGACGTAATACTGTTCTATGCCAAAAACAAAGACAAGAACATTTTTAATAACGTAACTGTTCCATTCAGCGAAAACCAAAAGTTAGAAAAATTTACAAAAACTGACAAAAACGGTCGCAGATATACTACCGTCCCTGTTCATGCACCAGGCGAAACAGGAAATGGAAAAACGAGTGAAGAATGGCATGGCATGCTACCGCCCAAAGGCAGACATTGGCGAACATGTCCAGAAAAACTTGACGAACTTGATAAGAATGGACTGATTGAGTGGTCGAAAAATGGTGTTCCACGGATGAAAAAGTATGCTGACGAGCACAAAGGTAAGAAAATACAAGATGTGTGGAACTATATTGACCCCGCATACCCTCTATACCCCACAGAAAAGAATCTTGATATGCTTGAAATGATTATTGCACAGTCATCTAACGAAAACTCTATTGTGCTAGATTGTTTTGCTGGAAGTGGTTCGACACTTTTAGCATCACAGAATCAGGAACGCAAGTGGATTGGTATCGACCGCTCTGATATATCAGCAGAAGTCATAAAAAAACGCTTAACAGGCATAGATTATCAATTTATAGACCTTAACGAACTCCACAACGAACAGCCAAGCAAACTTTACACCACTAGCCGTTCAGACAGAAAAAGTGTTGCTTTTGCCTTATGAGTGCACTAAGGAAAAGTCCGACGCTTACCGTACTCCGTAACAATCACCCCACCCCCCTTGCACCTCACTCCAAACAATGCTACTATTATTAATAGTTAATAACGAATAGTTAATAGTTAAGGTGATTAATTGTGAGTCGTAGGCGAACTCTAAATCAATTATTAATTATTAACTATTAACTATTAATTAAAGGTAGGAGGGCAAGTGACAAAGAAGTTGAAGTTGCAAGAAGCGGTTTCTGGATCGAAACTGCTGTTGGACACGGTGCAACATCATGGGGTCGATACGATTTTCGGCTACCCAGGTGGCGCTGTTCTGCCACTTTACGACGCAATTTACTCGCACCCTATCAACCACATCTTAACGCGTCATGAGCAGGGCGCACTTCATGCAGCGGAAGGTTATGCGAAGCGAACTGGCAAGCCAGGAGTCGTGATCGTGACGAGCGGTCCAGGCGCGACGAACGCTATCACTGGGATTGCGGACGCGATGGGCGATAGTGTGCCATTAATCGTAATCACAGGACAAGTTGGGACGCCAGGAATCGGTAAAGACGCATTTCAGGAAGCAGATATGCTCGGAATCACGATGCCAATCACGAAGTATAACTATCAAGTTCGCGACACAAAAGACCTGCCGCGCGTCATAAATGAAGCGTTTCATATCGCGACGACTGGGCGAAAAGGTCCTGTTGTAATCGATTTGCCGAAGGACATTCAGGCTGCTGTTGTGACGGAAATTAACGACCCATTCATCAATTTGCCGAGTTACCAACCGCACACCGAACCGAATATGTGGCAGATGAATCACATGTTTAAGGCACTCTCAACTGCTAAAAAGCCACTTATCTTAGTAGGCGGTGGTGTAAATTATGCAAAAACGTCGCACGAACTCATTGCGCTTGCAGAAAAGCACAAAATACCTGTTGTAGCGTCACTTTTGGGACTTGGCGCAATGCCACTAAATCATCCGCTATTCTTCGGTTTTGCAGGGATGCACGGCGCATATGCTGCGAATATGGCACTCGTAGAAACTGACTTTTTGCTGAGTATCGGTTGCAGGTTTGACGACAGGTTAGCGACCAATCCTGCCGACTTTGCGCCGAATGCCAAGATTGCGCACATCGACATTGACCCTGCTGAGATAGGCAAAATCATTCACACCGACTATCCGATCGTTGCAGACGCGAAAAAAGCACTCACGAAGATGTTGGAACTCGACTTTACATTCGCAAACACCGACAAATGGCGTGCTGAACTGGAAGATTATCGCGCACTTCACCCGCTTACGTACAACCGCACTGAGCAAACTGAGATTAAACCGCAACGCGTCGTGGAATTAGTCGGCAAAATAACCGACGGCGAAGCAATTATCGTTACTGACGTGGGGCAACATCAGATGTGGGCGGCGCAGTTTTACCCATTCAAGGAAGAACGACAGTTGATTACGAGTGGCAGTTTGGGCACTATGGGCTTCGGGATTCCCGCTGCAATTGGCGCAAAACTCGCAGATCCAGCGAAGCAAGTCGTGCTGTTTGTAGGCGATGGTGGATTCCAGATGACGAGCGAGGAATTGGCGATTTTGAAGGTGTACGGCATCGATATTAAGATAATCATCATGAACAACATGTCGCTCGGAATGGTGCGTCAATGGCAGGAAAACTTTTATGAAAACAGGCACTCTGAATCGGTGTTTGTCGAAAATCTACAGCCTGACTTCGTGATGCTCGCAAATGCGTACCACATGGACGCTGTAAAACTTGATAACCCACTGACGATTGAGCAGGACTTGCGCGATTTTCTGTCGCATGACGGTGCGATACTTGCGGACATTGTAATTTCGCCTACTGAGCACGTGTTACCGATGATTCCGCCGGGGAATTCAAACTCAGAGATGTTGGGGGTGGAATAATGAGACGCATTTTGACAGCAAAAGTTTTGAACACAGCGGGCGTTTTGAACCGTTTTACAGGCATGCTTTCGCGCAGACAGACGAACATCGAGAGCATTTCGGTCGGTCCAACGGAAGTCGAGCACATTTCGCGCATAACGATTGTGATTGACGTAAATACGCTGAATGAGGTGGAGATTGTCGTCAAGCAACTGAACAGAATGGTGGACGTGTTGCGAGTGCGCGACATTACCGATTTGCCACATTTGGAGCGCGAAGTTGTCCTGATTCGAATACATGCGCCTGCAAAATTGCGGTCTGAGATTTTTACGATTATACAGCCGTTCCGCGCATCCGTAATCGACGTCGCGGAAAAGACGATAACCATTCAATCAACAGGCACAACTCAGAAAATTGAAGCACTGATTCGTTCGGTTCATCCGTATGGCATCAAAAAACTCGCACGAACAGGAGTTACAGGTTTTACAAGGGAAAAGGAAGGAAAATAAAGGAGCATTATGGCAAAAATGTATTATGAGCAGGACGTTACTGCGCCTGCACTGGACGGCAAGAAAATCGCAGTGATTGGTTATGGATCACAAGGTCACGCGCATGCGCAAAACTTACGCGACACTGCACACGACGTGATTATCGGGCTACGCGAAGGCAAGTCTGCGGACAAAGCGCGCGAGGACGGATTCGAAGTTTTACCTGTTACAGACGCAGTTAAACAGGCAGATGTAGTTATGATTTTAGTGCCTGACGAGATTCAGGGCGATGTTTATGCGGACGAAATTGAGCCAAACTTAAAGGACGGCGCAGCACTTGGTTTTGGGCACGGATTCAACATTCACTTCGGCGTGATTAAACCGCCTGCAAATGTGGACGTTTTCATGCTCGCGCCAAAAGGACCAGGGCATTTGGTTCGCAGAACTTTCGATGAAGGCTTTGGCGTTCCTGCGCTGTTCGCAATTCATCAAGACGCAACTGGTAACGCACGAAATATCGCTATGGACTGGGGAAAAGGCGTCGGAGCGGCGCGAGTTGGCATGCTTGAAACTTCGTTTAAGGAAGAGACGGAAGAAGATTTGTTCGGCGAACAGGCAGTGCTTTGTGGCGGATTGACTGCGTTAATTGAAGCGGGATTCGAAGTGTTAGTCGAGAATGGTTACACTCCTGAACTTGCATATTTCGAAGTTTTGCACGAGATGAAGTTAATCGTCGACCTGATTTACGAAGGCGGTTTTGAGAAAATGCGCAGTTCTATTTCCAACACCGCAGAATTTGGCGATTACGTTTCAGGACCACGCATAATTACCGACGACGTCAAGCAAAACATGGTCGCAGTCCTTCGCGACATTCAATCAGGCGCATTCGCAAAACAGTTCCGCGACGATTACAAAGCAGGTTTCCCTAAGTTCAACGAATACCGCAAGCAGGCAAAAGGTCTGCAAATCGAAGAACTTGGCAAAGAATTACGTAAGGCTATGCCGTTTATACAGAAGTGATATAGAAATTCGCGCTCTTGCCACACCTTGTCATCTAGCAAGCGAAGCGATGCGGGATCTGCGTACAAAGGAGTACTCTTAATACATGTAGCACTTCTACTCTGAATTCCGCACCGCGAAACGAAGTGTAGCGTGATGCGGAATCTTAATTAAAAGTATTCGCAACGCGAATGCATTTAATTGCATTGCTGCGCAATACTTTATTTTAAGATTCCAGAGGGTCGGACGCTCCTCGCGTCCTCCTACACAGAATTCAGAGTGGGAGTTGTGCGGAATTCTGAGGTGGAGTATGAGCGAGCAGTACCTTGTCATCTAGCAAGCGAAGCGATGCGGGATCTGTGATTAGCGAGAATGTACGTTACGTGAAATAAGCCAGATCCCGTGTCGCGCGTTTCACGCGCTGCAAAGGTTCAGTGGGGCATAAAGTTTAGTCATTAAGCGTTAGTGAATATCCGTGTGGTTCAGCGGTTATGCCATGCAAGTTGACAGTTTCGTCGCTTAGGTTTAGGCAGACTGTGAGTGAATTTTGCAAGTTACGCGTTTCGTAGACAATGATTTCGTTACTTTTGTGCAAAACTTTAGTTTCTGCGCTTTGAATCCATGGGTTTTGTGTTCTAAATGCGATTAGTGAAACATAAAATTCGTATAATTGCGCGGTTTTGAGGGACGAATCGTCAGGTGGACTGAGTGGGAATTGTGGTCGAATGCAATCATCGCCATGATAATCTTCAATCTTTTCGCCTGTCGCGCCGAACTCGTCACCAGCGTAAACTGATGGAATGCCTGGCAATGTGAAAAGTGCAACTATTGCATGTTTTAAGTGTTGTTTCTCTGTAATCACAGTATTTAACCTGCTCACATCGTGATTTGAGATGAAAGTTTGCGGAATAAAGTAGTCGAGAAATGCGTTTTGTCTCTCAATCGTCCACGCCAGTTCAAAAAAATTCTTGTCATTAATGCTTGAATAAACAGCCTTCCAAAGTTCATATTGTGTGAGCGAATCGAGATATGTGTTTTCACAAAACTCCACGTAATCACCATGAATAACTTCACCGAAATAAAACTTTGCGCTCTTTTCATGACGTTTTAACTCATTAATTATTTTGCCGAGTGCATTTTGGTTCATAGCATAAGCAGCATCGAATCGAAAACCATCTACTCCCTGCTCAAGCCAGTAGTTTATGATGTCTATTGTGTATTTTTGAACGTCTTCATTTTCATGATTCAGTTGTATTAACTCATGTTGATTTTCAAAATACTGAGGTGTAAGTGCATCCATGTCTTGCCACTGAAAAAACGCTTTTGCCTGTTCATCGCCCTTTAATGCTTTTTGAAACAAAGGGAACTCGTTTGAAACATGATTAAACACGCCATCCAAAATTACTTGCAATCCAAATTCGTGAGTTTTTTTCACAAACTTTGCAAACTCCGCATTCGTGCCTAGTCGCTTGTCGATTAAATAATAGTTAAGCGTGTCATAACCGTGCGAAACGGATTCGAATATCGGGTTGAGCAGTATGTCTGTAGCGCCAAACTTCTTGATGTATGGAAGCCAAGCAGTCAGTTGCCTAAATGCGATCGTTTTATTTTTTGCATATATCGGTTGCGCTCCGAAAAGAGTTTTTTGCAGGTCATTAGCCATCAAATCTGTAAGATGAGTAGGGTTTTTGGGGTATGCGCCAGTAAAACCAAGCGGATAAATCTGATAAATCGTTCTTGCTTGCATAATAATATTTTAGCACAATTTTTTGCGTTTCGTTAGTAAATGTTGTAGAATTGTAATGTGACAGATGATAAAGAGATGCGCGTGCAGAAGGCGATTAGCATGGCAGGAGTTGCGTCGCGCAGAAATGCTGAGCTATTGATTAACAAGGGCAGAGTTTCGGTTAATGGCAAAACTGTTGATAAGCAGGGGATGCGTGTTATGCCAAGCGACGTGATTGAAGTTGATGGTGTGCCAATAAATTTGGGCATTGGTAAGCACACTTATGCGTTCCACAAGCCAAAAGGCATAATCAGTGCGATGAAGTCGGACAAAAAGCATCACAATGCGCCGACCTTGCGAGACGTTCTTCCAAAACACATACTTGAGCAGGGAATTTATCATATCGGACGACTAGATCGTGAGACAAGTGGGCTACTACTTTTGACAAACGATGGTGATGTAGCGAATCGCATTTCACATCCAAAGTATGAAGTTCGTAAAAAATATGTCGTGACTATTACTGGAAAACTCGCACCTGCTTCGCAAAAAGCACTGTTAAAGGGCATAAAACTGGAAGATGGCGTGCAAAAAGTCGACAAATTGCGTGTAATTGGTTCTTTCGCGCAAAAGAATGCGAAAATTACCGAAACTTATGAACTTACATTACATTCAGGCAAAAACCGCATCATTCGCAGACTTTTTGCTTCGCTCGGACACGAGGTCACAGAGCTTATTCGCACCGAAATTGGTACACAAAAGTTACGAAACTTGAAGCCAGGAGAGTTGAGGGAGTTGTCGCAAAACGAAGTTAAAGCATTAGTCGCTGAGGGTAGTTAATAGTTAATAATGAGTAATGAGTAAGGAGTAAGGAGTAATGAGTAATGAGTAATGAGTAATGAGTAATGAGTAATGAGTAATGAGTAATGAGTAATGAGTAATGAGTAATGAGTAATGAGTAACGAGTAATGAGTAATGAGTAATGAGTAATGAGTAGTTAATAATTAATAATTAATAATTTGCTCGCGCTTACGCGCTTCGCTTAAGATTCGGAATTCGCTTTCGCTCATGCTCTTATTGCGCTGCGTTTCACGCACCGCGTTTGAATCGGCATTCGCGTTGCGAATACTTTTATTGCGCTGGCGTATGGT
>JAISFQ010000151.1 GCA_031263495.1 Candidatus Nutricula glyptotermitis
AACTCAACCCAACTGGATTTGAACCCTGCCGCTTGCATGAAATGCAATAGGCGCAAAACAATAAAGCGACCGCTCGGGAAAGGCTGATCCTAGGCCGCTAGATGATGGGGGCTAATGCATATATTAAGTATACACGCTTTATGTATGGAATGCAACAGCAACCAAAACGGCTTCGTTCACATTCCCCGAACTTTTTTTGTTTCTGCATCAATACACAAAAAGTGGTAGAATTAAAGTAGAGTTTAGGTTTTGGAAAGGAATTTTATGCGCGTAAAAAGTTTGCTACTTGCGAGCGTCTTTAGGGCTACTTTGCTCGGTATAGGCATGTATGGAGTGTGGCTGAATATCTCTGCTTTTGGTGGCGATATTCTCTCTATTTTGTCATACTACACAATATTAAGTAACATTTTGGTCATCGTGTTTTTCGCATGGCTACTATTTTACACGGTTGTCGCGCGTCAATTGGATACTCCACGCCCATTTTACACAGTCAAAGGCGCAGTTACAGTCGCAATTACGCTTACGTTTCTCGTTTTCCACTTTATGCTCCGCCCCACTATGTTCACTATGGGCTCTGCAGATTATGTAAATTCACCTGCAAATGTGCTAGTTCATTATGTCGTTCCACTTATGACTATCGCCGATTGGTTACTGTTCGACAAAAAAGGCAACTTCAAAAAACTTGACCCAATAAAATGGCTTCTAATTCCCCTTACGTATTTAGTGTTCGCACTGATTCGCGCACAATTCATCCCCATCGGCACTCAAAGCAGGTATCCTTACTTCTTTATTGATTTAGATCAACTAGGTGTCGCACAAGTTGCGTTAAACGTCGTTTCAATCGCTGTTGGGCTCGTGATTCTGGGTTACGTCATTTACTTTATCGATTATCTGATGAGCAGAATTAGAACATAGTGCACATATTTTTGCGTTTTTTATGAAAGCTACGCTCTGTGTCTAGGACTAGTGTTTGGCATGCGAATTTCGAATCTAGCACCAGTTTTGGACTGTGCAAGTGAAATCGTTCCACCATGCAATTCAACTGCCCATTTGACGATTGCGAGCCCGATTCCAGTTCCTTCACTCTGCATTTTCTGCGAAGTGGTTGGAGTGCCTTGCACGAAACGTTTAAATACGCGATTGCGGTCTTCGTGCAAAATCCCAGACCCAGAATCTTCGATTGCAATTAAGACTACGTCCTGCTCACGCCTGCCTGTAATGTAAACATCGCTGTTTTGTGGAGTGTGCTTTATTGCATTTGCTACTAGATTAGCAATCACTTGCTGAAAACGATTTTTATCTGCACGAATTGTTAGGTTTTGTGGCACGATGTCGATAATGAAATTCAGAGTTTTTGCGCCTTCAAATGTGCGAAGTGGCTCGATGGAATCTTCCAAAAAGTCGCCCAAATCAAATATAGTTTGATCCAGAACCGCTGCTCTGGCATCCAAACGTGATAAATCAAGCAGAAATGACACCAAATCCGAAAGTCTTGTGACCTGTTTTAGTGCAACATCTAATGATGCAGTGTTCACAGGCACAATTCCATCTGCAAGGTTCTCAATTTGCGCCATAAGTGCTGCAATCGGAGTTCTGAGTTCATGCGAAACGTTAGCAATTAATGCACGCTGATTCGTGTCGACTTTCTCGAAATCATCTAGTATTTTATTCAACTGTACAATCAAGTCAGCCAGCTCACCTCTTGCTTTTTCTGCTCTAACACGAGCCGAATAATCGCCACTTTCAATTTTCTCAAGTGCTTTAGTAATATTTCGTATTGGAGAAATCGCATTTTTATAGAGCAAAAACACAAAAGAGACAATCAACAGCGCGAATAACAGAGTTGCAAGAAAAAAGTTAAATGGTTGCGGAAGAAAAATGCAGATCAAAAGTGGAATTGCACCAACGCAAAAGAGTGAAATTAGAAGCATCAAACCAAAATTGTGCCAAAAAAATGAAGTTTTGTTATGGGAATCTGAAGATTTTAGTTTCCTAACTCGTTTCACCATCTACTTCTCCTCATTTTTCATGCCTTCTTCGTCGAAAAAATAGCCGAAACCATGCGAAGTTTTTATAAAATCACTGCCTATTTTTTGTCTGAGAGTCTTTATATGAGAATCGACAGTGCGTGTCGCACCTTCTGCACCTTCCCAATCCCATATTTCTGCAAGCAGTTTATCACGCGTGAGCACGATATTTGGCTGTTTCACAAAACTTATAAGCAATTGAAACTCAGTCGGTGTAAAATGAATTAACTTTCCATTTTTTGTGACTGTATACTTTTGCTCATCAATCGAAAGGTCACCAAATATAAGCGGCTCGGCTGATGGTGCAGGTGGAATCGACGCACGTCTGAGCAGTGCTTTTACGCGTGCCATCAGTTCACGCATGGAAAAAGGTTTTGTCATGTAATCATCCGCACCGATGCTAAATCCCTGCAAAATATCGACTTCATCATCACGCGCAGTAAGCATTAAAATCGGTATATATTTGGAAGCACGAATTTGTCTTGCAACCTCGAGTCCATCGACTTTCGGCAACATAATGTCCAAAATTATCAAATCAGGTTGCACTCTATCAACTCTGTTGAGCGCATCTTGACCATTGTACGAAATCAGAGTATTGTAGCCCTCCGCACGCAATCTATCGGCAATCGACGTCGCAATATCTGCTTCATCTTCGACCACCAGCACTGTCTTTTTCGTATCGCTAATATTTGCCTCCTTACCAATCCTGCACTTTCTCTTTTACCACGATGCTTATGATTTTCGGTGCCCTAACTATCACTTTTACCACCTCAAAGCCATCTATTTGCTCTTGCACTTTGGTCGATTCAAACGCTTTTTTCTCTAACTCATCGTCGGTAATGTTTGGCGAAACACTAAGTTTTGCGCGTATTTTGCCATTAATTTGAACTACTGACTCTATCTCATCTTCCACCAAGTATTTTGCGTCATATGTAGGGAAGTTTTCGTGCGCGAGTGACTTTTCGTGCCCCAATCGACTCCACAGTTCCTCGGAAATGTGTGGCGCAAATGGTGAAAGCATAAGCACAAGGTTTTCGGCGACTTTTTTTGGAATTACGTCAAGTTTTGTGATGTGGTTATTCAAACCTATCAACTTCGCAATCGCTGTATTTGGACGCATTTCTCGCATCTCAACTGTCACATAGTGAATAGTTTTATGCATTGCTTTAAGCGTTTCTGCGTCGGGCTCTGTATCTTTTACAAGCAATTCGCCAGTGTTTTCGTCGATTACATTGCGCCAAAGTCGTTGCAAAAATCGCTCTGCACCGATGACCGAACGCGTGTTCCATGGGCGCGAAATGTCGAGCGGACCCATGCTCATTTCGTATAACCTGAATGTATCTGCGCCGTATTGCTCATACATTTCATCAGGTGTGACGGCGTTTTTGAGCGATTTACCCATCTTGCCATACTCTTCAAACACTTCCACATCGTTCCAAGAATACCTGTTCTCCCTTTGACCAAGTACGTTCACAACCATGATTTCGTCAGCAGGAACATATGCGCCACGTGCATCTTTGTACGCATACGCTTCGATGTAACCTTGATTAAATAGCTTGTGAAATGGTTCTTTTGACTTTACATGACCTAAATCGTAGAGCACCATGTGCCAAAATCTGGCATACAATAAGTGCAAAACTGCGTGCTCCTGACCGCCAACATACAAATCAACGCCACCCGCTTCACCTGCGGTTTCGTTATGAAACGGGGATAGCCAATATTCGTCATTTTTTGGGTCTACTACGTGTTCTGTTTCGTTCGGGTCAAGATAGCGCAAGTAATACCAGCACGAACCCGCCCAGTTGGGCATAGTATTTGCATCGCGACGATAGTGTTTTACGCCGTCGCCTAAGTCCAAATCAGTTTCTAACCACTCTTTGTTCCTGCTGAGCGGAGTTTCGGGCGCAGAATCCGCGTCGTCAGAATCGAAAGTGCGCGGTTTGTAATCAGGCACATCAGGCAGTTCAACAGGCAAAAGCGTCTCAGGCAATGCATGCACAACGCCTTCATCATCGTAGACAATCGGAAACGGTTCGCCCCAATACCTCTGCCTTGAAAACAGCCAATCGCGAAGTCTATAATTTGTCTGCACTTCGCCAATTTGCCTGCTGGTAAGCCATTCGTTCATCTTATTTTTAGCAGTTTCTACGTCCAAACCGTTCAAATCTAAGTGCTCAGACTTGGAATTAATCACTACGCCGTCGCCAGTGTATGCTGCATTGCCTTCTATCTCGCCCAAACCTTCCGCTGGACTTACGGTGTAGATAATATCGATGTCGTACTTCTTTGCAAAGTCAAAATCGCGCTGATCACCGCCTGGAACTGCCATAATCGCGCCGGTGCCATAGTCAGAAAGCACATAATCGGCTGCATAAATCGGTAACATCATGTCCGTTACTGGGTTGAGCGCATAAAGTCCACTAAATACGCCTGTTTTTTCGCCCTGCATTTTCTCAACTGCGCTCTTTTTACCTGCTTGTGCCTGATAATCGGCTATGCTTTGCCTTCTGCCATCCTGCACGTTTGTTAAAATCTCGTGATCGGGTGCGACTGCGAAAAAAGTTGCTCCGAACAGCGTATCTGCGCGAGTAGTGTAAACTTCAATTTCGCCTACTTGCGGCACGGTGTTGGCGTCGTTTGGGTCGTCGTACTCATAAGGTGCCAAAACACAAAACTTAATGCTCGTGCCAAGCGATTCGCCAATCCAGTTTCGTTGCATAGTTTTTATTTTCTCGGGCCAATCGATCGTATCTAGCCCATCTGTAAGTCGTTTTGCATACTCCGTAATTCTCATCGACCACTGCCTAAGTTCCTTTTTGAACACTGGAAATGACCCGCGCTCACTCAGTCCATCCGCAGTAACTTCTTCATTTGCAAGCACAGTTCCCAGCCCAGGTGCCCAATTTACAGGACTTTCGGATATGTACGCAAGGCGCGACAACATCAAAACATCCGATTGCTCTTTCGCAGTCAAGTTCTGCCATGTTTTACCGCCCAAATTATTGTCCGAAGCGTAGGGTTCAGGAAGCGTAAGTGTGCTAGATTCATATTTTTCTACCAGCTCAGAGATAGGACGCGCAGAACCTATGTCACCGTTTTCTTTGGCGTAAGTTTCGTCGTAGTAACTGTTAAATAATTGCAGAAATATCCACTGCGTCCATTTTACATAACTTGGGTCAATCGTGGCAAAACTTCTGCGTTCATCGTGCGCCAAGCCTAGGCGTTTAAGCTGTTCACGCATAGTTTTAATGTTGCTCTCAGTGGTATCACGTGGATGTTCGCCAGTCTGCATGGCGTATTGTTCAGCAGGCAAACCGAACGCATCGTAACCTAACGCATGCAACACGTTTTTACCCTGCATGCGCTGAAACCTGCCGATGACGTCCGTCGCAATATAGCCAAGCGGATGTCCGACGTGCAATCCCGCGCCCGATGGATACGGAAACATGTCCATCACGAAAAACGGTTGCTTATCGCCCGCATGCTCGCCATCTGCTCCGACCAAATCGCCAGCAGGGTTCGCAGCATGAAATGTGCCATCTCTCAGCCACTTTTCCTGCCACTTCCGCTCAATATCATTCGCCAATTTTGCGTTGTAACGATATCTAAATTCATCCATTTTCTACCTCTGTTATATATTCTAGCACAAAACGTAAACCAATGTGTAATCGGTGTTGGAACGGTTCACTATTAACTAACTACTCCCTATTTCCAACGATCTCCTTGCATTCACAATCTCGTCAATTAGCTCCTGCTCGGTTGGTAAGTATAACTTATATTTAGAAGCGAAGAGGTGCTCGTTTTCATGTAAGATTGAATACCTGACTTCCGCCCTGTCGTGCTCTTCGGACATAATGATGCCTAATGTAGGGTTATCGTCGGGTTGGCGTTTTATATCATCAAACATTCTGACATACATGTCAATTTGCCCAATGTCTTGGTGTGTTAACTTTCCAATCTTTATGTCTGCTAATACAAAGCACTTCAAAATGTAGTTATAGAACACTAAGTCAATAAAATAATGCTTGTATTCAGTGTCAATCCTAAACTGCCTTGAAACAAAAGAAAAACCTCTACCCAATTCAAGCATAAACTTCTGTAAGTTATCGATTATCTTTTGCTCAATATCATTTTCAGTAAAGTTACTGGCAGAATCAAGTCCTAAAAAATCTAGCACTAATGGATCTTTTATGATGTAATCACTCGGTCTCACTTCTAGTTCCTTCTTTGCTTCCTTGTTCTGTTTGTTTAACTCTATCTTATGGTTAGCAATAAAACGCTCCAATGAATGCTTATGTACTTGCTCTTCAAGCAGCCTTACACTCCAACTATTTTTCGCCGCTTCTTGCATATATAGCATACGCGTATCATCGTCTTTTACCTTAATGAGCAGGCGATAATGCGACCAACTTAAATCTTGACACACTGTGTCAAGAATTGGGAACGCTACGTAAAACCTACGCATACTCGTCAGGTTGCTATAATCAAATCCTCGCCCAAACTCGGCAGTTAATTTCTCTGCAACGCTCTTTAATAAACCTGAACCATATTTAGACTTTGCGCCACCTTGAATCTCGACAATCTTCTGCCCAATCTGCCAATACGTAACAACTGTTGCATGATTCGCGGCGTTATAGACTGTTCTACGCGCTTTCGCAATCAGCTCTCGCGAGAAACTATACAGTTCCTCAAAACTTTTTGTTTCATCAATTTCCATACTTAAAGATTACTGCACAACCGCTCCCGTGCGAGCGCAACTTAGATTTTCGTGCATAACTGGGGTATGCGTTTAGGTTTTGCAATGAGTTTAGTTAATAGTTAATAGCTAATCGCTACGCTTAGTTAATAGTTAATAATTGCGCTCACTTCGCTCGCGAGAATCGGCATTCGCTTTTCGCTCATACTTCACCTCAGAATTCCGTGCTGGAAAATGCGATTGAGCATTTGACCCTCACGGAATCTTAAAACAAAGTATTGCGTAGCAATGCAATTAAAGGAGTTCGCTTACGCTCACGCACTTTTTTAAGATTCCGCATCACGCTACACTTCGTTTCTCGGTGCGGAATTCAGAAATGAAGTACTGCGCGGCATTAAGAGTACTTTCTCGCTAATCACAGATCCCGCATCGCATTCGCTTGCTAGATGACAAAGGAAGGCATTCGCTCACACTCCACCCTTCCGAATTCCGTGCCTGACACGGAATCTTAAAATAAAGTATTGCGTAGCAATGCAATTAAAGGAGTTCGCTCACGCTCACACTTTTAATTAAGATTCCGCATCATGCTACACTTCGTTTCGCGGTGCTAAATTCTGAATAGGAGTATTGCGCGACATTAAGAGTACTGCTCGTTACGTACAAATCGGAGTTCACACGCTACACGTGCTCACACTCTTACCCGCGCAACTTTCAAAACAACTTCGCTTGCGCTCGTTGTTTTCTATGTTGCGCTAAGGCTTGGCTTGCCTACGGCAAGC
>JAISFQ010000021.1 GCA_031263495.1 Candidatus Nutricula glyptotermitis
TACTTCGCTGAAAAAGCAGTACTGTGGAGTTTTGCGCAATTATTTTATTTTTCTCCTGTACCGACGAGGAAGCCGTTTTGAATTTTTAACTCCATCGAGTATTGGAGTATTTGCTTGCTAACATTGCTGTCACTTCCTCTTGTGTGAGGAGCATGCGGATAAGCATGCGACCCTTCGAAAAGCTAAAATAATTGCGCAAAACTCCAGAAGTTGCCTTTTCGCTCAGGGTTAAGGTCAGGTTGGGGGAGTTGGGCTTGGATGGTGAGTTTGTTTTTGGTTGGGTAGACGTGGGTGATGCTTGTCGTTGTTGTAAAGTTGCTCGGGGTTAAGTTCAGGTTGAGGGTGTTTTTGTTTTATCGTTTGCGAATACTTTTGTTTAGCAGACATGAGTGATGTTACTTGTCATCTAGGTAGCGCGAACGAAGTGAGCGCGACACGGGATCTGGCTTCTTAGTACGTAACGTACATTCTTGCTAATACTCCACCTCAGAGCCCCGCAGTACTCCCACTCCGAACCCCGCACTCCGATGCGTGGTCTTGAAAGGAGAACGTGAACGGAGGAGGAAAATGCGATTGAGCATTTGACCCAGCGATTGAGCATTTGACCTCATTCGACCCTATTGCGTAGCAATGCGATTAAATGCATTCGCTATTTCTCACTGGGTCGCAGGCTCTTTCGCTTGCTAGATGACAATAAGCAACAGTGTTTACTTAACTGCGGCATTAATGCGATTCCAGTAATCTGCGACATTTGCGCGAAACTCGTCTAGGCTATTAGACGAGTCGATTATAAAGTCTGAACGATCTGCCTGCTCATAGTCGGAAATCTGGCGGTCTAAGATTTTCTGCGCGAGTTCAGAAGGAATACCACGATTTTCAATAAGGCGATGCAAACGAATGTCGTTAGTGGTAGTAATCAATAATATAGTGTCGAATAGAAAATCAAGGCGGGCCTCAAAAAGTAATGGGACAGAGTGGATGATGATTGGATAGTATTGTGCGTTTTCACGTTCAATTTCAAGTGCAATTTTAGCGACGCGAGCATGAAATATCTTATTTAAGCGTTTACGTTTTTTATCCGTTTCGTCTTCAAAAACAAGCGTGGAAAGTTTTCGGCGATCGATGCTACCAGAAGAATCCAAAATGTCATTTTTTTTACTACTAAACGCCCGTTTTACTGCAAGTTCACACGCACGCGAATAGAATTCGGAACCTCGAGTGATTAATCCACGTGAAATCCCATCGTAATCAATCACGAATGCACCAAGTTCCTTCAACAACTTAGTCGCCTCTGTCTTTCCAGAAGCAATTTTTCCAGTCAGCCCAATTCTTATTAACATAACTCCTTTTGTAACATTTTAACATTTGCATATAACTTCCAAATGCTGTAAACTTATTGTAGCACATTTTTAGTTGCCGTGTAAAGCGCGTGCTAAAATGGCAGTTGAGAGTGTGCACAATTAAAGACATGTGTTGGTTATAGTAGGATGCATTTCGCAAAATTACTGCGTGCATGATTGCTATGTGAGGAAAAAATGGTAGATTCAAAAACTACTGAAGAGCAGATAGCGGTAAACGATATCGGCTCAAAAGATGATATATTAAAGGCGATAGATGACACTATTCGCTACTTTAAGGATGGTGACATCATTAAAGGAATTGTGACCGAAGTTGGTCGCGATGAAATTTTGTTGGATGTGGGCGGTAAAACAGAAGGAATAATTACCGCTAAAGAGCTTAGTCTTAGAGGCAATGAGCATCCGCAAGACGTCGTCAAAATTGGTGACGAAATTGATGCATATGTCCTGCAAAAAGAGGACAGAGAGGGCAAACTGGTGCTCTCAAAAAGGCGTGCGGCGTTTGAAGTTGCGCTCAGAAACATTGAGCATATGAAACGCACTGGCGAGAGGGTAAAAGGCAAAGTGATTGACACTGTGCGTGGCGGTCTGATCGTCGATATTGGAGTGAAAGCGTTTATGCCAGCGTCACTTATAGATACAAAACTTGCTACTGACTTGCCATCTTATATCGGTCATGAGATTGAGTCAAAGATTGTTGAACTTGACAAAGTGAAGAGCAATGTGGTTTTATCCAGAAAGGCTATACTTGAAGAAGAGCAGGCAGAAGTGCGTGCTGAATTCATGAAGCAACTTAAGAAAGGGCAAATTCGTACAGGAGTTGTTTCATCGATTACGTATTTTGGCGCATTTGTTGACCTAGGTGGCGTAGATGGGTTGATTCACATTTCCGAACTGTCTTGGAATCATATCGCACATCCTGCCGAGATTTTGACACTTGGACAGCAAATTACAGTTGAGGTGCTGGATGTGGGCAATGGCGACGAAAGAGTTTCATTGTCGCTCAAGGCTACCCAGAAAGATCCTTGGCAGACATTCGCGCGCGAGCATTCGATTGGGCAGATTGTCGAAGGTGAAGTCGTTAAATTGTTGCCGTTCGGCGCATTCGTGAAGGCTGAAAACGGAATTGAAGGTTTGTTACACGTTTCCGAACTCGCTACTCAGCGTATTGAAAACGCAAATCAGTTATTAAAAGTTGGCGAAAAAGTGATGGTTAAGATTATTGATATCAACTTATCGCGCAGAAAGATCGCGTTCTCGCTCAAGCAATCAAACGATAGCATTGACCCAGAGTCTGACGATTTTGACCCAGCACTTTATGGTATGCCGACTGAGTATGATGATTCTGGCAACTATAAATATCCTGAAGGTTTCGATTCGGAAAAGAACGAATGGATGGAAGGCTACGAAAAGCAACGTGAGGAATGGGAAGCGGAGTATGTGAAAGCATATGAGCGTTGGCGTGACCACAAAAAGCAGATCGAAGACATGGCTGAAAAAACCAAGGAATTGAATCCACCACAGAGAAGGCGTTCTCGCACTATGAAGCGCGACCAAAACCACTATTCTGGTGAGTATTCTGGCAAAACAGCAGATAAATCGGAAGATACTTCTCACGCAGACAAATCCGATTCCACCGCTGACACTTCTGATGATACACCAGTTGAAGACGACAAAAAGTCCGAACCAGAAACCACTTCCGAAACAGCGCCTACTTCCGAACCAGAAACCGCTTCTGAAACTGCGCCTACTTCTGAACCAGAAAGCGCTTCTGAGGAAAAGACTGAATCTAAAAACGAACCTGAAGTTGAAGTTATAGAAGAGGAGATTAGCGAAAAAAGTACTGATTAATGTGTGACGCTTCTGTGGAAAGTAAGTGCGGAAGTGCGATTAATGCTAACATTATACTGTGAAGATTTTTAATGACTTTACAGTAGAGTCGAACGCGGATTCGAGTGCTGTAGTGATAGGCAGTTTTGATGGTGTGCACATTGGGCATCAAGAGCTGATAAGAAAAGCAGTTGATTATGCAGATGCGCAGAGAAATGCTGGTTTGATTGCAGAAAGCGTGGTTATTTTGATGCCAAAACTTTCTAAACGAGTGCGTGAGCATGCTTATTCAAGTCAATTGCACGCATCTGAATTTCTACTTACGGTTCAAGAACGAATCGACATCATGCAACGTCTGAGCGTAGACAGAGTGATAGTGGTGGAAAATGTGGAATATCGCAATGTCGATTATCGTGACTTTGTTAACGATTACCTGCTCGATCGCCTTAAAATGCGCAAGATATTTTTGACTAAATACTCAAAGATGGGGCGTGGAGCAAGAGGTAATTATAAAACGCTTACCAAAATGGTCGAAAACGAAACCGCGCCAAAGTTTGAGGTGGAAAAAGTCGATTTTCAAATGTTAGGCGATGAGATTATATCGTCAACTTTGATAAAAAAGTTACTCACAGCAGGCAAAATTCTGGACGCAAACACTGCACTTGGCAGAAAACATTTTGTGAAGGGATTGATCGTCGAGGGCAAAAAACTTGGCAAAAAACTTGGTTTTCCGACTGCGAATTTCGCGAACATACAAGAGTATTTGCCAAAAGATGGCGTGTATCGTGGCGTTTTTCGCGTTTTGGACAGTACACACGCACTCTATAACATTCCCAAACCCGCCGTTGCTTCGCTTGGCACAAATTACACTTTTTCTGCAAAATCGCAGACATTTGAAGTGCACGTAATCGGCGAAACAGGTTTGGAACTTTATGGCACAAATTGCATGTTCGAGTTTGAAAAGTTTACTCGTGAAATGCGCAAGTTTGCATCAAAAGACGACTTAATCGCACAACTGAACATTGACGTACTTTGAAAGCGCATGCCCCACTTGTCATCCCTAGGTGCACTACGCTCACTCGCTATCGCTCATACTCCACCCTTCTGAATTCCGCTCACACTCCACCACACTCAGAATTCCGCACTCCGATGCGAATCTTAATTAAAGTATTGCGTAGCAATGCATTTAAAGGTATTCGCTCTCGCTCATACTCTGATAGCACTGCGCTTCACTGAGTGCGGTTGAATCGGAGTTCAGGCTGCGCCTTCACACTCTGATTGCTCACGCTACGCGTTCGCATTGCTTGGATTTTTCATTCTGAAAAATCCAAGCCTCTGCTGTGAAGCAACTTTTATATAAAAGAGCAACTTTGCAGCAGAGTGGCTTGGCTTGCCATAGGCAAGCCAAGCCTTAGCGCAACATACACAACAACAAGCGCAAGCGAATTTGTTTTGTGTGTTGCGGAGTGAGAGTGTGAGCACGCGTAGCGTGTGAACTCCGATTCGTACGTAACGAGGAGTACTCTTAATGCCGCGCAGTACTTCTACTCTGAATTCCGCACCGCGAAACGAAGTGTAGCGTGATGCGGAATCTTAATAAACGTGTGAATGAAATGAACTCTATAGAATCAGCATTGCTACGCAATAGGGTCGAATGCTCATTCGCATTCTCCTTTCAAGATTCCAGAGGGTCGGACGCTCCTCGCGTCCTCCTACACAGAATTCTGAGGTGGAGCATGAGCGTGAGCGAATTCCAAACAAAGCGCGAGCGAAGCGAGCGCAACAAGCGAATGGAATGATGCAACTCTATCTCTAAAAACAACTCGTAAGCAGAGTAGCGAGGTTAATCCGAGCAATAAAAGTGTGAAGGCGCAGCCTGAACTCCGAATCTCATTACTCATTACTCCTTACTCATTATTAACTAAGCGCGAGCAAATTATTAATTATTAATTATTAACTATTAACTATTCATTACTCATTACTCATTACTCATTACTCATTACTAACTATTTCTGTAACAATTCAAAACCGCTTGCATTCTAAATCTGAACGTGGTAATATTATTAACGTATAGTTTTCTTGTAGTGAGAAAATAGAGGTGGTGAGAATGTTGGTATAGGTATATAAGTTATGGAGGATATTATGACGACCTATAAAAATGGTGTTTCATCGCCAAAGAAGGCTTTAGCAAGCCTTAAATCTGGGGTGTGCCC
>JAISFQ010000060.1 GCA_031263495.1 Candidatus Nutricula glyptotermitis
TGAGTAATGAGTAATGAGTAATGAGTAATGAGTAATGAGTAATGAGTAATGAGTAATGAGTAATGAGTAATGAGTAATGAGTAATGAGTAATGAGTAATGAGTAAGGAGTAATGAGTAATGAGTAATGAGTAATGAGTAAGGAGTAATTGGGAATCGGAATTCGCCTATCGGCTCATACTTTAATTGCTCACGTTTCACGTTCGCATTGCTTGGATTTTTCATACTGAAAAATCCAAGCCTCTGCTGTAAAGTTGCTTTTTGTTTAAGAGTTACTCTGTAGCAGGGTGGCTTGGCTACGCCAAGCCAAGCCTAAGCGCAACTTTTCAAAAGAACGAGCGTATGCGAAGTTGTTTTGAAAGTTGCGCGAATAAAAGTGTGAGGCGTAAGCGAACTCCGATTCGTACGTAACAAGAAGTACCTTATAATGCCGCGCAGTACTTCTATTCTGAATTCCGCACCGCGAAACGAAGTGTAGCGTGATGCGGAATCTTAAAACAACCTGTGAGCGTAAGCGAACTCCTTTGATGGCATTGCTACGCAATAGGGTCGAATGAGGTCAAATGGGGTCAAATGCTCATTCGCATTTTCCTTCGCTGGGTCAAATGCTCAATCGCATTTTCCTCCGTTCACATTCTCCTTTCAAGACCCCGCATCGGAGTGTGGGGTTCTGAGGTGGGAGTAGTGCGGGGTTCTGAGGTGGAGTACGTGCGGAATTCTAGTTACGCACCAATCACTCCGTTCAACTCACTCAATTCATCTACGCTGAGCACCAAATCGACGGCTTTTGCGGAATCTTTAAGTGTAAGCGTGCGATGGAAGCCTGGGATTGGAATTACGTTGTCCGCCTGCGCAAGTTCCCACGCTAAAATTACCTGTTGAGCAGATACACCATGTTTTTCGCCAACTTTTTGAAACAATGCGTCTTTTGTCTGCAAGTTTGGATGCCTATAGCCGCCAAGTGGACTCCAAGGTACGAATGCAATTCCATGCTCGTGCGTGTATTTTAATGTGTCGTACGTAAAAGTGACACCTGGTGAGAATTGGTTTTGCACAGCAATTAACTTGTCGCCCAAAATGCTCTTAGCAACCTCAATTTGCTCAATGGAAGCATTTGAAACGCCAATATATTTCGCAATTCCCCTGTCAACAAGCATTTTGAACGCTTCAATTGACTCTTCGTACGGCGTATTGCGGTCGGGTCGGTGATAATAATATAAGTCAATCGAATCGACACCAAGTGCCTCACGACTTTTTTCACCACACTCCAAAATGTAACGCGGATTGCCTTCCTGCCCCCAACGCGGTTCATCGTGATGGTTCAAATAGCGATAATGCCCTGCTTTTGAGGCAATAATGACGTTCGATTTGTCGCCATTATACGATTCCATAGCCTCGCGAACCAACTTTTCGCCATACTCTTCCTCACCATTTTCTGCCGTGCCACCTGCGTTATAATATGCAAATGCTGTGTCGATGTGATTAATCCCCAGTTCAAGTGCCCTGTGAATCACGTTTATCGCTGTTTCGCGGTCTGGTCGGTGCTCGATTTGCAGTGGCATTGCGCCCAAACCGATCGCCGAAACTTTCCACTCGCCTAACTTTCTGTATTTCATACAAAATCCTTTCACTTTAATTATAGCGCGTAACTTTGCGCAAGGCAAGCAAAAATCAACTCATATATTTACGTCTATTTCCTAATCTCCCCGAACACTTTCCGCAACTTAAGCCTAGAACCTGAGTGCAGCACCGAAACTTCGTAAATCTTTGCTGCGAGCATGAAGAAGAACGGCAGTGCGGCAATGGAAATGGCAAGTGAGATGATGTTTTCCAAAAGTGTGGCAGAACCGAGCGCATATGCATTTGGCATGATGAACGGCGAAAATAGTGGTACGTATTCCATAATCTTGACGTAAATTGCGTCGGGCTGGAATGGTAAAAGATAAATTCCCAAGTAAAACGGTATAATCGTGAACAAGGTTATCGGCGTCATTGCAGAGTTTAACTCTTCTGGACGCGAAACTGTCGACGCGAGTGCAGCAAAAAACACTACGTACGTGAAAAATCCGACCAAGAACCACAAAAAGCCCAAAATCACAGTCGGCACAATATCTAAACCGAACGAATTAAGCATTTCGCCAGCGCCAGTCGTATATATTCCAACGATTACAGACGCGATGATTGCTCCTGCCTGAATTAACGCGGTCGCTCCGATACCCAAAATCTTGCCTGTCATTAGTTGCCAAGGTTTGACGCACGCGAGCAATATTTCGACGACTCTGCCCGATTTTTCCTCGACTACACCTGTCGCGATCGGCATGCCGTTCATGTAAATCATCATGAATACGAACACTGCAACTGCGAGTGCGACAAAATAGGCAGGCGAATCCATACCGCCAAGCCCCGCATCGCCAGCCGATTGTGCAGTCTGCATTTGCATGACTTCCTGCGTGCAATCAGGGCTAGGAGCAGGCATTCCTGCGCCACTCGCACCACTAGCGTCCTGAGCGGTATCTGCTAAATAGTTGTTCATCAAAAAGTTGACGATATTCATGCCTCCGACGATCAAAACCACGTAAATCGCAGTTGTGATGATAAAAACGCGCGATGTAATGCGCTTCCAAAACTCGTGCTTGAAAATAACTGAGAATGCATTCATGATATCAACTCCTTAAATATGTTCGCGAGCGGTGTCGGAATCTGGACAGTCGGCGGCGCACCTGCCTTCTCGCGCAATTCGCTAGGCGTGCCATTTTGCACTATTTTACCTGCTTGTATTATCAAAACTTTATCACACAATTCGTCGATTAACTCCAACTGGTGGCTCGAAAACAACACAGAAATGCCAGTATCCGCCATTTTACGAATCACAGCCGACATGTTCATGACCGCGATCGGATCCAGCCCCGAAAACGGTTCGTCGAGTATCAACATTTTAGGGCGACTGACCAGCGCAGATGCCAGTTGTACGCGCTGTGCGTTACCAGTCGAAAGCGTCTGTAACTTCGCGTCCTTGTATTGAATCACGTCCAACTCAGTAAGCCACTTCTCGACTTCTTGCGTGGCGTCCGTTGGCGTCAAACCATGCAGTTCAGCAAGATATTGCAACTGCGGAAACACCTTATCTTTCGCCCAAAGTCCGCGCTCAGATGGCATATAGCCTATCGACCTACGCACTTCGGCATCAATTAGCGCACCGTCATACATTATCTCGCCACTGTCACCTGCCAAAACGCCGACGATTATTCGCATGCACGTCGTTTTTCCAGCACCATTTGCACCTACGAATCCGACGATTTCGCCATCTGGCACCACGAAACTCACATCGTCCAGCGCCTGAACCGCATTTGCTCCGCTATTGAACGCTTTTGACACATTCCTTACTTCTATCATAAATCTACCTCCGTATAGTGTGTACTATTTAAGTATAGCATACCGCTGGTCGGTTTACCAACTTAACTTAATGAGTAGTGAGTAAGGAATAATGAGTGATGAGTGATGAGTAATGAGTAAGGAGTAATGAGTAAGGAGTAATGAGTGATGAGTAAGGAGTAATGAGTAATTGGAATCGGAGTTCGGCTAACGCCTCACGCTTTTATTGCTCGGCTTCGCCTCGCGGAAACGGAATTCGCGTTGCGAATACTTTACCTCAGAATTCCGCACGTAGATGCGGAATCTTAAAAATAATGTGAGCGTATGCGAACACCATTAAATGCATTCACGATCGCTCATACTTTAATTAAGATTCCTGCTTTCGCAGGAATTCAGAGTAGAAGTACTGCGTGGTATTAAGAGTACTGCTTCCTACGTACAAAACAGAGTTCACACGCTACGCGTGCTCACACTCTCACTCGCGCAACTTTTCAAAGCAACTTCGCTTGCGCTCGTTCTTTTGAAAAGTTGCGCTTAGGCTTGGCTTGCCTCTGGCAAGCCAAGCCACTCTTAAGCGGAGTTACTTTTTTACATAAGAGTTACTTCGTAGCAGAGGCTTGGATTTTTCAGAATGAAAAATCCAAGCAATGCGCAAGTATTGTTGCGCCGTAGGCGAAACCATACGTCAGCGCAATAAAAGCGTGAGCCCGTAGGGCGAACTCCGATTCAAACGCACTGCGTGAAATGCAGCGCTATAAGAGCATGAGCGAAAGCGAATTCCTTTGTTTGTGTTCGCTATCGCTCACGCTTTTAATTAAGATTCCGCGAGGGTCAAATGTTCATCCGCTGGGTCAAATGCTCAATCGCATTTTCCTCCGTCCGCGTTTTCCAGCACGGAATTCAGAAAAGAGTACTAACAGACAAGAAACAACCTCAGCCAAAGCAAGCTAGGTAGCGCACCCACAAAAGCGTAGAAGTAACTTTATACACAAAGCATAAACTTAGCGAAGAGTTAGAATGCGCCAAGTTGCGAAATCTGAGAACAGTAACTTAAAAGTAGATTAACTTCAAAATAATCTGAAGTAACTTATTAAACAAAGTAACGCGAAGGCAACGCTAGGCGCTATCAGAGAGTAAGGTATTTTGCAGTATGCAAAATACCTTACTCCATGGAGCTTCTTTTTCTCTATATGTATGTAACTTACAAACTAAGTAAAATGTTTTTGGGCTCTTCGCTAAATTGAGTGGGTAACGAGTTTTGGCAAATGAACGAGAACGCTATACTCACTAACGTAGAGGAATCTCTAATAATAGTATTGACTTGATTGAATTGGAATATATTCTGTGGTAAACTGAGAATTGAGGTGATATTTATGATGGAAAAAGAACTATTTGCTACAGGGCTTCAGATAGAAAAGCCGTTGTATATTGATGAGATAGTGTTTAACGCTGTGGAGGGGAACTACATATACATGTGAACTTCCAGCGCAGAGCGCGCTTTGCTTGCGCTGAGTGTGGACAAAGCAATCTGTCCGTGCATGACACAGTCGAAAAAACGTGGAGGCATTTGAATTTCTGGCAGTATAAGACCTATATTCATATGAGAACTCCACGCACTATGTGCCCTAAATGTGGCGTGCGTTTGTTAATTCCTATTTGGGGAATAAAGCAAAGTGGATTTACCATGCTGTTTGAAGCATTTGTGCTACGCTTGGCAAAAGAGATGCCTATCTCGCAAATAGCAGACCTTACAGATGAAACAGACACTCGCATTTGGCGTATCATACATAGGCACGTGGATGCAGCTTATGTAAATAAAATGTTTGAAACTGTAACAAAGATTGGTGTAGATGAAACGTCAAGCAGCAAAGGACATAACTATATCACAGTGTTTGCTGATATGGATAGTAACGAAGTATTGTGGTAGCGTTTCAATTTCTGTGGGATTCTACTTTTACACTAAAACATTACACAGTATGCCTTTTGTCATCCTCAACGGAGCAAAGCGAAGTGCCCGAGGATCTTAAAGCATAGCATCGACGTTAGTCGATACATTAAGCTTTAACTAAGTAAGACTTAATGGAGTTCGCGACTACGTCGCTCACGCATATATTAAGATTCTCAGGCGTCAAGAATAAATCTTGACTGAGAATGACAAGGGGTACGATAAAGTACAGCATAAAGTAGAATGAAGCAGAACTGAATATAAGTTAGGGGCTAGACTAGTTGAAGTTTGTCTGTTATGCTTAAAAGGCGAGGTGAAACTATGAAAAATAAGTATGTATTTTGTTCAAGAATTTCTGAGGCGAAATTTAGACAGATTGTAAGGTG
>JAISFQ010000076.1 GCA_031263495.1 Candidatus Nutricula glyptotermitis
ATCGCTCACACTTTAATTAAGATTCCGCGAGGGTCAAACGGGGGTCAAATGCTCATCCGCTGGGTCAAATGCTCAATCGCATTTTCCTCCGTCCGCGTTTTCCAGCACGGAATTCTGAGGTGGAGCATGAGCCGCTAGGCGAATTCCTTTGTGTACGCAGATCCCGCATCGCATTCGCTTGCGGGATGACAAGTTGTGGTGCTTGCAAAATTCTGAGTGAGGTGGAGGTAATGGTGCTGATGCCTAGAACAAGCAAAAAACATTTTGATTGGTTTGTATAAGCCCAGTGTAACGTTATAGCAGTGCTTGCGCAAATATAACACTAGCCAAAGGCTAGTGTTATATTTATTGCGCTATCAAAGTGTGAAGGCGTAGCCTGAATTCCGAATCAAACGCGTTGCGTGAAACGCAACGCAATGAAAGCATTCGCAACGCGAATTCCGAATCCCATTACTCTTTACTCCTTACTCATTACTCATTATTAACTATTAACTATTCGTTATTAACTAACCTCATTACTAATTATCCATATGCGTGTGCCGTTTCAGAAAACTTTCAGAAAACTGTGTATAATATTATATGAAAGTGCACTTATCTTGCTTTGGCGAGTGCATGGAACTGTAAAATGAGGGGGAAAATGGCTGAAACTAAAGCTAGCGATGAAAAACTTGACGACGAAAAAGTCCAAGATGAGGCAGTAGTGCCTGAATTTATAGAAGATGAAGATGCTACAATCGACACTGCACTTGGTGAAATGGGAATGTCGATTGAAGAACTAGCAGAATCGGGGTTTGACACAATACAAGTGCTTGACGAAAATGATGATGTTGATATAATTGATGGCATAGATGACGATTTCGTCCAACATCCACTTTGGCAACGAGTGTTGGCAGAGTTTGCAGGAACTGCTATTTTTCTGTTTGCAGTGTACTTAAATGCAGTGTATTCAAAACTAACATTCAATGATGCAGCACCGTTGCAGACTGTTTTCACTATTTTTCTAGCATATACTGCTGTAAAACTTGCATTCGGAGGCATTTCTGGCGGACACTTTAATCCTGCAATTTCAATTGCGGCTGCTGTTGCTAAAAAAATCAATGCATTAGAAGGGATTTTGTACTCCGTAGCGCAAATTGCAGGTGGATTATTCTCCATTTTGCTTTTACTATTAGTCCTACCACAACCAGTGGCTGAGATTCCTGCTCTAACAACAAAAGTGTACTTAGGATTCGCGGCGAATGGCTATGGAAGTGCTAGTCCAAATGCAGTATTTGACACTATCGCTGGCTCACAGACGCCATCTTTAGGTTCACTTCTTACGTATTCGCCAATTTCACTAGCAATTATTGAACTTCTCGCGACTGCATTAATCGTTTTTGCTTCACTGACAGTCGCAAAGTCTATTTCAAGCAATGTGATTAAAGCACTTGGAGCAGGAATTGCGTATGCGATTGGGACTTATATCGCTCTTCCGATCACTTCCGCAGGCTTGAATCCAGCGCGTTCATTCGTAATAGCGTTTTTTGCAAACAATGGCTCACCGACGGACGTTTCTACTAGTAATATCATGCAGTTATGGTTATATGCACTGGTTCCAATATGCGCAGGGTTAATCGTAGGTTTGTGCTATTCGATTTTTGACTATCTCAAAGAGCGTCCACTTGCTGCCTTGAATGATGATTCGCTAATAAGCGACGATACAAATCTGAAGCAGTCAAATATACCACTGTTTACAGATATGGAATTCGATGAAAAAGGTGAGGAGTTTGCGAACAATTTAGCTGCCGAAGTCGCAGAAAATGAAACTGAAACTGCAAAAGATGTCGCCACAAATGAAGTTCTGGAGGAGAAAAAGGAGTAATTTTCTAAAAATCTTCACAAAATCTACACAAATTAATGCCACTTTTTGTTGCATTTGAAATCTAAAGCATGCTAAACTATTTATTGTAGGCTATAACACTGCTAACAAGTGTTAAATGAAAAGGAAGGCATTATGGCAATACTGACTGCGGATGATATCCGTTACAAAAGGTTTTCGACTGCTCGTTTTAAGAGCGGTTACAACTCAGATGAAGTCGACGATTTCTTAGAAGAAGTCATTCAGACTGTTGAAGAGCTTGGCAACAATAGTGGTGGCGAAGGTTCATCGATTGCGGACCAAGAAGCAATCAACACTTTGAACGCCCAAGTTAAGACTTATGAAAACGATTTAACTGCATCGAAACAGGAAGTAAGTTTATTAAAGACGCAATTGGAGGCGGCACAGACTTCCAGAACTGGATCTTCTTCCGAGATTGAAGATGCACTGCGCGTCCAATTGAACGAACTCGCGACTAAATTGCAAGAGACTCTAGATGAAGTCCAAGACGCAAATCAAAAGGCGAATGAGTCGGAAGCAAAATCGATTTCGCTTGAGATGAAACTCAGTGAAGCAGAGGTGAAATCGGGTGAGTTTGGAACTAAGATTGAAGAACTTGAAGCAAAAGTGAGCGAAGCAGAGACTAAGTCACGAGAGCTTGAGGCGAAACTTTCTGTTGCTGAAACGGATGCCGATAATGAAAATGAGACGGCGCAGAAACTCGAAACTGCTCTCAAAGAGGTAAGCGAAAAGGAAGAATCTCTAAAAGAGGTTCAGGAAAAATTGAGCACCACCGAGGGACAATTGGAAGATACGAAGTCGCAATTGGATGCTACGCAGGAAAGTTTACGAGACGTAGAAAAATCTCTTGGCGAATCGCAAGAAAGGATCAAAGAGGTCGAGGAAAAGTTGGCGAGTGCTGAAACTGCAGTGCCTGAGGAAATTGTGAAGCAATTGGCAAGTTACAAGGACGAACTTGAAACCGCGAATGAGACGATTTCGAAGTTACAAGAACAAATCCGCATTGCAGAACCTCCTGCTGATACTGGCAGTTTGCAGGCAATTAAAGATGCTGCTGTCGATGACTCCGAGGAAAGCATTCTCTCGATGATTACGATTGCGAAAGAATTGCACGATCGCTACGTTCAGCAAGGCAAAGAAACAGGTGCCAACATGATTAAGGCTGCCGAAGTCAAGGGTAATCAAGTTTTGGCAGAGGCGAGGGAAATATCCGATGCAACTTATGCGAAACTTGCAAAGGATCGTTCGGTAATTGAGCGCAGAATCGACGAACTCAAGGCGTTTGAAAAAGATTATCGCGTCCGTTTGCGCGGATTTTTGAACAATACGCTCAAAAGTTTAGATACACCTGATGAAACGAGCTAAAAAACGACGGATTTGGGTATTCTTTCTGATTGCCTTGATAACTGTCGCACTGGATTACCTTTCGAAACTTTGGGCGAAAAGTGAACTTGTTGACGGTTCAATCATCCATACGAACGTGTTTAATGATTTTATCACTATGAAACTGGTTTACAATTCTGGCGCAAGTTTTTCGTTTCTTCAGAATTCGACGCTACTTATCACCATCGTTGCTTGCGTCATGACACTTCTATTGTTGATATTTGACATCGCGTTCGTGAATCGAGTAATGTTGCATATTGGGCTGGGGATGATTGCTGGTGGATCGATTGGTAACCTAATTGACCGTTTTGTGACACCAGGCGCGATTGGCGAAGGAAAAGTGCTGGATTTTATACAATATTCGACGTTTTTTACTGGTAACGTGGCAGATATTTTTATCGTACTAGGAGCATTGTTGGCGATGATTGGCGTTTTCAAGTCGACGTATAGTGGCATTAAGCCGAAAGGCGCGAATCCACGCCACATGGCGGAATAATGAACAAAAGAAGCATTTCATCTCGCTCAGACTTCGAATCTAGTAGCGACGAAGAAAACAAACCTCCGATTCCTAGCGATTCCCTGCTACGCAACAGTTTACCTGAAGACGATGAAGCAGAATCTACAAAGGTGATGCCTCGCACTAGAGTCGTAAAAGGTAGCGAAAAGGTTCAGTCTGCTCAAAAAAAGGCTCGCACACGACACTCTAGCACTCCATTTTCCACCACGCAAACTGGCGATTTGCCATTTTTGGATGCAGAAACTTCCAAATCTAAAGATTTTGGGGCAGATGCGAAAGGTGACAAGAAACAAAAGTGCAAGAAACCACTTTGGTTCAAAATACTACTTCCCATATTGGCACTCATTGTGTTGCTCGTAGGAAGCGTAATTTGGCTGTATTTTTGGGCAAATGGGCAGCTCATACACGTAGATTCACTTTCTAAAGAATCTGCTGGCAATGCAGAAACATATTTGATCGTAGGCACTGACACGCGAGATGATGAAATCGTAAAAGGGGAAGACGTAGGCGGCACGCGAACTGACACGATTATGCTGCTCGTCAAGCCGAAAACTGGTCCGACTGCGCTAATAAGCATTCCGCGCGATTCACTCGTCGAAATTCCAGATTATGGTGACAATAAGATTAATGCTGCATATGCGTTTGGTGGTCCAAAATTAATCGTTCGTACAGTTGAAAAACTCACTGATATGAAGGTCAATCACTATCTTGAAATATCGATGGTGGGCGTCAAAGAAATGGTCGATGCTGCTGGCACAATCAATGTTTGCTCAGATTTAACTGGGATTGACGATCCGGACTCTGGCTTGAAATGGAATGGTGGCTGTCACGATGTCGATGGTAACACTGCACTTGCATTTTCCAGAATGCGACTTCAAGACCCTGATGGAGATATTGGGCGCGCGAATCGGCAACGGCAAGTGGTTTCTAAACTTATGCAAAAAATTACTACGACTGAGAGTTTACTTAACATCCCAAACGACCTCGCACTTGTAAAAGCTGGCGCAAAAGCGATACGCGTTGATGAGAAAATGGACATTTTTGATGTACTATTCTTTGCAATGCACGCAAAAGATGCTACAGGCGAAGCTGGAATCACGGGCACTCCACCGATCGAATCCCTCGGATATTATGTTGAACCAGTTGGCTCGACTGTGCTCTTGGGCGCGGACACCAATAGCTTCTTTAAGCAAATTGAAAATGGTGAATTGCCACCTGGTAAAGTGAACGAATAGCACGTGAAACGCACAGCTCCCACTCCGAATTTCGCACGTAGATGCGGAATCTTAATTAAAGTATTGCGTAGCAATGCAATTAAACGGAGTTCGCTCACACTCACACTCTAACTCCGCAACACACAAAACAACTTCGCTGTTCACTCTATCATTTGTCATCCCGTAGCGCGAACGAAGTGAGCGCGACACGGGATCTGCGTTCTTAGTACGTAACGTACTTTCTCGCTGTACCTCTACTCTGAATTCCGCACCGCGGAGCGTGATGCGGAATCTTAATTAAAGCGTGAGCGCAGCGAACTCATATATCTGCGTTCAAAAACTGTAAGTTTATTCGGCTCTACTCCCATTCTAGTTGAAATACTACCCAAAAATCAGCCAAATGGACTAGGTGTTGCTAACTCTAACTTACCACATGTTAGATAAATCATAGTAGCAAAAGTATCAAAGGTATGAAATCCTCTAGCTCTTCGTTTAGTTGTTTGAATTATGGAGTTAATTCCTTCTGCTATAGCATTAGTTAAATGATTCTTGAAGTA
>JAISFQ010000070.1 GCA_031263495.1 Candidatus Nutricula glyptotermitis
CGGTTCGTAAAAGCATCTGTGCCATATCTCCGCCTAAGCCACGTAAGTGGTGTGGTGGAGGTAATGGTGCTGATGCCTAGAACAAGCAAAAAATATTTTCATACCTGTAGTCTTAAGAAGTGTGTTTTCAGCGAAGTATGTCTTTGCGCACCTGCCCAGAGGCTTGTACCTTTGCTGCGTTTCCGCCCTGGAGGATTCCAAGCATGGACACCACGCAAAGACAGTTAAAATTATACCACAAACTCAGCGCGATTTCAAAACACCTCGTTAACTGTAACAATTTCTGCCGCAAACATGCTTTTCATATAGTCCAGCGCATATTTTTCAGCATCTGGGTCAAAAGATGCAGTCGTTTCGCGCACAATCGTGATAGCGTAATTACGAAAAAAGGCATCCATCGCGGTCGATTGTACGCAAATGTTCGTCGCAACACCAGTCAAAATAACATTCGTAACGCCAAGTTCTTGAAGCAATAAATCAAGCGATGTGCCAAAAAACGCACTATATCTACGCTTCTCAATGACAAAATCACCTGCTTGTGGTGTAAGTTCTGGAACTACTGCGCCGCCGTGAGTTCCTTTAATGCCATGATTGCCCCAAAGTTTGAGTTCATTATCTATTTCGTCCAAATGCGCATCATTGGTATAAATTACTGGCACATTATCCTTACGTGCAACTTCCAAAAACGACTTCAAATCGGGCACAATTTTCTGCGCAGGAGCACTTCCCAGCACGCCATCCACAAAGTCATGAATCATATCAATTACGATTACTGCCTGTTTCATAACAAACTCTCCACTTCTACACTCACGTCAATTGCCATTCAGTGCCTTTTTCACAACTTTTTCTGCCTCAATGTGCTCTATAATGTTCTCGATGCACTCTTCAATATTGTCAAGTGTACCCTGAAAACCCATGTCAGAGCCATACCACGGGTCAGTAATGTTTAGTTCATAACTAGGTTTTTCGCCCTTATGTGCATCACTGAACTGCATGTACATGCGAATGTTGTCCTTTTTACCACTACTTTTTGACATCAAGTTGCTATAATGCGTGCTAGTCATGGCTAAAATAAGGTCAAAATCCTCAATTTCCTGCTCAGAGATTTGCTTTGCGTAATGTTTGAATACTTTGTAACCGTGCTTTGCTAAAACTTTTGCCGCGCGTGGGTCGATAGGATATCCAGCAGCACCAGAATAAATGCCCGCTGAATCAACTGTAACATCAATAATCCCACGTTCATTCAACTTATTTTGCAACACCATATGCGCCATTTGCGAGCGACATATATTGCCAGTGCACACCATCATCACTTTATACATCTAGCACCATCTCCTTACATCACATCCTTCATCTAATATGCGCCACATCGTAGCAAAAATGCGTTAAATAGCATCCCAACTAGGCTTATTTTCATAAACCCACTTGTAATACTCCAAGTTTTTGAGTTTAGAACCAGCAGCAGGGTCGACGATCGCGGTTACGTGTGGGTGCAATTGCACTGCGCTACCAGGCAAAGACGAAGTCACAGCGCCTTCCAGTGCGCCAGCGATAGCCTCAGCCTTCGATTCGCCAAACGCCAACAAAAGTAGGTGTTTTGCACGCAAAATCGTGCCGATTCCTTGTGTTATGCAATGCTTCGGAACGTCATCAATCGAATCGAAGAAACGCGCATTGTCCTCCAAAGTTTCCTGCGTCAATGTCTTTATGCGAGTCGAGGAAGCGAGCGATGAACCTGGCTCATTGAAACCTACGTGCCCATCTCTGCCAATGCCCAAAATCTGCAAATCAACACCGCCAGCAGCCTTAATCTTTGCTTCATAATCGGCACCAGCAGTAGCAACAGTTTTAATATCAGGGCTCGGCGTGTTGACGTTTTCTGGTCTTAAACCAATCTGATCTGTAACATTCACTTTGATGACTTGATAATATGACTCTGGGTGATCTTTAGAAATGCCTACATATTCGTCCAATGCAAACGCTTTTACCTTCGAAACGTCGACGTTTTCCGCCTTCACAAGTTTTGCAATCTCTGCATAAACTTTTATTGGAGTCGACCCAGTCGCAACTCCAAGCACGAACTCAGGGTTTGCTTTAATCGCGTCGACAATAGTGCGAGCAGCCATTTCAGCCGCTTCCTGTTCTGATTTAATAATTATTTCTGCCATGTTAATAATATTACACTGTTTTTGCGCCGAATGCAACCTGCGAGTACTTTGTGGGTAGCGTTCAAGAATTGCTGATTAGCGAGAAGTATCTTGTCATCGCAAGCGAATGCGATGCGGGATCTGTGGTAGCGAGAATGTACGTTACGTACTAAGAATGCAGATCTAGTGTCGCGTTCATTTCATTCACGTTACCTAGATGACAAGCGAGGTAATGTTTCCTGTGCGTGACACTTTGAATCCCACACAATTTGCGTCGCTACCAATTGTTAACGACCTCTTGCATTAATGTTAATAATAGTGTATACTATTTAACAGGAAGTGAGGAAAACAGATGAAGAAAGGTATTCATCCAGATTATAAGACGACTGAAGTCACTTGCACTTGTGGCAACAAGTTTGTGACTAGAAGCACTATGCCAGCAGGCACAATGCGCGTGGAAGTGTGCAACGAATGTCACCCATTTTACACTGGTAAGCAGAAGATTTTGGATACTGGTGGAAGGGTCGCAGCATTCGAGAGGCGTTACGGCAAGTTAATTAAGAAATAATTTGCCTTGATTGTGTGTGTAAAGTGCAACTTAAAAACGGTTGCGCTTGGACAAATGCATCGATTAACGTGCGATGTGCGAGGGAGGACATGGAAGAAAACGAAAACGTTTTGGATGCTTTAGTTTCGGAATATGACGAGGTTGAAGTAAGTCTTGCAAATCCTGAAACTCTAAGTAATCAAAGAGTTGCTCGGAATTTAGGGAAACGGTTTGCCGAGTTGAAACCTATCGTGGCTACGCATCGCCAAATTAGGGCTCTGACAAATGATTTACTTACTGCACGTGAGTTGTCGGGCGAGGATTCGTCGTTTTTAAAAGAAGCGGAGTCAATTGAAACAAAACTTGAGGATTTGAACCTTGAATTGTTGCGATTGTTAGTTCCGCGCGATCCAGATGACGCGAAAAACGTTATAATGGAGATAAAGCCTGGTTCTGGTGGCGATGAATCTGGGTTATTTGCTACTGATTTAGTGCGTATGTATAGTCTATTTGCAGCATCTAAGGGCTGGAAGTTTTTGGTGTTGTCAAAAACGGAAACTGGTCTTGGTGGCATAAAAGATATTGAGATTGCGATTCGTGGGAAAAATGTCACAGATTCGAGTGATGGCGTCTGGCATGATTTGAAATATGAAGGTGGCGTGCACAGAGTGCAGAGAGTTCCTGTCACAGAATCTCAAGGTAGAATCCATACATCCGCTGCTGGCGTGTATGTTTATCCTGAAATTGACGACGACGATGATGAAATTGAGATTGACACAAATGACATTCGCGTCGATGTGTTTCGTTCGTCTGGACCTGGTGGACAAAGTGTAAATACGACAGATTCTGCAGTTCGCATCACGCATATTCCGACTGGAATCGTGGTTTCTATGCAAAATGAAAAGTCGCAGATACAAAATCGCGAGGCAGCACTTAGAATATTAAAAGCGCGTTTGTATGCGAAGAAACAGGAAGAAGCGGCTGCTGAAGCTGCAGATTTGCGTCATTCGCAAGTCCGTACGCTAGATCGCAGTGAAAGAATAAGGACGTATAATTATCCAGAAAATAGGATTACGGATCACCGTTCTGGATATAAAGCGTATAATTTGGATCAAGTCATGAATGGAGCACTTGAACCGATAATTCAGTCACTTATAAAGACAGATGAGGATGCAAAACTCGGAAAGAGTTGAGTGAGATAGGCGAGTGAATGGCATATGGGCGCAAAATATTATCTTTCGTTTCTTTATGAAAAGTGTATAAAGATACTGAGAGGAAATAGCATACAGTCTTATAGGCACGATGTTGAGGCGATTTTTTGTGACGTATTTGGCTGCTCATGGAGTGAATTGCAGATCGCACTTATGAATAATCGCGGTGCACGTATTACAGATGAAAAATCAGAACAAATTTTGGCGTGCATAGATAGGCGCGTGCAACATCAGCCCTTGCAATACATTTTGCAAAAAGCAGAGTTCATGGGTCACACATTTCGCGTCGATGGTGGCGTTTTTATTCCACGTCCAGAAACAGAAACGCTTGTCAGATTGGCATGCAGTTATATCGCAGAGCGCATTAAAGGTGTGCATAACGCAGCATACGCCAGCACTGATATGCATAGAGACACTAATGCGCCAGTCGTTGTGTATGATTTGTGCGCAGGAAGTGGGGCAATCGGAATCTCAGTGCAGAAAGAGTTTGGGAATAAAGTCCAAGTGACTCTCGTCGAGAAATCGGGTATTGCACTTGAATTTGCGAACCTCAACTGCTTAAACTTATTCTCTGACAGCGAGATTAGACCAAAATGTTCCAAAGATGATGCACTTACGTTTAACAATTTTCCAGAACGACCAGATCTTATACTCTCTAATCCGCCATATGTTCCACCGCGAAATTTGCCTCCTGAACTCTCATTTGAGCCTAAAAGTGCGTTGTATGGTGGAGGAAAGCGAGGTTTACATTTTATAGCAAATTTGGTTCCGCACGCGTTTTCACTTCTGCAACTAGGCGGAGCATTTATTATCGAGCATGACGAGAAGCAAGGAGATGGTGTTCAAGAGATATTCGAAAGTGCTGGATTTACAGGAGTCGTTGGGTATAAAGATTTGAATGATAGATCACGATTTGTCTTTGGTGTAAAATGGCATACAGATTTGCCGAATTCGTCTATTCCACCAGCCCCCACATTTAGCCATTAACCGTTTTGTGCTACAATATTAACTAGCATGGAGATAGTAATAGTTGGAGCAAATCACGCAGGAATAAGTGCTGCGATGACGATTTTAGGGCATTATACTGGGCATAATGTTACGATGTTCGAGATGGACGATAACGTAAGTTTCGTCGGCGCGGATGCACTGCTACGCCTTGCTGGAAAGATTGACAGTGAGAGTAGTATGTGGTATTCAAGTCCAGAAAAATTGCAGTCGAAGGGCGTAAAACTTCATATGCAAACGGAAGTTACAGCCGTCGATTTGAAGGCAAAAACTGTCACTGGCACTGCGAAAAGTTGCGAATCGGTAGTGAAGCATTATGACAAATTGATATTGGCAACTGGTTCATCTGCTAGAAAACTTGGTGTGACTGGCGCAGATGCGGAAAATGTGCTTACTTTGAAAACCGCTCACGACGCAAAAAAGTTGTTCAAATATGCAGATTCGCCTGCTACTCGCGCGATTGCGATTGTCGGAACTGGGCATATCGGCGTAGAACTTGCGATTGCGCTGTCGATACAGAAGCAAAAAAGTGCGGATAAGTTCGAAAACAGAAAGATTATGCTGTTTGGGCGGAGTGCGCGTTCATTAAAGGAACATGTTGATGACATTTTCGCCACTAAAATAGACGATTTGCTTACGGAAAACGGTGTCGAATTGCACTACGGCGAAAATTTAGTTGCATTTCAAGATGACGGCAAAACGCTTGTTACAGATTCGGGCAAATATGCGGTCGATGTGACTGTAATTTCTGCTGGTTTTGTAGCGAATTCTGAACTGCTTGCTGGTGAAATTCAGAGGCTTGAAGGTTCAAATGTTTACATAGTAAATAGCGCACAGCAGACGAGTAATGCGGACGTTTACGCAGTTGGCGACGTTGCAAGTTCGTATATGAATGTTACAGGCGAAAACGCGTCGATACAACTTGGTTCATATGCCACTCGCTCTGGAATTATCGCAGGTCACAACGCAGTAACTGACAATAAATACGCCAAATCCATCGGCACGCAAGGTTCATCATCGATAAACGCCTATGGTTTCATAGTTTCGACTACTGGATTGACGTTCGGCGCTGCACAAGCGACGTTTTCCAAGCGCAACATCGAAGTTTCCAAGACTGATTTTACCGCGCTCGTAAAACCTAAATACTTGGTAGGTGATGAAAATGCAGAAGTTACTGTGCGTTTGGTGTTTGAAACCGAATCGAAACGCCTGCTCGGAGCATGTATTGCCTCGACCTATGACATTTCAAGTGCACTTCATATGTTGTCCCTTGCAATCAACCAAAACATGACGCTTTACGACCTCCGTTACGTCGACATGTTCTTTTCGCCGTGGCAAAACCAAGTCTATAACTTCGTGCTACGAGCAGCCGCTAGGGGAGCGGAAGGGAAGTGAGCGACGTGCATCTCACTTGTCGTCTAGAATCGGCAATGGAATCGGCTAACGCCTCACACTTTTATTGCTCGGATTAACCTCGCTACTCTGTTTACGAGTTGTTTTTAGGAATAGACTTGTATCATTCCATTCGCTTGCGGGATGACAAGGGGAAGTCTTGCGGATGACAAGTGAATTGGTATTCGCTTTTCGCTCATACTTTTAATTAAGATTCCGCATCACGCTACACTTCGTTTCGCGGTGCTAAATTCTGAGTAGAAGTATTGCGTGGCATTAAGAGTACTTCTCGCTACGTACAAAACGGAGTTCGCTAACGCTCACACTCTTACTCCGCAACACACAAAACAACTTCGCTTACGCTCGTTGTTTTTTATGTTGCGCTAAGGCTTGGCTTGCCATAGGCAAGCCAAGCCACTCTGCTGCAGAGTAACTCTTAAACAAAAAGTAACTTTGCAGCAGAGGCTTGGATTTTTCACATTGAAAAATCCAAGCAATGCGCAAGTATTGTTGCGCCGTAGGCGAAACCATACGCCAGCGCAATGAAAGCATTCGCCTACCCACCTACACTCAGCGCACGATAATATGTCAAATAAATTA
>JAISFQ010000155.1 GCA_031263495.1 Candidatus Nutricula glyptotermitis
GTAAGGAGTACTGAGAAATGAGTCCTGAGAAATGAGTAATGAGTACTGAGTAATGAGTAATGAGTAATGAGTAATGAGTAATGAGTAAGGAGTAATGAGTAAGGAGTAATGAGTAAGGAGAACGCGAATGAGCGTTCGATCCTCTGGAATCTTAAAACGAAGTATTGCGTAGCAATGCGATTAATTGCATTCGCTTGCGCTCATGCTGTTAATTAAGATTCCGCATCACGCTACACTTCGTTTCGCGGTGCGGAATTCAGAAATGAAGTACTGCGTGGTATTAAGAGTACTGCTTGCTACGTACGAATCGGAGTTCACACGCTACGCGTGCTCACGCTTTTATTCGCGCAACACACAAAACAACTTCGCTACGCTTGTTGTTTTTTATGTTGCGCTAAGGCTTGGCTTGGCTACGCCAAGCCAAGCCACTCTGCTGCAGAGTGACTCTTTTGTTCCAAAGTAACTTTACAGCAGAGGCTTGGATTTTTCTTACTGGAATATCCATGCAATGCGCAAGTCGGCGGGCGCGTAGCGCACGCTGACGCAGTGCTATCAGAGTATTCGCAACGCGAATGCCGTTTATGCGAGCGGAGCGAGCAATAAAAGTATGAGCCGTTAGGCGAATTCCTTTAAGTTAGGGGTCTTAGGGGCGAAGCCCCTAGGGGAAGGGGGTATGCCTGAAACTCCGTAGGAGGTTCAGGCTAGGGGGAATGCTTTCCCCCACCAAATTACTCCTTACTCATTACTCACTACTCATTAAATTCCGCATTGCAATCGCTCCCGAACGCGAGTATACTATATTACAGATTGGATGAGATGAACTATGGAGCAGACAGCGAAAAAGCGCTCAGATGATGAGATTTTGAGTGAGATTGATCGCTCATACAAGTATGGGTGGCAGGACGACGATTCGTATGGGAAAGGTGCGAAACGCGGTTTGGACGAGCAAGTCGTACTGGAAATTTCGCGGTATAAGCAGGAACCACAGTGGATGTTAGATTTGCGGTTACGAGCGTTGGAAGGTTTTCGGACAATAAAAGATCCTGCTTGGGGCGTAGATTATTCCGCGCTGAACTTTGACCAACTGAAATATTACGTGCGTCCGACAGATAAGCAGGTTTCCAACTGGGAAGATTTGCCTGATGACATACTTGCAACTTACGAAAAGTTGGGGTTGCCTGAGGCGGAAAAGAAGCGTTTGGTCGCTGGTGTTGCGGCGCAATATGAGTCCGAAGTGGTCTACAACAGTATTCGCAAAGATTTGGAAGAGCAGGGCGTCGTATTTTTGGACACTGACCAGGGGTTAAAGCAACACGAAGCACTGTTTCGCGAGTATTTTGGTAAGGCGATTCCGTTCGACGATTCGAAATTCGCCGCACTAAACTCTGCTGCATGGTCTGGCGGTTCATTCGTCTACATTCCAAAGGGCGTGCACGTAAAAATACCACTTCAAGCATATTTTCGCATCAACACACAGAGTCTTGGGCAGTTTGAGCGCACATTGATTATCGCCGACGAAGATTCATATGTCCACTATGTCGAAGGTTGCACTGCGCCGATTTATTCGGAAGATTCTCTGCACTCAGGCGTGGTCGAGATAATCGTCAAAAAGGGTGCGCGAGTTCGATATACTACGATTCAGAACTGGTCAAATAACGTCTACAATCTCGTCACACAGCGTGCGTTAGTCGAGGAAAATGGCACTATGGAATGGATCGATGGCAATATCGGTTCAGTCGCGACGATGAAGTATCCGTCAGCGATTTTGGCAGGCGAGGGCGCGAATGCTGAAACATTATCGATTACGTTTGCAGGTCCTGGTCAGCACCAAGATACTGGCGCAAAGATGATTCATTTGGCACCGAATACCAAAAGTTCGATCGTTGCGAAGTCCGTTTCGCGCGAAGGTGGCAGGTGTTCGTATCGCGGGCTCGTGAAAATCGTCGAAGGCGCAGAAGGTTCTGTCTCAAATGTGCTCTGTGATGCGCTACTTGTGGACAACAACTCCCGCTCAGACACTTATCCATACGTCGACGTGAAAGAAGACGACGTGCTTATGGGACATGAAGCGACAGTCACAAAAATTACCGATGACCAGTTGTTTTACCTGATGTCACGCGGTTTGGCGGAAAATGAGGCTGCTGCGATGATTGTGCGCGGATTTATCGAGCCGATTGCGAAGGAATTACCGATGGAATATGCGCTTGAACTGAACAGATTGATTGAGTTACAGATGGAAGGGTCGGTCGGATGATATTAGAAAAAGCACTACAATCGGACGCAGAAACAGGCACCACTCGCTACACGCCAGAAAGTGCCCATGCGTTGCTCGAAATTATAAGCACGTACTCCCCTACCAGCACTCCAAAAACGTCCGTACAGGTTACAGAAACGTCAAATGTGCCGATAAGGTTACAAAACACAGCGCAATATGCACCGCAAATCGTCTTGAATTCGCAAAAAGTCACGGTTTCGGACGATGTGCACTGCGATATTATATTACAGCACACTGGTGCAGGCGATGAAGCGGAGTGCATTGACTTTCAGATCGGCAAGAATGCGACAGTAAACGTAATCAGTACGCAAATGAAGGACGAAAACGCGATGTTTGTAGGTAAACATACTGCGACAATTGGCGAAAACTCCGAGTTTAATCACACTGTCATTTCGCTATCAGGCAAGGTACTGCGTCTTGATTTGGAAGCAAAGTTTGCAGGCAAAAACGCAAGTATCGTCGCAAAAGGTGCATATTTCGCGAAGGCAAAAGAGCACTTGGAGCACCACATAAACGTCCTGCACAACATGCCAAACTGCAAGTCAGATGTGAAATATAATGGCGTCGCGGAGGACAAAGGCACGCATATTGTGTGGATTGCAAATGCTTTAATCGAGCCGACAGCGTTTGGTACGAATACGTTCGTGCGGAATAAGAATCTCGTGCTCACAAAGGGTGCAATAGTAGATTCTGTGCCGAATTTAGAGATTTTAACTGGCGACATTCAAGGTGCAGGGCATGCATCGTCGACTGGCAGATTCGATGACGAGCAGTTGTTTTATTTGGAGTCGCGCGGAATCAGTGAAACAGACGCAAAAAAGATGATTGTCGAATCGTTTTTTGAGGAAATCTTAACTGGCGTTGCAGATAAAGGTATCGTGAGCAGCGTCAGAGAGTATGTAGTAAAGACATTTGAGGAAAGGACAAAATGAGTAAACTAGTGATTCGGGGCTTGCACGCTTCCGTTTTGGTAAAGGCGGACAATGGCGATGAAGTGGCAAAAGAGATATTGAAAGGCGTCGATTTGGAGGTCGAGTCGGGAAAGGTCTACGCGATCATGGGACCAAATGGTTCGGGCAAATCTACGCTTGCCTACACGCTCGCAGGACATCCAAAATACGTCGTGACCAGCGGTACTGCCGAATTGGACGGCAAAGATTTGTTGCAGATGACAGTCGATGAACGCGCAAAGTCTGGACTGTTTTTGGCGATGCAGTATCCGATCGAAGTGCCTGGTGTTTCTGTCACAAACTTCCTGCGCACCGCAAAAACTGCGCTTGATGGCAAGGCACCGCAAGTTCGCGAGTTCATAAAGGACTTGAACTCCAATATGCAGAGCCTCAAAATGGACAAAAAGTTCGCCAACCGTTCGCTTAACGAAGGTTTTTCAGGTGGCGAAAAGAAGCGTAACGAAATCTTGCAGTTGAAAATGCTACAACCCAAGATTGCCATACTCGACGAAACCGATTCCGGACTCGATGTCGACGCGCTAAAAATCGTTTCAAAAGGCGTAAACGACGCTCGCAAAACCACCGACTTAGGCGTTCTCCTAATCACCCACTACTACCGCATTCTCGACTACATCACGCCCGACGAAGTTTTCGTGTTCGCGGACGGCAAAGTGGTCGACAAGGGCGACGCTGGGCTGGCGAAGAGATTGGAAGAGACGGGATATGATAAGTATGTTGATGCATAGCGAGAAGTACCTTGTCATCTAGCAAGCGAATGCGATGCGGAATCTGTGATTAGCGAGAATAAACTTACAGCTCTTGAAGCCAGATCCCGTGTCGCGCGTTTCAGCGCTACCTAGATGACAAGAGGCATAGCATACCGGCGGTCGGTTGGTAAAACGTGTAGCATTTTGGTAAAGTTGGTAGTAAAAAAGTAAAGTTGGTAGTAAAACGGTAAAGTTGGTAGTAAAAAGGTAAAGTGCGTATTACCAGTTTATCCCACAGACATCACTGAATCGATCGTAAAGTCTAATGGACTTGGCAACACATGGTTTTCAAGCAAAATTGCACCTAAGCAGGCAATCATTATACCGTTATCCGTGCAATATTCAGTTGGTGGTATAAAAATTTCAAGCGGACAATCGCTGTATTTTGATTCAACTTCGGCATTTTTGAACTTTGCGCGTAAATCGGAGTTTGCAGAAAATCCGCCACCAATAAATACTTTACGTACGCCATATTCACGCGCTGCATCAAGTGTTTTTGTAACTAAAACATCAGTTACGGCTTCGGAAAATGACGCTGCAATATCTTGAAGTTTTTGTTCTGAAATCTGAATTTTACCAGTGCCAGCGTCTTTATAATTTGCCTCGACATAGCGAGCAACTGCGCTTTTGACCCCAGAAAACGAAAAATCGAACCTGTGCGCCTTAAATTTTGGACCACTTACGAATGACTTCGGAAATTCAATTGCATGTCTATTTCCGAGGCGCGCGAGTTTGTCAATTTCAGGTCCGCCTGGATACTTTAACCCAAGCAATCTGCCGACTTTATCAAACGCCTCACCTGCTGCATCGTCCAAAGTTGAGCCCAATTCAGTAATGTCATTCGCGAAATTGCGCACAAAAAACAGTGACGAGTGTCCACCAGAAGCAACGAGCGCGATTAATGGCTCTTCAAGCGAAAGCTCAGGGTGTGCGACAAGAGAAACTGCAGTGTGCGCGACTATATGGTTGACTGCATAAATCGGAATGTCTAGCGCAAGAGATAGTCCTTTAGCAGCAGAAACACCGACCGACAGCGATCCTAAAAGTCCAGGTCCCGCTGCGACGGCAATCGCATCGATGTCAGATAATGTAAGTTCAGCAGTGTTTAGCGCATTATTAATTACAGGCATTATCGCTTCCAAATGCGCCCTAGACGCAATCTCTGGAATTATGCCTCCATATCGCGCATATTCATCCATTGAACTTGCAATTGCGTTCGCCAAAACATGACGTCCACGAAGTATGCCAACACCTGTTTCGTCACATGTCGACTCTATGCCAAGCACTATTTTATCGCCCACAGTTATATATTGTAGCACGAAACAGTAATTTACGCTTTTTGCACATTAAAACATACTGCAAGATGGCGAACTCCTTTAATCGCATTGCTACGCAATAGGGTCGAACGGGGTCAAATGGGGTCAAATGCTCAATCGCATTTTCCTACGCTGGGTCAAATGCTCAATCGCTGGGTCAAATGCTCAATCGCTGGGTCAAATGCTCAATCGCATTTTCCTCCTCCGTTCACGTTCTCCTTTCAAGATTCCTGCCTTCGCAGGAATTCAGAGTGGTGGAGTGTGAGCGTAAGCGAACTCCGAATCTCGCGAGGCGCAGCCGAGCGCCATTATTAACTATTAAGGCTCTACTCCCATTCTAGTTGAAATACTGCCTGAAATTCAGCCGAAAGGATAGGTGTTGCTAACTCTAACTTACCACATGTAAGATAAATCATAGTAGCAAAAGTATCAAAGGTATGAAATCCTCTAGCTCTTCGTTTAGTTGTTTGAATTATGGAGTTAATTCCTTCTGCTATAGCATTAGTTAAATGATTCTTGAAGTA
>JAISFQ010000032.1 GCA_031263495.1 Candidatus Nutricula glyptotermitis
CTAGATGACAAATGTGGAGGCTCGTCTGCTATCAAGTATGAATCAGAGTTCGCTTTTCGCTCACACTCTTATTCGCGCAACTTTTCAAAACAACTTCGCTTGCGCTCGTTCTTTTGAAAAGTTGCGCTAAGGCTTGGCTTGGCTACGCCAAGCCAAGCCACTCTGCTGCAATGTAACTCTTAAACAAAAAGTAACTTCACGGCAGAGGCTTGGATTTTTCATACTGAAAAATCCAAGCAATGCGAACGTGAAACGTGAGCAATTAGAGTATTCGCAACGCGAATGCCGATTCCCGCGAGGCGAAGCCGAGCAATAAAAGTGTGAAGGCGTAGCCTGAACTCCGATTCAAACGCACTGCGCAAAGCGCAGTACTATCAGAAACATGAATGAAATGAATTCCGATTCCCGCGAGAGCCTGAAAGGCGAGCGCAATCAGAGCATTCGCAACGCGAATTCCTTCAATTTTCAAAAGTTATTTGCAAATCAATGCGATACGGTGTAACATATTAAACATGCAAAACGAAAGACATCTCGTAAATGGCGACATGCAACTTGTCAGTCCTGAGCAAATCGCAGAAGAGTTTCGTGCAAATCTTGTGCATTTATGTGGCGTTGATTTGGCGCACGCTGGAAAGTATGACTTATATAAAGCACTTTCAAAAACGATTGATAAATACGTAACAGAGCGTTGGATGCAAACTAGAAGGGGCATTCAACAGGCGAACTCTAAGCACAGGCGCACTGTCGCGTATTTATCTGCGGAATATTTGTTAGGTAGCAGACTTCCCGCAGCGCTCACTGCGACAAATTTGGAGCACACAGTGCGCGAGGCAATGGAGATATTAGGTTTAAACTTTGAGCAAATTTTAGAAACAGAAACAGAACCTGGACTTGGAAATGGCGGACTTGGTAGATTAGCAGCATGTTACTTAGAATCTGCGGCGACTGAGCAAATAAACGCAATTGGGTATGGTATTTTTTATGAGTATGGCATATTCAAACAAACATTCGATGATGAGGGAAGGCAAATCGAAACACCTGACCATTGGCTCGAAAATGGCTCACTTTGGAGTAGAAGAGCGTATGATCGCGACCAAATCATTGGTTACGGCGGTTACACCGAAAAATATGTAGAAAAATACGACGATGAGACCGAAATTGAAAGGGTTCGTTGGATTCCTGATTGGCAAGTAAAGGCTGTTCCTAATACGTATTTAATCGCAGGAAAGGCAACTGGTAATGTAAATTCACTCAGACTTTGGCAAGCAAAAGCAGTTCACCAATTTGACTTGAGTAAGTTTAACGTAGGTGAATATGAGGAGGCAGTATTGTCGCAGACCAAGGCGGAAAATATATCTAAGGTGCTTTATCCTGACGATTCCACTTCGCAAGGCAAAGAACTTCGTTTTCAGCAACAATATTTCTTCGCTGCTGCTTCTGTTCGAGACATTATTCGCGCGATGTTTATCCAAGAAGGCATGAATGACCTTAGAGTAATGCCGCAAAGAACTGTGTTCCAATTAAATGACACACATCCTGTCATCGCGATTCCAGAACTTTATCGCATTTTGGTTGATGAACATAAATACAACAAGAAGTTAGCGTATAATATCATCTGCAATTGCTTTAACTACACGTGTCACACTCTGCTTCCAGAAGCACTCGAAATTTGGGATGTTGATATGTTCAAAAGAGTGTTGCCTCGCCACTTTGAGATAATCTGCGAGTTGGATGATATGTTCTTGAAAACTGCGGGAAAAGAGTTGGGGAGTAGTGAAAAGGCTAGTGAATTGTCGGTTTTCACTGAAAATAACTATTCTGGCGGAATTCGGATGGCATATTTGGCTACGCAAGTTTCAAAAAAGGTAAATGGTGTCGCTGCATTGCATTCTGAACTGTTAAAACGTAAAGTTTTTCCATGCTTTGCTAAGTATATGCCAAACAAGTTCATAAACATTACGAATGGTGTTTCGCCACGCAGATTTTTGGAGATTTCAAACCCAATTCTCTCGGATTTGATTACCGATACTTTGCAATCTGACAGTTGGACGACTGATTTATACCAATTGGAAGAGCTCGAGGAACATATTTATGATGAAGAGTTTTTATCTGATTTTAGAGATGTAAAAACGATTAACAAAGAGCGATTTGCGACTTATGTATACAATCATTATGACAAAATGCTGATTTCAGAGAATGCGTTTTATGACGTAATGATAAAAAGGTTGCATGAGTATAAACGCCAAACTTTGAAACTTTTGCATATAATCACGCTTTATAACCGTATAAAAGATGGGAGAGTTGATGTAAAAAACTTTACTCCACGCACATTTTTGTTTGGAGCGAAGGCAGCACCAAGCTATTTTATGGCGAAAGAGACTATTCGTCTAATAAATTCTGTCGCTCGCGTGATAAATTCAGATCCTGTAGCGAACGAATTGCTTCATGTTCTATTTATACCCAATTATGATGTTGCACTCGCAGAAAAACTAATCCCAGCAGCAGATTTGTCCGAGCAAATTTCACTTGCGGGGTTAGAAGCGTCTGGAACCGGCAACATGAAGTTGGCAATGAATGGAGCACTTACTGTCGGCACATTGGATGGAGCGAACGTGGAAATTAGAGAGAAAGTCGGTGATGAAAACGTATATATTTTCGGAATGAAAGTCGAAGAAGTCGAAGAGTTGAAAACTATTGGTTATGTTCCACTTGACTATTATGATTCGATTCCAGAATTGAAACGTGCGATTGATTCTATTACAGATGGCGTGTTCGACTTGGCAAAGTCTAGTAATTTTAACGAATTTGTTCATGATTTATTGCACAACGATCGTTTTATGGTTCTTGCTGATTATGCCGAGTATATCAAGATTCAAGACAAAATCGACAGTGACTATAAAAAACCGCACGAGTGGACGAAAAAATCAGTTTTAAATGTCGCTAGAATGGGGTATTTTAGTTCAGATCGTGCAGTTCGTGAGTATGTCGACAAAATCTGGAAAACAAAACCACTTCCAATAAAGGAGCCAATTTATGCTATAAAAGATACTCGAGTGTTTGATCGCTAACGCATAAGCCAAAGAACGATCCGCTCACCACGCCGAGTAAACAATCAGCAATCATGGGTGAAAATCTGTATACTATATTATGTGTCAAGATGTGATGAATTGACGTAACGATTGGGGGTAGAAAGTATTATGGTAGATTTGCGCGGAACATATGGTAGATTTGCAAGACAAGTTTTGGCGTTGTTGGTGTTGCTTACGTTTGTGGCGGTTGCTGGTTGTTCAAAAGAAGCACCTCCTGAGCCCACTCCAACTCCTGAGCCACAGAAGATATATTGGCCACTGACAGGTGTCGAAACCAAAACTTTGGAAAAACGACCAGCAGTCGCTGTGAAAATTGAAAATGACCCACTTGCGCGTCCACAAACTGGTTTAGAAGATGCAGATATTGTATGGGAAACGATGGTCGAAGGTGGCGTGACTAGGTTTATATCAGTTTACAACTCAAAAATGCCCGAATATGTGGGTCCAGTTCGTTCACTTAGAATCGCTGATGGACCAATTGTATCACCGATGAAAGGCTTGCTCGTGTTTTCTGGCTCAAACGGTCACAGATTCCAAGACGTAGCAAACGCTGCTGGTGTGCAATTGATATCCGAAGATGAAGGTGGCGTTGGTTTTCAAAGAATAGGCTACAATTCGCCACATAATGACTTTTTTACACTCTCAGATGCTCTAAAAGCAGCGGAAAAAGATCGCGCTACTCCACCGCCTGCGCAGTTTCTCTATGCCAAGAAAGATGATGAAAAACCGACTGCGTCAGAATATGGCAAGACACTCGAAAACGAGTTTGTGCAGGTAATGTCCAGTTCATATATAACTTCTTGGAAATGGGACGCGGCATCTAAGACGTTTTTACGCTTTCAAGACGGTGAACCATTTATGTCAGCGGCAGGCACTCAAATATCTGCAAAAAACGTGATTGCGCTCGAAATGGACACGTCTGGTTGCCCCGAAGTTGACCCATCTGGCACGCCAGAAATGGACATGCACGTGGTCGGTAAAGGGAAGGGGTATATAGCGACTGACGGCAAATATTTGCCTATTACATGGTCAAAAGAATCCGATACTGCAATGCTAAAAATCACTGCTAAAGTCGAAATCGTGCAGCCTACACCCAGCCCATCGCCTAACCCAACACCAAACGAAACCATCAGCACTCCGACTCCTACTCCTGCACCAGAAAAAAAGACTATTGAGGTGCAATTAACGCCCGGCAATACGTGGATTATGCTCGTTCCTAATGGAACTGGCGAGATTAGACACTAGTTGCGAGGACAAAAACAGAGTTCGGGCTATGCCCCACACTTTTATTGCTCGGCTCTCGCCTCACAGGAAAAGGCATTCGCGTTGCGAATACTTTTAATTAAGATTTAGCATCACGCTACACTTCGTTTCGCGGTGCAGAATTCAGAGTGAAAGTGACTGCTAATACTCGCTGTGCAGAATTCTGAATAGAAGTACTGCTCATTACGTACAAAACGGAGTTCGCTTACGCTCACACTCTTACCCCGCAACACACAAAACAACTTCGCATGCGCTTGTTGTTGTATATGTTGCGCTAAGGCTTGGCAAGACTTAGGTCTTGCCAAGCCACTCTGCTGCAGAGTTACTCTTAGTCCAAAAGTAGCTTCACAGCAGAGGCTTGGATTTTTCAGTATGAAAAATCCAAGCAATGCGCAAGTATTGTTGCGCCGTAGGTGAAACCATACGCTAGCGCTATAGAAGTATGAGCGATAGCGAATTCCGATTCTTGTCATCTAGGTAGCGCACGTCAGTGCGCGACACGGGATCTGGCTTCTTTGCGCGTAACGTACAGTCTTGCTGATGTAGATCCCGCATCGCTTTCGCTTGCTAGATGACAAGAGGGTACTTTGAATCCAGCACGTACTCCACCTCAGAATTCCGCACGTAGATGCTAAATCTTAATTAAAGTATTGCGTAGCAATGCGATTAAAGGCATTCGCGTTGCGAATACTTTTAATTAAGATTTAGCATCACGCTCCACTTCGTTTCGCGGTGCGGAATTCAGAGTGAAAGTGACTGCTAATACTCGCGGTGCGGAATTCAGAGTAGAAGTACTGCGCGGAGCGCACCAAAACTGTGGAAATTCGCAATTTGTTAAATAATGGTGTAGAATTATTAATGGAAGGTTCTAAGTGAAATATAACGAAAAATTATATGAAATGGCTGCGAAGTGCCGTAAGCGCATCGTACTGCCTGAAGGTAATGATCCGAGAGTGCTGAAAGCAGCAGCAGAAGTGCTTTCTCTTGGCATTGCTGACCTCGTGATTTTGGACGAGGAGAAAGTTGCGCATAAATTGGCGAAGGAGATTGGCGCGAGAATTGATGGTGCAGAAGTTATTGATGATTTTGCACCATATATTGACGAGTACGCGGCTGAATTTGCTGAGGTCAGAAAGGCAAAAGGCGTAACGATTGAGGACGCTCGCAAACAAGTGAAAGATATTTCATATTTTGCGACTATGATGGCGTATTTAGGTAAAGTGGATGGAATGGTTTCTGGTGCTATTCATACGACTGCGGACACAATTCGTCCTGCTTTACAGATAGTCAAGACAAAACCAGGCGTAAGTGTGGTTTCTGGTGCGATGCTGATGGTTATCAAAGATAAAGTGCTTTTGTATGCAGATTGTGCGGTGAATCCGAATCCTACACCTCAGCAACTTGCACAAATCGCTATATCTTCTGCAGAAACTGCGTTAAAGTTTGGAATTACGCCAAAAATTGCTATGCTTTCATATTCGACTGGCACATCTGGCAAAGGTTCTGATGTGGATGCAGTGATTGAGGCGACTGAAATTGCAAAGCAGAAAGCAGGGGAGAGCGAAGTTGATATTATACCAGATGATATTGAAGGTCCGATTCAATATGATGCTGCAGTTGATAAAGATGTTGCGGCGATTAAATTGCCTAATTCTAAGGTCGCTGGGCAGGCAAACGTGTTTATTTTCCCGAATCTTAGCACTGGAAACATCTGTTATAAAGCGGTTCAGCGCGAAGCAAATGCGCTCGCAATAGGACCTTTGTTGCAAGGTTTGAAGAAGCCAACGAATGATTTATCACGTGGAGCATTAGTCGCAGATATCGTTAACACCATCGCCGTAACTGCGATACAAGCTGGGTGATTGCATATGGCTTTCTAAAAACATCGATCGCGAATTGCGTATATTTTGTAACAATTCTAACTCAAATGTTACAATCGCTTGCATAACAAGTTGAGTGGTAGTAATATATTAACATAATTTTTATTATGAAGGGAGATAGATGAGAGTAAAAGTTAGGCAAATGTTCGCATTTGTGGCTGTATTTTCGTTGGGACTTATCGGCGTTTCGGCGTGTTCTAGCAATGGAACAGACGCAGCTGGTGTGCTAAAAGTCGGCATGGAATGTGCATATGCACCATTCAATTGGTCGCAGGTAGATGACGCAAATAACGCTGCTGAGGTTGATGGTGGCGGATATGCAAATGGTTATGACGTGAGAATCGCGCAAAGAGTCGCGGATAAGTTGGGTAAGAAATTGGTCGTCGTAAAGACTGAATGGGATGGACTTTTGCCTGCTCTGACTTCTGGTAAAATTGATTTAATCATCGCTGGAATGAGTCCTACTGAAGAGCGTAAAGAGTCGATAGATTTCAGTGAGTTTTATTATTCATCGAAAGTTGTGATGGTCGTAAAAGCCGATGGCAAATATCCAACTGCTACTTCGATTCAGGACTTTGCAGGCGCAAAAGTCACTTCACAACTGGGCATCACTGAGTATGACATGATTGACCAGATCAAAGGTGTGGACAAGCAACCTGCATTAGAGGACTTTCCGACTATGATTACTGCATTGAAGGCAGGCAAGATTGATGGTTATGTAGCAGAATACCCTGCTGCAAAGTCTGCGATTATGGCAAATCCTGACCTTGCGATTGTCGAGTTTCCTGAGGATAAAGGTTTTGAATTCGCTCTTGAAAAGGCATCTACTTCAATTGGAGTCAAAAAAGGCGAGACAGAGTTGCTTAATGCGGTTAATGAGACGCTTACAGGCATTTTTGAAGCAGAACGCGAACAGTTAATGAGTGAGGCACTTGCAGAGCAGCCAGTTAGCGAGTAGGTAATAGATTTTTGCATCAAATGCTAGAAAAAAACGTTCTAGTTCTTGAAAGGCGAATCTTAAACCTTCTCTGGTAGTAGAATTAGTGCAGTTGCAATACACGCTAGACCCTTGCCTTCGCCAGTGAAACCTAGCGAATCGGTCGTGGTTGCAGAAAGTGAAACTGGCGGATTTCCAACCAATGCGCCACTAACTGCATCTTGCGCTTCGCTTTTCATGGGAGAAAACTTAGGCGAATTGCCGATTAATTGCGCAGAAACATTAACAATCTTTGCACGAACTTCTAGTAGTGCAACAGACACTTTATGCAAAATATGCTCACCGTGAGTGTTTTTATAGTCCTGAGCAGGTAAAAGAAAGTTTCCGATGTCAGGTAAATTGGTAGCAGAAAGTAGAGCATCTGCGATAGCATGCGTCACAACGTCACCATCTGAATTAGCCTCCAACCCAGTTTCGCCGTCCCATTTTAGACATGCAATCCACAATTCACGCGCAGAATCCTTAGAAAACTTATGCGCGTCAAACCCTATGCCTACTCGAATCATCTCTTCAGTCATTTAGCCTCTTCGCGGACACACTCCAATTAGTCAAAATAATCAATCGGCACGTCAAGTTTCTCCGTGACAATTCTTTTGACTTCTTCTTCATTCTCGTCCAGCGAAATCGCGAGTTCTGTTACAAGTACGATCATTGACCTATGTAACATTCGCTTTTCACCAGCCGAAATGGCTTTAGTGTCACCTCTATAAACTAAATCCTTTATCACCTCGGCAACATCAAATAAATTGCCCGTGGATGATTTTTCAACATTCTCCTTGAAGCGCTTCGTCCACGTCATGTTTGTGTCTGGAGGATCGTTAGAAAGTATATCAAACACGATCTCAACACCGTTTTTGTCAATGATGTCACGTACGCCAATAGTCTTCAAGTTATCAGCAGGCACTTGAATAGTCATTTTATCAACTGCAATTTCAAGCGTTAAATACGTCTTTCTAGCGTTACGTATCACGCGCTCCTCAATCTTGGTCACTGTTGCAGCACCATGCTTCGGGTATACTACCGAATCTCCTACTTTATATTGCATCTAGCACCATTTCAACTATTTTAGTCGTTACACTATTAATCATACACGCTTTGGTTGCGAAATGCAAACAGGTGTGGTAGTATTATTAACAGTGCGTGTTTGATAGCATTAACATTTATCTGGCGGGCGTAGTTCATCGGTAGAATGGAAGCTTCCCAAGCTTCAGAGGGGGGTTCGATTCCCCTCGCCCGCTCATGCACACGTAACTGGGGCATTAGCGCAGTTGGTAGCGCGCTTCCATGGCATGGAAGAGGTCACGGGTTCGACCCCCGTATGCTCCACGACTTGAATATACAGCACTTTTGCCTGCTTGTTCTGCATTTGTTAAAAATATAGCAGGCTTACATTTATGCTATAATGGGGCAACAAACACAAATAACAAGACGAATTATATTATTCTACAACCCACTTTCACTCAAACATTCACTCAAACTTTACTCACTTTCACATACTTTTTGCGTTTATTCTGCATCCAAAATGAAACACTTTTAACACAACTTTGTTACAACTTTAACACTACTTTAACTACAAAAGTGAAGCAAAGCATATATTATAAGCAGGGGAAACTATGGCTCTTAAATAAGATAAGAAAGAGATTAAGAGTAAGATTAAGAAACTTATTTAATACTTACTTAACACAGATACTTAACATGGTATATCTTTACTGTAAGAATGTACTTGTTAAAGTTCTTAATCAAGTACCAAGTGTTAAAGTTAATTTAAAACACGCAACTTTTGAAAAGTTTCAGTTATTTGAGCATTACGCTCAGTTCATTATTCCACTTCATCTTAGGAGGTTTTGTCATGCCATATAACCCAAGACGAAGCAATGGAGCACTTAGGACTAGGCTACGAAACAGAGTGCTATCTGTTTATGATGTGTGTGCTTTGTGTGGTGGAGCAGTTGATAAGTCGATTAAAACACCTAATCCATATAGCCCTGAG
>JAISFQ010000129.1 GCA_031263495.1 Candidatus Nutricula glyptotermitis
CTTAATTGAGGTAGAGTTAAGTTTAGTAGATACTTTCGTACCTAATTTCTTATGTTTCATTATAGAAAACATAATTCCTCCTTGACTTTTATGTTTAACAAAATAAAGTTCTCCACCACCAAACTTTAATTAGTTAATAATTAATAGTTAATAGTTAATAGTTAATAACTAATTTAAGTCAAAATTTTAATTGCTATGTTTTAAGTATACTACACTCTCGTGTGGAATGTCAAGCGATTTTTGAAGTTTGCGCTATCGCGCTAATAATGAGTAAGGAGTAATGAGTAAGGAGTAATGAGTAAGGAGTAATGAGTAAGGAGTAATGAGTAAGGAGTAATTGATTCGGAATTCGCGCTTTGCGCTCATACTCCTATCTCAGAATTCCGCACAGTGGAGCCCAAGGGGCGTAACGTGATGCGGAATCTTAAAACTAGCGTGAGCGCATGCGAACACCATTAAATGCATTCGCGTTGCGAATACTTTAATTAAGATTCCGCATCACGCTACACTTCGTTTCGCGGTGCGGAATTCAGAAATGAAGTACTGCGTGGCATTAAGAGTACTGCTTTGTTATGCAGATCCCGCATCGCATTCGCTTGCGGGATGAGAAGCAGGCGATAAACCTAACCCTACTCCGCTTTAAGTGCCTCCGCTGGCTGCGTCTTCAGTGCCATTCTAGCAGGCAGTATCGACGCCAACACTGCTGCTGCGATTGAGACCAAAACTGCAAGTGCTATATGTGCGTAGTCAACTGCATAAGTTACGTGCATCATGAAGCCCAAGATGATTGACGCTCCGGCGAAGCCAAACAATGTTCCTTGCACTACGCCGACTAACGCGCCGATTACGGCAGTGAGCAGTGCTTCGATAGTGATTGACGCGCGAATTGATGACTTTTGCATGCCAACTGCGCGAAGCAGTGCGAGTTCGCGTTTCCGTTCGATGACAGAAAGCGAAAGCGTGTTCGCGATACCAATGTAGGCAATTACGACGCCGATTCCGAGCATTGCGACTGCGAATACCAAAAGCGTGTCGATTATGCTGTTCATGATTCCGCGCACCATAATACCGCCTTCAATAGCGAAGTTTTGCTGGTTAACGCTCATTTTCTCAAACTCGCCCATCAACTTTACGAATGTGTCCTGCGGATTTGCGCTGTCTTTCACTTTCACCCACATCGTGCTCGTGCTCGTAGTAATTAATCCGCGTTTGACGATTTCGTTGAAAGTTGCAGGCGAAACGTAAGCGCTGGACGTGTTGGAATACTGTGAAGCCAAAAACTTCGGAACTAACATCGTGCACTCTCGGTTACTAACGCAATTTGGGAACTTAGCGTCTTCAATCGCATGGTCAATCGATGCGTTATTAGTAGCGTAAACTGCCTTTTCACTCTCACCGATTCTGCTTCCGACAGAATTAGGCAACAAAATCTCGCCATCCTTTACTGCATACAGCGCAGGATCCGCGCGCAAAAACTTATGCGCAATTTCGGGCGACATCGGCATTATGGAAAGTTCTGCAAAATGGTCAGTAGGCGTTCTACCGACTGCTACAACTGCGCTTTTAACCAATTCTGCCCTCTCAACTTCAGACATCGCTTTGGTTGCGGAAAGTGCAGTAGTAAGTTTCGCGTCGTTTTCAGCGTTCGGAGTCATTGCGGTGACAGCGAAATCGAGTGCATTTCTGTTACCGACTTCGTTGCCCAAAGTCACTTTCGCAGAAGTTGCGCCTGCTGAGAACAGCGAAATCAATGTCACACCGATTACTAACGCGGAGATTGTCGCAGAAGTGCGCCTGCCGTTTTGCCTAGTATTCGCGAACGCCAAGTTGCTAGCAGGCGAAATGTGCGCAAACAACAGTGATAGTAGTGATAAAAATATCTTAGTCCAGAACGGCGCAAGCATGATAACGCCGACAAATGTGGCAAATCCCGCCGTAAACGCTTGGAAAAATGCGCCTACAAACACGGACGACGCATCTTGCGCGCTCGCAGTCTCATAATTGAAGTTAGAAATGTCAACTACGGTCATAATAAGCCAAATAGTGCCTACAACGAACAGAATTAAGCCTGTTATAAAGCGCTTTTTGGATATGCTTGAGACTTTATCGCCTGTTTCGTCATTCGCCCTAAGTGCCTCGACTGGCGAAATCTTGGATGCCACTTTTGCAGGCAGTATCGACGCCAAAAACGTTGCAATAATCGATACAATCAGCGGAACCAGCACGTCTTCAAACGTCAAAGTCGGTGCATGTATACTATTTTTGAGCACCAGAACTGTCGCTTGTAGTACTAAAATCAGCAAATAACCACCAAGTGCTCCGATTATCGACGTTACAGTCGCCAAAAGTGTCGCTTCAAATGCAACCGACGTGAAAACCTGCCGTTTATATGCACCCGCACATCTGAGCAGCGCGAAAGTCTGCCTGCGTCTAGCCACGAGCACTTGGAACGTGTTCGAAATGACCAATGCAGCCACTGCAACTGCGATTAACGCGAAGGCGAGCATGATGTAACGAAGCATCATCGAACCACTCGAACTGCCTTGCAATGAAGAAGCGGTTTTTTGCTCCATTGCGCGTGACAAAACGAAAGTCGCCGAAATAAATGCGCTTGAAATCGCGATCGTCAACCCTGTCGCAATGTATCTTGAAAAACTGTGTCGCATAAGTGCGAGAGAAAACCTAATCATAACTTTACTCCCCTGCTTATGCGCTCAAAATCTGGCTTCTGATGCCCTTTTGAATTTCCGACGCTTCTTGCTCTGTAAGCCCGCGATTGTCCGCGAAAACCTTGCCGTCTGCCATAAATATCGTGCGATCCGAATACTTTACCATCGACAAATCGTGCGTCACCATAATCACGCTTATTCCCAGTTCACTGACTGCTTTGCGTAAATATTGCATAACTCCTTGACCGGAAACCATGTCCAAATTGCCAGTCGGTTCATCTGCGAAAACGATTTTCGGCTTGGTAATCAATGCGCGCGCAATCGCGACTCGCTGTTGCTGTCCACCCGACAATTGGCTCGGATAGTGCTTCAAGCGGTCTTTCAGACCTAAACTCCCAGTCAACGTGTCAAACCACTTCTTGTCCAGTTTCGTTTTGGAAAGCGTGAGTGGCAACGTAATGTTCTGCTCAGCAGTAAACATCGGCAACAAATTGTAACTTTGGAATATAAAACCGACGCCACGCCTAAGTTTGGTCATGTCGTTGTCCGAAAGCGTCGAAATAGGCTTGCCATTGATAAACACTTCGCCGTTCGTCATCGAGTCTAAACCCGCCATGAGTTGCAAAATCGTCGTTTTCCCACTGCCCGATGCACCCATGATCTCTGTTAATTCACCCTCGTAAATCTCTAAACTTACATTGTCCACAGCCTTGACTTTTGTGCTCCCACTCCCATAGGTTTTGGACAAATTAGCCGTCCTGACTGTAACTTTCTTGGCGTTTAGATTGCCTTGAATAATTGTTTTTGAATCCATATATACAGCATAGCACAGGTTGCGTATGCGGTTTTGGAGTTCACTACGCCAGTTTCAGGTAAATTTCAGGAAGTAGTTAATTAGTAAGGAGTAATGAGTAAGGAATAAGGAGTAAGGAGTAAGGAGTAAGGAGTAATGAGTAAGGAGTAATGAGTAAGGAGTAATGAGTAAGGAGGTTAGTTAATAGTTAATAATTAATAATTAATAATTTGCTCGCGCTTACGCGCTTCGCTTAAGATTCGGAATTCGCCCCACCTACAGCGCAGCGTGAAAATAGGGAGCAAATTGCTAAGCATCTGGAACGAAGCGGTATTATAATACCGCGAGTGAACAGATGCAACGCAATTTGCCCATATTTTTAGATAATATGTCAAATTAAATATTTAAAA
>JAISFQ010000020.1 GCA_031263495.1 Candidatus Nutricula glyptotermitis
ACTGTATGAATTCTCATCTCCTCAGCAGTCGTTTGAACTGCAACAGTCGTTTCATCATTATCATTTGCACCATAAGTTACAGTACCATCACTTGTGATAACCGCTTCTGCATCAGATGCTTCATTTGGTAAAGATATACTAAACATTTCTGTTTTAATCTCTCCATCACCTTCCAATGGAATATTGACATCAACCAAATCGGTTTCTACCAACAGTTCCTCCCCGATTAACTCAGGCTCTATTATATCATCTGCACTTATTGCATCGCTAGACACATCAGATATAATACTTTCTACTTCATCTGCTGCTCTTTCTTCCAGTATCTCTTCTGCATTAACATACGCAAAAGAACCTACAACAAAAGACAGAGCAACTGTCATTGCTACTACTAGAGTAGCACTTTTCTTTATCTCTTTCGAGATGTTTACATGTTTTAACATGTTTTACTCCTTCTTTCTTCTTATCACTGAACACAACTTTTCCCATATTCATTTAAGTATATCCCCCGTCATGCTCATTTAATATTTTACTGCATTGAAAACTAAAGTGCAAGCGATTTTCAAATGTTAACGGAAAGTGTTACGAAATTCGGAGTTCGCTATCGCTCACACGATTCTTAAGATTCCGCATCGCGCTACACTTCGTTTTGCGGTGCGGAATTCAGAAAGACGGTGCACAGAATTTTGAGTGGTTGTTGTGAGCGTAGCGAACTCCTTTCTTACCTCCGCATTTGTTTGTTGCCGCGATTTAGTGTATGATATTAAACATATGTTGTACACGAAAGGAAACAGTGGTAGATGAAAACTTCGGCGCGGTAGAGGATGATGGCGCAGTGGAACTTTGGAATGCTATCAAAGAGCATTTGATTGCGAACTCTGGTTTTTCGCCACACCAAACAGGATATTTGCACGCATCTGTGCCTATTCTGCTTCAAAATGACACTTTGCTTCTCAGTGTTCCACACGAAGGAGTAAAAAGGTTTTTGGAAAATAACAACGCTGTTTTGGTTGATGCAGCCAAAATTTTGATTGGCAAACCCGCTTTTTTTTCTGTTACTATAAACCCTTCAGCAAACAACGCTTTTTTGCAAGAAGACCCTTTTGAGACGCCAAGTGAAGATATTAAAAGGCTGTCCAGTGAGGATTCGAGCTCTTTTGATCCTTTGTATAACCAGTCTGGCGAATTGCATCGCGGAGATGGCCTTTCGTCGGGTGATGCTTTTGATTTTATGTCTGTTCACCAACAAAAAACTCTATCAAAAGAGGATATTCAAAACGCTCTTTTGCAGTCGCGCTTAAACCCTAGATACACTTTTGATTCTTTCGTTATTGGAAAACAAAACCGTATCGCTGCCGCATCTGCATCCGCTCTTGCAGAATCTTTTACTTCAGATTACAGTCCTTTATTTATTTATGGCGCATCGGGTCTAGGCAAAACGCATCTTTTGCACGCAACTGGAATTTATGCGCTTGACATAAATCCAGACATTCGCTGCCTCTACATAAACGCTGAGGAGTTTCTTAATAGATTCACGACCGCGGTTCGCATGAAAGATTTTACTTTTTTCAATGTTACACTGCGTAAACTCGACTTATTGCTTGTCGATGACATTCAGTTCCTGTCAGGCGCAGAAGAAACAATGGAACAGTTTTTTCATATATTTAACTCTCTTTTGTCCGCCCAAAAACGCATTGTGATTACGTCGGATGTTGCGCCAAAAAAACTAAAAGGTGTCGAAGAAAGGCTAATTACTAGGTTTCAGCAGGGTTTGACGATAGACATTCAGCCACCACCATTTGAAACGCGCGTTGCAATACTACAAAAAAACGTCGACAAACAAAGTGCCTCTGTGCCCCAAAATGTCTTGTTTTATATTGCCGAACACGTAACCGAAAACATTCGCGAACTAGAAGGCGCATTAAATCTAATTGTCGCTTCCGCGGGCTTTGAAGGCGAGGAGATAACGCTTGAGTACGCAGAAAGAATGCTCGAAAGCCAGTTTGCGGAGCAAGATAAAGACATCACTGTTGATAAAATTGTTGCCACTGTTGCACACTTTTTTTCCATTCCTGAACAGGAAATTTATGGTAAGTCGAGGAGTGCGCCTGTGGTTTTGGCGAGGCAAGTCAGTATGTATTTGGCAAGAACACTAACTCCGCTTTCTTTGCCGAAACTAGGCGGTTTGTTTGGCGGAAAAGACCATTCTACTGTGTTAAACGCACAAAAGAAGATTGAAGAGAAAATAAAGTTCGACAAAGAAGTCAACAGGTCTGTAAAAACACTTACGAAACAGATAAAAGCGGCAAAAAACTAACAAACCTTTGTGATTTTTATGTGAGTTGTTGTGAATAACTCTTTTTTCTCTTGTGTTGTAGGAACTTTTTCACAACAAAAAAACGGAGGAGAGCAGGGAAAAGGGAAAGTTTTCACAAATTCACAAGCGTTAATACTAATTAATTAAACTTGTGGTAATGGTAAGGAATGAGGAGGCGAAAAAGCGTGAAAAAAAAAGCAAGCGAAAAAAAAGCAATCGGCGAGGTAAGGAAAACGCTACAAAATGCTACAAAACGCTACAAAATCTGGGTTGCGTGTTCAGGAGGTGCGGATTCACTTGCACTCGCATACTCTGCTTATCACGCAGTTGTTGACAAAACCGTGCTCGGCGCAATTATTGTCGACCACCAAATGCAAGAAGGTAGTGCAGAAGTTGCTAGAAACACCGCGAAAACACTTAAAAACATAGGGTATGACAACGTCGTAATTAAAAAAGTGCAAGTACCGGAGCGAAAAAACAAAGAAAACGCTGCTCGTGAGGCAAGATATGGCGCGTTCATAGAAGTTATTCACAACCAAGACATAAACAACACACAACAGCACATAATTCTGACCGCACACACAAAAAACGACCAAGCGGAATCCGTACTGCTCGGTTTAGCGCGAGGATCTGGACTAAAAAGCATATCGGGCATCCCGCAAAAACGAAAACTTACAGACAATATCACAATTTCAAGACCATTTCTGAATATTTCGCGCGAACAAACCGAATACATCTGCAAATCAGAACAATTAGAGTTTTGGGTTGATCCAACAAATGGCACACACGGAGAACAAAACCTAGAACTGCCACTTCGTTCGCAAATCCGCAATACCGCAATTCCTTACTTGCAGGAAACTTTGAACCCGCAAATAATAGACGCGCTTGCAAAAACTGCCGAAATCGCAGCCGAAACAGAAAAAGCACTTAGCGAAACAGTAAAACGCGGGAAAAAAGACGCAAAAATAAGCGAAACAGACGAAAAAACCGTACTTTCTGTTCCAAAACTTGCTTCTCTTAGTCCAGCAATCAGAAAACGTATAATAAAAGAATGCGCTGACCGCGTGAATATGTCCACAAAGCAAGCAACTACGAAAAAACAGGTCGACAGCATCGGCAATCTTGTAACCAACTGGCATGGGCAAAAGCCGATAGTTCTAGCAGGTGCAGTAGTGTTTCGCGAGACAGGGAATAAAGAGATTGTGTTTTTGAAAAACCCTAACGCGCAAAACTAACCTACTGCACCTATTGTTCTGCTTTTTTTCAGAGCATTTACCAACAAGCAGTGAGCGCCTAATTCCCTAACTTCTTAATAGCATTAATGTCGTCAAGCAACTCTTGCAAATCGTGCGCCTTACTGCCAAAACCGTTAGGCAAAGGAGGTAAGTTTATCGGATACAACTTTGGAGCACCAACCGCAAATTCGCTGAACATATGCCGCACAGAATCTGCTTCACTGCCAAAAGTGTCAGGAAGTTTAGGAAAGCGTAGAGATTCAAGATTCACTGCATCTTTTGCAAACTTCTCAAACATGTCGCCCACGAAACGCCCTTTTGCGCCAAAACTCTGTGGATAATCTGGAATTATAAGTTCCTTTAGCATCACCGATTTTTCCGCCAACGAGGTATACAGCGCACCCACACTATACGCGGTGCGACCACAACCATCAGGCAATTTTGGCATAGTGAGTGATTTTAAATTGGAAGTAAATGCACCAAAACGCATGAACAAACCATTAATCTCAGTCGCATTATAGCCAAAACCTGCTGGAAAATCAGGCACACTAAGTTTCTCTACGCTATCTGCGCCTTCGCCAAACGATTCAAACAGCGAATACATGACAGTTCCATTCTTACCAAAACCTGCGGGAAACTCAGGTAAAGTGATTGATTTTGCGCGCGGAGAGTGAGCGCCGATAGATCTAAACATCCAAGGCATGACTGTTGCTTTGCTGCCAAAACCTTTTGGAAACTTAGGCAATGTGACGCTTTCGACCATCTCAGCGTAGGCAGCGAAGTTGTCGAACGCGTTGTATGTATATTCTGCGTTACTGCCAAAACCTTCAGGAAAGTCTTGAATGACGATTTCAGTTGCGTTTTTCGATGCTTTTCCGAACTCTGCGAACATATAACTCATCGAAGTTGCATTGCGACCAAAATCTTTCGGAAACTTAGGCGTTGTTATTTTTGCAACAGCAGATTTGGATCCAAAACCATTGAACATTCCGCCCATTTCTATAACGTTTTCCCAGTTAGTGGTGTTAGTGTCAAAACCTCTAATATCAGGTGCTTGTGTCATATCTGCAAACATGCTTGTAACGCTGTGACCTGCACGTACCCCGCCATTTTCGCCGACCAAGATTTTCGCCTTATCACTAGATACGCACGCTACGATGTCGCCGTTTTTGCTGGCACTAATGTCAACAGGCGAACCTTCGTATGGCGCACTGCAAGTTACTGGTTTCTTTATCGAAAACACGATGTCGGTTACCGCTGATCTATCCGTCCCACCGATTCCTAGCGATGATCTGTAATCGTCCATATAACCAAGCACATCTAATCCAGCTGGCGCATATTGCGCATAAAGTGTAACTTTGCCGTTTTTCACACTACCCAAATCATGCTTACCAGTTACTCCACTTAAAACGTCAATTCCACTGCCATCTGGTTCGGTATTCCAGCCTACAAACACGTCATTTCCTTTCGTCGCCTGAAACTTAGGCGGTTGCCAATCAATGCCCTGTGGAATTGCGTGCTGAGCAGGAATAGGTTCTGTCCCAGTTCCGCCATTTGCACTATACACAACGACAGGCACAGCATCTTTCCAGCCAGCATAGAGTTTAATATCATGAGTTACAGGTGTGCCTAACGAATAAACGCCAGTTAAGGAAGCGTCCGTATACCAATCTACGAAGTCATGTGCAGGTTTTGTAGTGGTTACAAGCGAAGTTATTTTATCGTTTTCAGGCACGACTATGCTCTTTACGTCCGATCCGCCATTTGTCTCAAAACTCACGATGTACGCAAAATACTCACTAGAATCTGTGCCAGACTTATCAGCGTTAGCAAAAAGCACGTTTTCGTAAAGTTTTTGCATAAACTCCGCCATCGCGCCACGATTCACCACATTATGCGGACTATACAGCGTTCCTTCAGGATTCGATCCCACGGTTATTTTATGTTTAGCGAGCCACAAAACTGCATAATAACGGTTTGGGTTGCTAGTTTTGAACGCAGTTAACTCTTTGTCCTCCTTGAACCTGTCCGCCTCATTCGTTACAGTATTTGGGTCCACATGATGCTTAGCAGAGCTGATGTTTTTGTCAAGAGCACCTGGTGAACCCGCCAATTTGTATATAAACTCCGCCATCGCGCCACGATTCACCGTGTTCTGCGGGTTGTACTTTCCATCACCAGTAAGCACTGTAATACCTTCTTGCGCAAGCCACTTTATCGAGTTTTTTCTAGCAGACCACAAGTTGTCAATATCGTTTACGCTCACTGCGTGCTTGTTGCTCCCAACATAACCTACGATTTTGTGCATAAACTCCGCCATCGCACCCCTGTTCACAGCGTCGTGCGGATTGTAAGTATTGCCATCCTTTAGCATGCCGACCGTGATTCCATACTTATACAACCACCGAATCGAGGAAGTTCTAGCAGGCGAAACACGTTGTAAATCCGTAAACTTATTCGCATAATCTGCGTTCTTAGGCTTAATCTGCACATCAATTTTACTTACGTTCGTGTCCTTTTTCGCACCTTCAACAGCAGAAACAGTCACCGTATATGTTGACGGATGAAGGTTTTTCACGCTAAACGTCTTTGCGTCCTTATTTACAACGCCTTCATAAAACACCTTGCCGAACTTGTTAGTAACTTTTATTGCATACGAATCGTGATGTACGCCCTTTAATGTAAAGTCAAGTTTCCCCTGCTCATTGCGCTGTTTCACAGTAACTTCTGTCAAATATGGCGCATCCACATCACTCGCCCACGCGCCAGTCGCGCAAAAACTGCACATCACGCCCATAATGATGCCCAACAGCCCAACAAACAACCAATTAACTGTTGCTCCACCTACATGCTTGTTCATTACTTCCGAACTAGCACTCATCGCAAACTTTGCGTTGCCTTTCTGCGCAAAACTGTTGCACGCAGTATTGAAAAAAAGGTTACCCAATTTACACCCCACTTTTACCCATATCCTACAAATGTTGCACATTCCACCCATCATCACTCTCAGCAAAATGCGCAATACATAAATTATAATGCGGTTTGGTTGCGGGCGCAAGCCATCGGCGTGGTTAGGTTGATGAATAATTAGTAATTAGTAATTAGTAATGAGTAAGGAGTAATTTGCTCGCGCTTACGCACACGCTTTACCTCAGAACCCCGCACATACTCTCACTCAGAATTCCGCACATAGATGCGGAATCTTAAAACAAAGTATTGCGCAGCAATGCAATTATCAGAGTTCGGCTTGCGCCTCACGCTTTTACTCCGCAACACACAAAACAACTTCGCTTGCGCTTGTTGTTGTGTATGTTGCGCTAAGGCTTGGCTTGCCTGCGGCAAGCCAAGCCACTCTGCTGCAGAGTAACTCTTAAACAAAAAGTAACTTTACAGCAGAGGCTTGGATTTTTCACATTGAAAAATCCAAGCAATGCGAACGTGAAACGTGAGCAGTCAGAGTGTGAAGGCGTAGCCTGAACTCCGAATCAAACGCGTTACGCGAAACGTAACGCAATTATTCATTATTAATTATGCATTATTCATTGCGCGCTAGTGTTATTAGAGTATGAATGAAATGAATTCCGATTCCCTTGTCATCCTGCAAAAGTGCAAAGCGCGCGACACGGGATCTGCATTCAAGAGCTGCAAGTTTGTTCTCGCTAATCACAGATCCCGCATCGCAATCGCCTTGCGAATACTCTGTTTTAAGATTCCGCATCACGCTACACTTCGTTTCACGGTGCGGAATTCAGAAATGAAGTACTGCGTGGCATTAGGAGTACTTCACCTCACTCAGAATTCTGAATCCATTACTCATTACTCATTACTCATTACTCATTACTCATTACTCATTACTCATTACTCATTACTCATTACTCATTACTCATTACTCATTACTTATTACTTATTACTCATTACTCATTACTCATTACTCATTACTCATTACTCATTACTCATTACTCATTACTCATTAAGTTAACTACACACATTACCGTTTAACTACACACTTTACCAAAACACCACACACTTTACCATTTTACTACACGTTTTACACTCTGCGCTTACTAAAAACCAGCACCATTGTCCACATCCGTCGAGTACGCCAACTCTTTTTGCGCCTCCAATTCCGCGAGCCTAGATGTCAAAACCGCTTTTATGTCTCTATATGCATCACTGCCAAGCGCCATGCGTAGCGGTGTTTCTGAACTGTTTCCCCTGTCAACGCACTGAATAATCGCACTTGCCATTTTCTGTGGGTCGCCAAGTATTGAACTTTTATCTGCATTTTCCGTGCCATGCGTGTGCGACTTAGGCTTCTTGAACTCCCTTGCGAGATGATTGTTGTATGCGTCCAATTCCTGCGCAAACACGCCATTACCTGCGAAAAAGTCAGTGCGAATTCCACCCGGTTCTGCCAATGTAACTTTTATGTTGAACGGCGCGGCTTCCTTCGCCAACGCTTCAAAAGCGCCCTCAACTGCCCACTTTGACGCGCTATACAGCCCCTGACCAGCATTAGCGACCTGCCCAACTTCGCTAGAAATCTGCACGATATGCCCTTTACCTTGCGCTCTAAAATGTGGCATAAACGCGCGCGCAACTCGTAATGACCCAAAAAAGTTCGTCTGAAACAAGTGCTCAATCTGCTCATCGCTCGCTTCTTCAACAGCACCAAACAGCCCATAACCTGCATTGTTTACCAGCACATCAACGCTTCCAAAAGCATCTATCGCCTGCTGAACTGCCTGTTTTATAGCCTGACCATCAGTTACGTCAAGCATTATTTCTAGCAACGCAGTGCCATATTTCGCCTGCAACTTATCAAGCACATGCGGTTTTCTGACAGTCGCAACGACTCGGTCGCCCTTTTCAAGTAGTATTTCAACCATCGGACGCGCCAATCCGCCATTCGCGCCAGTAATAAACCATGTTTTCATAAATTCGCCCCTGTGTTTATAATGTTACACTGTATGCAGTCGCAGTGTCAATAGCTGTTAAAGGACAGTGAAAATGTCACTCATTTCTTGTTTTCTTTAGCAAGTACTTCTTGGTATTTTTTATCACCTAGTATTTTCCAAGGATGTGTTTTAGGAGGAGTATGAGCGGTTGCCTTTCCATGTCTAAATAGTTTAGTTTTATAATATTTGTTGTTATGTTTTATAAGCAGTTTATTATCAAATGTTTCTACCATTATAACACTAGTTCTAAGTCTTAATAATAGTGGTGTATTATAATCTTTCATAGGCATGTATTGATTGTTCTTGTAACTTACTATGTTTCCATTTAGTATCTTACGTGTATATTGTAATGATAGAACATAGTTTAGATTAACATCACAAGGAACAGGCATGAATGATGATGTATCATCACTAGAACATATTGCAAATCTCTTATTATGATAATCAACATATTGTTCTAAGTATACATTCGCTTCATCTATTGATTTTATGTTGTGTAAGCGAAGTTCTGCAATTAATCTATCTTGATGAGTTGAAAATGATCTTTCTACTCTACCTTTCGCTTGAGCTACAGAAGTAGTTATAATGTCCGTTCCTAATTCATTGCAAGCGCGCTTGAATTGAACCTTAGCACCTATATCTTTCTTACGAGAGTTATATATATACAGTTCTGTTATCAGTATAGAAACACTTAGGTATGCCATATCTAACTAACACTTTATAAAACAGTTGATAATAACCATGAAGTGTTTCTTCTGTTTCAAAATATGTTTCCTAGTATCTTGGATGTCGCATCATCTATTGCAATGTATAAAGTTGACTTTATACCTGTTTGAAACCAATCATGATAACTTGCATCTAATTGAACAAGTGAACCTTCCTTACCTCTTCTGTTCCTTACTGGGTGTACAGTTAGTTCTTTTTTCTTATTACTGCTTCTCTTTGACTTAATGCTATTTCTAATTAGAATCCTACACACAGTTTTCTTGCTTGGTAGATTGTCTATATTCTCATAATCTACTAATGCATCATAAAAATGAGAGAAGTTGAAGTAATAATACTCAGTGTTAAATAGATTAACTATTCTGTATTCCAACTCCTTATCTATCCTTTTCTCACTTACTCTATCTTTATTACCGTGAATAAAAGACATTTCGCCTTCTGTTAATAACTTCCTAGCCAACTTACTAACAGTTTCCAATCTCGCATTTAAGCATATTTGCTGCCTGCATTCTAGTTATCTTACCACCTATATAGTCTCTAATAACTTTTACCTTATCATCTGAACTCTTTTCTTTGTCCATACATGTATTTTATTATAAGTAGAGTGACATTTTCACTGTCCTTTAACATGAGGTGCAAAGGCAAGAGTTAAAAGAGGTAGCGTTCCAGAATGTGTGGGCTTTTTTCTATTAATCGCATTGCTGCGCAATACTTTAATTAAGATTCCAGAGAGTCGGACGCTCCTCGCGTTGGGTCGCAGGGGGTCAAATGCTCATTCGCATTTTCCTTCGCCTGGGGTCAAACGCTCAATCGCGTTGGGTCGCAGGCTCATTCGCCTGCT
>JAISFQ010000048.1 GCA_031263495.1 Candidatus Nutricula glyptotermitis
TACGACGTATTTTACCCAATGGGCTGGGACGATAATGGCTTACCGACAGAGCGTCGCGTGCAGAATTATTACGGCGTGAAGTGCGATTTGTCCGTTCCATACATTGAAAACTACAAGCCACCATTTGAAGGCAACGCTGGCAACTTGAAGCCTAGCGATTGGCAACCAATTTCGCGCCAAAACTTCATTGAACTGTGCATTAAACTCTCAAGCGAGGACGAGGTCAAGTTTCAAGAACTTTGGACTAGGCTAGGCGTTTCGGTCGATTGGTCGCTGATTTACCAAACGATTGATAACCGCGCTCGTGCCACTTCACAAGCACATTTTCTGCGCAATTTGGCTAGAAACGAAGCATATCAAGCACTCGCACCTGGACTTTGGGACGTAACATTTCAGACCGCAGTCGCGCAGGCGGAAGTCGAAGCGCGAGAGTATCCCGGCGAATATTACAAGATAGTTTTTACAGTTGCGGACGGCGTGGACAGTCAAAATGCGCGTGGCGAGCAATTATATATCGACACTACGCGCCCTGAACTTTTGCCTTCTTGCGTCGCATTAATCGTCCACCCCGATGACGAAAGGTACAATCACTTAATAGGTAGCGATGCATTTTCGCCACTTTTCAACGTAAAAGTTCCAATTTTCGCACACAGAGCAGCCGAAATCGACAAAGGAACAGGCATTGTGATGTGCTGTACATTCGGCGACTTGACCGACGTAGAGTGGTGGCGCGAATTTGGGCTCGACACGCGTGCGATTTTAGGTAAAGATGGCAGAATTACTAACAACGACTGCGAATGGCTCGAAAACTCTCCGCGCGAAGCAAGAGCATTGTTCAACGAGATGAAAGGCAAAACAGTATTTACTTCGCGCAAGATTTTGGTCGATGAACTCCGTGCGCACGATTTATTAATCGGCGAACCGCAAAAAACCATGCGCATGGCGTCGTTTTACGAGAAAGGCGACAAACCGCTCGAAATCGTCACGAGCAGGCAATGGTATATAAAAAATGGCGGAAAAGATGACGATTTGCGCGAAAAATTGCTTGGCGCAGGCGAAAAACTTAACTTTTACCCTAAGTTTATGCAGGCGAGATATGAAAACTGGGTTAATGGCTTGAAAAGCGACTGGCTAGTGTCGCGACAGCGGTTCTTTGGTGTATCTTTCCCCATTTGGTATGCAGTAGATTCTGACGGAAAAGTCGATTATGAACAGGTAATTGTGCCAAACGAAAGTGATTTACCGATTGACCCGACTATTGACGTGCCAAATGGTTTTACAAGTGAACAGCGCAACAAATCAAACGGTTTTACTGCCGAAAATGACATTATGGACACATGGGCGACTTCATCACTAACACCGCAAATCGCCTGCAAATGGCTAGAAAATGAGCGCAACAATGACGAAACATTCAATAAAACTTACCCTATGGATTTGCGACCACAAGGGCAGGACATAATTCGCACGTGGCTGTTTTCGACTATAGTTCGTTCGCACTTGGAAAACGACACTCTACCTTGGGAAAACGCTGCACTTTCAGGCTGGATTTTGGATCCCGACCGCAAAAAGATGAGTAAATCGAAGGGAAATGTCGTGACACCAATGCATTTGCTGGACGAATATTCCCCTGACGGCGTGAGATATTGGGCTGCATCCGCTGCTCTTGGCGTCGATACTGCGTTTGAACTGAACCAGATGAAGATTGGCAGACGCCTTGCGATAAAAACGCTCAACATCGCGAAGTTTGTGTTGTCGACTATAAAAACACACGGTGACCTGCACGAAGCAAGTGTTGCGAATGTTACAAATCCGCTCGACGTTTCGATGCTGTTGGAGTTAAAAACAGTCATCAATAAGGCTACGAATTCGTTAGATGAGTATAAGCATTCCGTCGCTTTGCAGGTAACAGAGCAATTTTTCTGGAAGTTTTGCGATAATTACGCCGAACTTGTGAAATCACGCGCGTATGCAGGAGATAAAAGTGCTATTTCCGCGCTTTTAACTGCACTTGACATATTACTTCGCCTGCTCGCACCATATATTCCATACACTACCGAAAAAGCGCGTTCATTTTACAGTGCAGAAGGTGATGAAACAGTAGGCAATGTAAGCATTCATACAGCAAAGTTTCCATGCGTTGGCGAATTGGAAGCACTAAACGACGATTTTGCGCACGAATTTGATACTGCGTGCGATATTTTAATGGCAATCAGAGGCGTTAAGTCCAAGGAAAAGACTTCGATGCGCACTCCTATTGTTGCAATCACTATCCGAACTCCGAAGATAGACGCTTCGGTAATCGATAATGTAACGGAGGATTTGCGCAGTGCGCTGATGATTACAGGCGAGTTGGAGGTCGTTATGCCTAGTGGCGATGACAATTCAACCGAAGTTACAGTAATTGATTATGAGTTAGGAGAAAAAGATGGTGTACAAATTAACAGTCGCAACTGATGGTTCTTGCCTTTCGAATCCAGAAGGCGCAATGGGGTGGGCAGTGGTCGACGAAAAAGGTAATGTGCAAAGCGGTGGTGCGCCGAACGGCACTAACCAAATCGCTGAGTTGACGGCTGTTTATGTCGCGTTGCAGGTGTATAAGGATGTTGAAAACTTGAAGATTATGTCCGATTCCAACTATGCAATTAAGGCGTCGAGCGAGTGGGTCAAAAAGTGGCGACAGAACGGTTGGCGCAATTCCGACGACAAACCGATCGCAAACTTGGCGATTATACAGGCGATTTACCACGAAATGGAAATGCATCGCGGAATTGTCGAGTTTGAGTGGGTTAAAGGGCACAATGGCGACCTCATGAACGAGAAGGCAGACACGCATGCGCGTGCGGCTGCTGAGAGTTACAAAAGCAACCCCGCAAAGGAAATACAGATGCCAAAAGTCGCAAAAGAGTTAGTGCGCGAGAAGTATGCTCATCTGCTGCGAGGCGGAACAGAAAGTTTAACGCTGTTTTGATAATGAGTAAGGAGTAATGAGTAAGGAGTAATGAGTAAGGAGTAATGAGTAAGGAGTAAGGAGTAAGGAGTAAGGAGTAATGAGTAAGGAGAACGGGAAGTACTATGTGGCATTAAGAGTACTTCTTTGTCATCTGGGTACTGCGTGAAACACTTTTTTGTTTGTCATCTAGGTAGCGCGTGAAACGCGCGACACGGGATCTGGCTTCTTCGGACAGTAACGCACTTTCTTGGGTGACGCAGATCCCGCATCGCATTCGCTTGCTAGATGACAAGGATAAAGTCATGCGAGATGACAAGGTGCTGCTCGCTACGCATGAATCGGAGTTCGCTTACGCTCACGCTTTTACTCCGCAACACACAAAACAACTTCGCATACGCTTGTTGTTTTTTATGTTGCGCTAAGGCTTGGCTTG
>JAISFQ010000067.1 GCA_031263495.1 Candidatus Nutricula glyptotermitis
AGTGATCGCGACTGCAAAAACAGGTTGGTCGGTCTGAATATCGTCACGGAGCGCGATTTTTGCCTGCTCCAAGACGTCAAGCACCGACTTTTGAATGCTCGCATGATGTCTCTGATACCTCGAAAACAACAGTCGGTTATTTTCGTCCAGCACGACAATCTTTACAGTTGTCGACCCGATATCAAGCCCTACAGCATATGTTTTTTGCACGTTAATAAGTATAGCATTTTAATTAATGAGTAATGAGTAAGGAGTAATTGGTTCGGAGTTCGCGTTGCTCACATTGCCTGTTCTACGCAAAGAGTAGGGGAACGAGAATTAGCAGAATCATGCAATATATTTCAGCTGGCGCAACTCGCTGTTTTCGTGCACTGCCATCAACTTGTCGTTATATTTTGGAATTACGCATAAGTTAACGCTGTTCAACAGTGCTTTCGGATGCTTAACGTTTTCTTGGATTGCACCTGCGTTCATTTTGTAGATGCGGTTTTTTGTCTCCGATTGAGAAAGCTTAAATACCACATCTTCATTAATTTCAAAATCTACTAATGGCATGCTTTCTATCGTTTCCAGCGACAACGTCATGCCACCATCTCTAACACGCCACCACCAATACATCAGTGAACTGTTGATGAGAATGTATGCGAACTCTCTATCTTTTTCAGAGTTAAAGTAGATGGTTTTTATTGATGCGCGCTTAACTGGCGATTTTAATGCAGGAATAAAATAGCGCGGTGACGAGGGAATGAACAGAGGATAGGCGGTTTTTTTGGAGGTTATTAAAGAAGCGAGCGTCTTATTGTCTTTTACTTCCTGAAAAATCGGCTCAAAGACCTTATTGACTTTCGGAAAAAACTTAGGCGTCAGGTGCACTTCAGATAAGAATAGGTCAATATCGCCGAGCAACTCTTTGCGCTCCTTTGTTTGCCATCTGAGTAGCGAAGTTATTCTGTGCTTACCTTTTGTTGGTAAAGCGACCATAATTGCTGCGCGAATACTGTTTGCCTTGTTGGAGTTCTTGCTGCCGAACTTAATGCCGTGAAATAAATTGTCAGGAACATTATCAAAGTTGTAGATAGTTAAGTTTGAATAGTTGTCCAAAAGCAATTTTCGAAGCGAATAGAACTTTGAAGCATTAGTAAATGATTGCGGTGTTACGCTTATGAACCCTTTGCTTGTTTTGATGATGTTTTCCAAAAAGTATGCATATAAATCTGCGCATTTTTCTGTTTCGAACCTATTGTCAGCGTTTGTGGCAAGATATGGCGGATTAACTATTACGAAATCGTGCTTAGGGATTTTCGTCAACTCATTGTGTGGAAACAATGTACTTTCGCCTTTATCTGCTACTGATAAAAAGTCAAAAGCGACAAAGCTGTTCTCAATGTTGTTAAATAAGTTCTTGTCGCCCCTTTGGAAAGACATAGTGAACAAAACTCGTGCAATAAAGAGTGCCAATTCGTCAACATCTGACAAAATTAACTTATCTTTCAAAAACGCTTCTTTATCGCACTGTGCATTCGTCAAATGCCAAGATAAATTACCTATGCCTGAGCAAGGATCTAGCCACTTGCCGTCAGGAAACAGCTTAGCTCTTTCTATCATAATTTTGGCTACGTCGTCAGGAGTGAAAAATTGACCATTATCTTTCCGCTTGTCAGCGTTAACTTTAGCCAAACTGTATTCATACAAAACGCCAATTTCGCCTATGCTTAGCTCTTTTATGATGTCTTCATTAAACGGCTCAACATCTTTGAAGTTAGGGTGCTTAAGAACATAGGTGAACTCGTCATTCTTTGACAATTTTGTCGCCAAAACCTTGAACCACGCTTGTTCCAGCCCATACTTATCAAGAATGCGATTAAATTTGTGTGAGTTAAAAGATAATATTCCAGCCATTATAACTCCCCTTTTAACGCATTTTGCAATTCTACAAACGTTTTAGAAAGTCTTATTTTAACTGCGACAGTTGATTTTAATTGCCTAACAACCGAAAGATTAAACATAATATAATGACCTTCATCGATTGCATCGGAGATTCGTACGAAGAATAATTGATGAAGCTTAATTCTAGTACTCTTTGCAGTTCCGCGCGCACCATGAGTAGGTAAAATCTTGTTTTTGGGAAACGAAACAACTGAACCTTCTATTTCCCCACCACTTTCCAATATAACGCTTTCAAACAGTTTTGGCGTCCATATTGAGTAATGGTTTCTGCCTGCACTGCGCAGTTCTGATTCGCTTAAGTCAAAAAAATCAAATAAATGTCTTTGTGGAATGGGCATCATGACATTATTTTCGTCAACTGTAAATAGCATATCTAGCTTGGCGAAATAAGCTTTTGCAGCACTTTGCAGCGATTCTGCGCTGAAACTTCTGTAATTTTGCCCGATTATTGGCAAGATTGACTTTTGTGCTTCGTTGAAATAATTAACCATCGGGACACTGTCAGGATGTTCAAGAGTAAACTTTTCATCAGCAACTAAACTGCCAAAATTGTCGTACGCAATGTCATATTCGCCTAATTTTGCAAAGCTTTCTTTGAATTCAATATGAATCACGCAGTCGCATTCAATAAAAACGGCATCGAAACCCTGTGGAGCACCTGATTGGCACAAAATGACAGTTTTGTCTGTGTTGTGGTAAATGTACCTTGAGTTAGTAATGCCAAAGTCGCGAAACACTTTGAGCAAAACAGAATTCGTGCTGTCTGCATCACAATCAACAAAATTATTTAGGTTTAGTGTGTTGGCGATAGTTTGCGAATAAAAACATTCAGATAAAATACCTGATTGCAAGCCTTTTTTTGTGCGGAACTGCTTGTTTATCTCAGCTAAAGCTGCATTAGATTTATAAGCATTATTGCGAATGTCTTTCTCTGCCGAATCCATAAATTCAGTTTCGGTTTCGTGTTCCTTATAGTTTTTTGCATACCAATCAAAAATAGCGTCATACTCTTTTTTGTTGACGACAATCTCAACTCCAGACGCACCTAAAAAGGCGTCCAATATCGTCGCCATTGGCTTTTTGTACTCACACATAACAATTATAATTATAGCACACACTACACATCCGCAAGCAAAATCGCTTCCAGCAACCACAACGCATCACCGAACCGCCCGCAGACAAACTAGGGCGCAAACTGCTTCCAGCAACCACAACGCATCACCGAACCGCCCAGCGCAAAAATAGGGAGTTGCGTATAAAGACGTACTCTCAATTGCACGCAGGCAAAATAGGGAGTAAAATGCTAAGCGACGTGAACGAAGTCATATTAAAATACATCGAGTGAGTTTGTGTTGCATTCTGCTCTGATTTGTTGTATTATAATAGTGTAGCATAAAACATGGAGAGTTAAGGAGGTGTATACTAAGTGAAAAAACAGAGTGTTTGGCAGGACAGCATGTTACGCGATAATGAAACTATTGCCACTGCCGTTGAACTATTCGCTGGAACCGGCGGATTAGCGCTTGGCATCGAAAAAGCGCAGTTTACTACACAAGCACTTATTGAAATCGACGTAGACGCAGCCTCCACTCTTAGACAAAATCGCCCTGCATGGAACATAATTTGTGATGACATAGCCAACGTATCGAAACAAAACCTTGTTGAATTATTTAACATGCCTGTTGGTGAACTTGATTTGCTCTCAGGCGGTGCTCCTTGTCAATCGTTCTCATATGCAGGTAAACGTCTTGGATTAGAAGACGCAAGAGGCACGCTTTTTTATCATTTTGCTATTTTTCTTAAGAAACTGCAACCAAAAACGTTTCTGTTTGAAAATGTTCGCGGATTATTAACGCACAATAATGGGCGCACATATGAAACGATTCTTGATATTTTCTCGCAAGAAGGTTATGTAATCCAAAAAAAGGTATTGAACGCTTGGGATTATGGTGTTGCGCAAAAAAGAGAGCGACTTATAACCGTTGGCATACGTAAAGATTTAACAGAAAAGATAAAAGTCAAGTTTCCTGAACCATACGAATATAGACCCGTGTTGCGCGATGTTCTGCAAAACGTGCCACAAAGTGAAGGAGCCTATTATTCAGAGCATAAGCGAAAAGTTTTTGAATTAGTTCCTCCTGGTGGTTATTGGCGTGATATACCTGAAAGTATAGCGAAAGAATATATGAAAAGTTGCTGGGATATGGGTGGCGGCAGAACAGGTATTTTGCGACGCATGTCTTTTGATGAGCCTTCATTGACTGTTTTAACATCGCCTTCGCAAAAGCAAACCGAAAGATGCCATCCATTGGAAGCGCGTCCATTTAGTGTACGTGAAAACGCTCGCATACAAGGTTTTCCAGACGATTGGCTGTTCTGTGGAAGTGTGACTAGTCAATACAGGCAAGTTGGGAATGCCGTACCCGTAAACCTAGCATTTGAAATCGCAAAAGAGATACACAAAGGCATAAGGGGAGCAGAGTGCAAAAATTAAAGTTTATCTCAAATGAGCATTTCAAAGAACATGTTCAAGCAACCATAAGTAACTATGGCGAAAAACTAATCCCGTATGATTTGGAAAAGTTCAATAGCAACACTATTGACCCCATAAAGTTAATCTTCGACAAAACAGTATATCGTTACAGCTGGGAAGAGATTATAAAAAACGAGATTTTTCGACAACGTGACAAATCAAACAACAACAGCATAGGCTATTTCCATCAACGTATTTTTCAGTATATTGACAATTGCACAGTTCCTCAAGAAGGATGGGATGTTATTGTGCAGAAAGACGAAAAAATAACATTACCTGAAGGCGATAATGTTAAAACCATATATGTTGAGATGAAAAACAAGCACAATACAATGAATTCTGCTGCTAGTGGCAAAACATATATAAAAATGCAACACCAACTGTTATCCGATGACGATTGTGCATGTTTTTTGGTTGAAACTATCGCCAAGCACTCTCAAAACATTACTTGGAATATTAAAGTTGATGGGGAATCCAAAAGTCATAAGCGCATACGTCGAGTCAGTATGGACGAATTCTACAGCATTGTGACAGGAGAATCTGACGCATTTTACAGAATGTGTATGGCGTTGCCTGCTGTTATTGAAGAAGTTATCAGCGATTCTGCTGCACTTGCTGTTCCAAATGACACAGTCATAGACGAATTGCAAGAAATAGCCAAGCGCGAGGGCAATTCTTTTGCACTTGCGTTATATATGCTCGGTTTTAAGACGTATATGGGATTTGCATCAGCGTGAAAGTACTCTCACTCCCAAGAAGCCAGATCCCGCATCGCATTCGCTTGCTAGATGACAAGAGGTATCCCGAATTCCGCACTACTCCCACTCAGAATTTCGCACTACTCCACCTCCGAACCCCGCACTCCGATGCGGGTCTTGAAAGGAGAATGCGAATGAGCATTCGACCCTATTGCGTAGCAACGCGATTAAATGAGTTCGCGTTGCGAATACTTTAATTAAGATTCCGCATCACGCTTATTTTAAAGGCAGGGTCGCAGGGGGTCAAATGCTCAATCGCATTTTCCTTCGCCTGGGGTCAAACGCTCAATCGCGTTTTCCTTTACGGAATTCAGAGTAGAAGTATTGCGTGGCATTAAGAGTACTCCTCGCTAAACATGAATCGGAGTTCACACGCTACGCGTGCTCACACTTTTACTCCGCAACACACAAAACAACTTCGCTACTCGCTTGTTGTTGTGTGTGTTGCGCTAAGGCTTGGCTTGGCGTAGCCAAGCCAAGCCACTCTGCTGCAGAGTTACTCTTTTACATAAAAGCAGCTTTGCAGCAGAGGCTTGGATTTTTCAGAATGAAAAATCCAAGCAATGCGCAAGTATTGTTGCGCCGTAGGCGAAACCATACGCCAGCGCTATTAAAGTATGAATGAAATGAATTCCGATTCAAAACGCCAGCGCTATTAAAGTATGAATGAAATGAATTCCGATTCAAACGCGTTGCTATGCCCTTGTCATCCCGCAAAAGTGCAAAGCACGCGACACGGGATCTGCATTCAAGAGCTGTAAGTTTATTCTCGCTACCACAGATTCCGCATCGCATTCGCTCTGCTCACACACGCTTCCAGCACCCGCATGCATTACCAAACCGCCCCACCC
>JAISFQ010000087.1 GCA_031263495.1 Candidatus Nutricula glyptotermitis
TATGCAGAAAGGTTTGCGCAAGAACGCGCAGATGCGACGAATGACATGCAGTTAGAGGTTTTAGCAGATGATAAGATTACAGAAACAGAAGTTAAAGAATTGACAACGCTTTACACAGAATGTTTAGAAAAAGCCGGGGGTATAGAATATACAGTTGATGTTTTTTATCAAGTAAGTACTGGATTTCAATCTGGCATAATGACGGCAGATGGACCTATGGATGATCAAGGAATGATTGATGCTTATAACAATAAAGAGAGCGAATGTAGAAAAACCACAGTCGGAGGCATAGGGGCGCTATATGCAGAAATAGCAATGAATCCTCAAAAAGTGGATTTTGATGAAGTTTATTCTGCATGTTGGGTTAGGCGAGGCGTAGTCCCAGAAGACTTTACTACTGAAGATTACAAGAATTACTACAAACAACTAGAAGCAGCGAACGCTGAAATCCCAGATGTAAGTCATGATAAAGATGGCAACCCAATATGGGGAGCAGAACAACCTTTTGCAGAACTTCCTTTGCCAGGTGGTGCATCTCTAAGCGATGAACGAGTCGAGTCATGCGACGCAGACCCACGTCCTGAAGCAGACTAATCGTAAGATTCGCGTTCATCATATTTGAAAACGCTACCAATTCTGAAAACATAAGCGACGAATGAATTTCCCCCAAGCACCCAGACTCAACCTACCCAGCCAGCCAAGCCTGAGTGCTCGGAATGTGTTTAATTATAACTTTTCGCCGTTCGACTCAATCACGCCCTTATACCACCAGAACGAATCCTTCCTTAAACGCGCAAGTGTGCCGTTGCCGTAATCGTCTTGGTCGACGTATATGAAGCCGTAACGTTTGCTCATCTCGGAAGTTCCGCCTGAGATTATGTCGATTGGACCCCATGCGGTGTAACCGATTACGTTGACGCCGTCCTTGATTGCTTCGCGTAATTGCTCAATGTGCTTGCGGAAATAGTCGATGCGGTAATCGTCATGAATTGTGCCATCTGATTCGACTTTGTCTACTGCGCCGAAGCCATTTTCGACGACGAACAGAGGTAAGTGGTAGCGGTTCCAAAAGTCGTTTAATGCAATTCGCAAGCCTACTGGGTCGATGTCCCAACCCCAATCACTTTCAGCGGTGTACGGGTTTTTAATGCCAAAACGGAAATGCCCAAGTGGCAGGCGACGCGCAGGATCTGATGTTACGACTGTCGAATCATAATAACTGAAAGATACAAAATCGACAGTGTGAGCAGCGATAATCTCATCATCGCCTGTTTGTTTTTCAATATGTATGTCATTTTCCGCAAAGTAACGCTTAATGAACGCAGGATACTTGCCGAACACCTGTACATCTGCGAAAAAGTAGTTGAACTCGTTCACTTCCTGTGCGACGCGAATGTCGCTAGGGTTGCAAGTTTCTGGATAAGCAAGCACGCGCGCAAGCATTAAGCCCATTTTTGCATCTGGAATGATTTCATGCAGACGCTTTGTCGTAAGTGCACCTGCAACTGCTTGATGATGAAACGCCTGAAAACTAATCTGCTTCGGATTCGGCAAGCCTTTCGTAATAATTCCGTCAATAAACGGCTCTTCGGCGACCATGTTTATCTCATTAAAGTTCAGCCAATATTTGACTTTGTTCTTGTAACGCGTAAAACATGCAGTCGCGTAACGCAGAAAGAAGTGGATGGTGCGCCTATCTGCCCAACCGTTATATTTAAGCACGAGATTTAATGGCACTTCGCAATGTGAAAGCGTAATCAGTGGCTCAATTCCATACTTTTTGCACTCGTCAAACAACCTGTCATAATACGCTAGCCCTTCCTCGTTCGGTTCTAATTCGTCGCCGTTTGGGAATATGCGCGCCCACGCAATCGATGTTCTGTATACTTTGAAGCCCATTTCTGCGAACAGTGCAATGTCCTCCTTGTAGCGATGATATTGATCAATACCGCGTCGCTTCGGAAAGTTCGTATATTCAGAAGTTCCTTTTGCGATTGCTTCCATTTCTTCCCTACTAGGTTCCACGCTTTCGCCTTCTACGCGCTCATCTTTTGGCACAAAATGTATCACATCTGCGACTGTCAGCCCTTTACCGCCTACGTCATATGCGCCCTCGACTTGATTTGCGGCAGTCGCTCCGCCCCAGAGAAAGTTTTCTGGGAATGCTTTTTTGTTTTTCATAAGTTATCCTTTTAATAATGAGTAAGGAGTAATTAATAATGAATAATTAGATTCAGAGTTCGCCTACGGCTCACGCTTTAATTAAGATTCCGTGTCACGCTCACTAACGTTCACTGCATGGAATTCAGAGAAAAGTTTCCTTTATCTGAATTCCGCACGTAGATGCGGAATCTTAAAACTAATATGAGCGAAGCGAATTCCCTTTCCCATTACTCATTACTAACTACTCATTACTCATTAAACATCGGGAGGAAAGCGCAGAGAACAGTGGATGAACATCTCTGCGCTCTCACAAATTAACACAACGTCAAATAATCACGCACCAGCCTGTTCAGGGACTTGTTCTGCGTCAACTCCTTCAGCGAACTCCTTGGCAGCCATTCTGTTCGCAATGATAATAAACACTGACCAGATTGCAATGCCAATCGCAAGGTTGATGACCGATATAACGATTGCTTGCCATGCAAAACCAGTCGCCATAAAACCATTTATTATCGGCGGAATAATCCACGGCACCTGAATGTAGACAGGAGGCACGAAACCTATAAACGCCGCAAACCATCCTGTAACCGCCAAAACGCATGGTACAAGAATCCACGGAATCAGGAACAACGGGTTCAAAACAATAGGCAAACCGAACACTACTGGTTCGCAGATGTTAAACGCACTCATAGGCGTCGCAAGTTTACCGATTGTGCGATAATCTTCACGCTTTGAAAATATCAGTATTGCAATCAAAATCGTAATCGCGCAACCTGCTCCACCTTGCCAAACGAATGCGTCAAACGAACCGCGAGTCCAAATATATGGCATGTCAGCAGTGCTTTTTGTCGCTTCCCAAACTGCGTTATTCTCAAAGAGCGCTGGCAAATATGTTCCATCTAGCACGGCAGACAAAATGTTCGTGCCATGCAGACCGAAGAACCATAGTAGGTGAATCATAAACGTGATAAGCACGACCCAACCTAAGCCTTGCGATGCTCCTAAGAACGGTTGCTGAATGTATTTCGTGACCAAATCTGCAAACGCCGACGGTATTTCAGGGTTCGCGTCATGAATCATCGCCAACACATAATTTACAAGTCCAGCACCGAACAAAACGATTGCGCCTGGAATAATCGCAGCAAACGCACCCGAAACTGCTGGTGGGACTGATTCTGGCAACTTAATCGTAAGATTCGCGTTCATCATCTTTGAAAACGCTACAGTCACAATCAAACCGAAAATCAGTGCCGTAAACAAGCCGTTTGCGTCCAAATAGTGATTATTCAGGTTGCCCCACGCGCCAAGCGTAATGCTCGTAGCGTCCGCTGTCCCGCCTGATGCCGTAATCGCGTCAATTGCACTTTGATTGAGAGTTGTGCCTTCTGCGATATCCAAAGTCGCGTTAGCAGTCTGCGGCGTGATAACGATATATGCAGCAGTTGATATTAAACCACCTGCAATTTCGTTTACGTTATACACTCTTGCGACGTGATAGCCGATCGAGAATGTGAACATCAGCGCAAACATAGCGACAGTGCCCCACCAAACATCGCCATCAATCGTAATCAGCCACTTCATCGCGTCAGCAACCGCAGGTAGATTTAATGCATTTTCCGCCATTAAGTCACGGAATATCGCGTTAAAAAGAACTGCGACTGAACCTGTCATCGTAACTGGCAATATCGCAATGAACGAATCACGCACTGCGACTAGATGCTTCTGAGAGCCGATTTTAGCCGCAACTGGCACAAAATGCTCCTCGAGCCACTTAGTTAACTTTTCCATAATTTATACCTTCCTATCAGCAAGTGCCAATGCGTCATCCAACACTTTAGCACCATTAATTCGCCCGTACGATAACATATCAATGACCGCAACGGGTTTTCCCTCGTCCACCATTCCCTTCATCTGATCTAGCAAATAACTGACTTGTGGACCAAGCATGACTACGTCCGCGTCTCTCTGCGCGTTCTCAGCATGCACTCCTCCAACTGCCCATATCTTTGCATCAATCCCTCGCTCCGCTGCCGAGTCTTGCATCTTTTTAACCAATGCACTAGTCGACATGCCAGCAGAGCACACTAACAGAATATTTACCATATTCCCTCCTTCATCAATTTTCGTGTTTAGCATATGCTAAACTATTAATCAAGAAGTTAACAAAGTTAACTTCTTGATTAATAGTGATACTGTATGAAATTATATTGTGATTGTGTTAGTTTTGTTGGGATTTCTTTACGTTTGGGTTGATTTTTTGAGTGTGTACAAGTGAGTGAATTGTTAACGAATTGTTACAGTTTTGGGGTTGATTTTTAATGTGTTGATATTTGGGCAAAAATAGTGTACAATAATTACATAGGGGTAAAAACGTTATATAGTTTTGGGGATAGACGGAAGATGAAGGAGAAAAAATGTCAGAGGAAAATGATGATATTGACATTAAAGTGGCAAAGCGTGTGTTGCTGATGGTTTATTGCGATAAAAAGTTGACAGAGAGCGAACTTGTAGAACGTGGTGGGCTCAAATTAATGAATAGAGTTCATACAGCCATTTTAGAAACTGTAAATAGAATATAGGCTCTTCGCTATTTCAAGTGGTAATGCAAAATCGAGATTGGCAGCCTCTAAGTAAACCATAGCAATAAAATTGTTGATGTTTCTAAAACCTCTGGCACGACGTTTAATCTCTTGAATGCGACTGTTGAGGCTTTCCATCGCACCAGAAGTAAGACGAGACTCAAAGTAACGTATAATACCAGTCCAATGGTTCTTTATTGTCTTAGCGAAGCGTTTGATTGGCTCTAGCCTTGAACGAGTAGCCCATGAGAGCCACTTCTTGATTGCTACCTTAGCCATTTCTGGATCTTTGATGTGACGGTAAATGTCTTGGAATGTAAGTTTCATTTGATAGACTTTTGCAGTTTTGAGGTTCTCAAAGCGCAGTGTTTCCAACTTCTTTTTCTCTTTTGCAGTTAGGTTTTCTGGATTTTTCAGCCAAATGTAACGGGAGTGTTTAAGTAGTATGTTATTCTTTTGTTCACTGCGTCTAACCTCATCTAGTGCCTTACTAATTACTCATTGCACTTACGCGCGGTAGAACACGCATCCAGCGCACTTTACCCTGTCAACCGCTGCTTTTTCGTTACTAACGCACGATGTGCAACTATTAGTCGCGGTAAACAAGTCCATGCCTTGAATTTCGCCGAGACGGATGAGTTGTGAGGCAATAAACGATACGAAATGCACGGAATTGCCTGTTTGAGTGGCAGTTTTGATGATATCAGTGCCATTTTTAAGCATGGACTTTACTGACTGCACGTTTTCCAGCGGTTGCGCTAAGTTAGCAAGCGGTTTACGTGCGATGAGCGTGCTGTTTGTAGTCATCATGTTATCAAAGAGCCGATTTGGAATATGAGCGTCGAAAGTGCGAATGCGACAACGAGTCCGAAAATGACCTGTTTTATCGCGAGTGCAGTTCCAAAAACGCGCCGTGCTTCCGCGACCGCCGCCATGCATGGTGTATAACAAAGCACGAACATCATGTACGCAAAGCCTGCTAAACCAGCATGTCCACCCGATGAAACCTCAAACGAATCGAGCATTTGATCCTTGAACGAACGCAGGTCTTCATTGCTAGAATCGCCTTCTTCAGCAGCCTCAGTAACATCTTCGACGCCATAACTTTGCGAAAGTGCGCCCACGATAACTTCTTTTGCGAAAAATCCCGTGACAAGCGACGACGAAATGCGCCAATCGCCAAAGCCAGCAGGCGTAAATACAGGCGCGATAGATTCCGAAACGACGCCATAAACTGAATCGTGCGGATCTTCAACTTTCGCGAATTCTTGATTGACGCCAGGTGCAGGAATTGCCTGTAAAAGCCACAGAATAATCGTAATGGAAACAATCATCTTGCCTGCGTCGACCAAGAACATCAGCAACTTCGTGCCAGTCGTCCTAAGCATAAAACCGATTTCAGGCATTTGATAATCAGGAAGCGCGAGTAAGAAAGGTCGCTGTTCAAGCCCATTAAATGGCTTAAAACGGCTCAATATAAACCCGACAAGAAATATCACTACGACCGACAAAACATACATGCCAAATATCGCAACACCTGCGTAACTAGGGAAAAATATGTATGCGAGCAGGATGTACACTGTCAAACGTGCGCTGCATGAAGTAAACGGTATCAAATACGCAGTCAAACGGCGTTGGCGCGAATCGGGAAGCGTTTTCGTCGCTTCGTAGGACGGCAAATTGCACCCAAAACCCACGATTAAAGGCAAAAACGAACGCCCATCGAGCCCAATTATGCGCATAAACCTGTCGGCAATAAACGCAGTTCGAGCCAAATAACCAGTATCTTCCAAAAGTGCAAGCAGTATGAACATAATCGCCATCGGTGGAATGAACACCAAAGTCGACAAAACACCATTTAGAATGCCATTAATTGCAAAATCTGCGACCCAAGTTTCGCCAGTTCCCATAGCGTCAAAGCCCATCTGAATCAGGTTTTCCGCCCATACGCCCAAATCTTCCTCGATGAACGTAATGAATGGATCCGCCAGCACGACTGTAGCCTGCAAAATCGCATACATCGTGGCAAAAAACGCAATCAAACCGAATACTGGATGCAATAACACCTTATCAATCTTGTCCGAAAGATTCGTCTCTGCCTTAGGTTCTGCCTTTTTAGCAACAGTTTTGCCAGCAGAAACCAGTTCCATGCCCTTTTCAATGTCCCTAAAATCACTTTCAACTTTCGAAACCCACGCAAAATGCTCATCGGCGTTTTTCTTAACATACTCGTTCAATTCGGTCAATGAACTGGGAATCTCAGTAACTTCAAGTTTTGTCAAGTCCTGATTCTCGGCGCGATATTTTATCTCACGCTGTAAATCATCAATCCCGATGCCTTTTCTAGGGTTGACATCGACGACTTTCACGCCAAGCGCCTCCTCCAGCGCTTCAGTATTGCATAACTGATGGCGATTCTCCGCAAGATCAGACATAGTAGTCGTAAAAATTACTGGCAACCCAAGCATTTTGACCTGCTCATACAGATAAAGCGAACTGGTCAAACTAGTTAAATCGCATATAAAAACGACTACGTTTCGCGCTCTATTTGGCGTCGATGCGTCTTCTTTGGTTATGCGAATTTTCGTATTTAACTCGTTCGCACTGCCAAGCAATGTTTCCGCGACGACCTCTTCATCAGGCGAAATTGCGAACAGCGAATAAGCACCTGGCAAGTCGATGACCTTGTACTTTTCGTTATCAATGACCGATTCGCCTTCTTCAAGCGAGACAGTCGTCCCCGGCGAATTTACGACCTTTTGCGTCGAACCTGTCAGGCGGTTGAATAGCGTCGATTTTCCCACGTTCGGGTTGCCTACGAGCGTGAGTGTTACGCGCGAGTTCTTGCCCAATCGCCGTTTTGTAGCCCTTTCGGGGTTTATGCTTACTTTGTCGATATTCATTTTACCAACTCCACTTCAATTTCGCGCGCCGTTTTCCCGTCAAGAGCATACCTTGCCGCGCTGGAAGTAATCACTTTACCGCCAAACACCGCATTTTGCACAACTCTAATCACTGAGCCTTCACGAAGACCCATTTCTTGCAGTCTGAAAGCATATTTATCGCTTACAGTATCTAAACTGATGATCTGCATTTCGTCATTTACATTAGTATCTTTTAATTGCATACTATTATGTTAGTACGTTTTTTTGTAACAATCAAGGGGGGGGGGGGGTTGTAACAATCAGGGGGGTAAATAATGAGTAAGGAGTAGTGAGTAATGAGTAATTTGGGGGGAAGGCAGGGTCAAATGAGGTCAAACGCTCATTCGCTGGGTCAAATGCTCAATCGCATTTTCCTCCGTTCACATTTTCCTCCCACTCTTCGAAAGCCGAATTTCCAATTCGTCTTTTCTGCACCCCCTTCCCCTAGGGGCTCTGCCCCTAAAACCCCGTACTTAAAAGAGTTCGCTTACTCCGTTCGCTCATGCGAAGACCATTAAATGCATTCGCTATCGCTCATATTTTTAATTAAGATTCCGCATCTACGTGCGGAATTCTGAGTGGGAGTGTGTGCGGAGTCAAGAACTGAGGATGACAAGGTGACGCAGTGTGCTGCCTAGACTGTAATAATTATTTAACTCTATTAAACAATCGACTTGGCAACATCATGCACAGCACTGAGATGAACATCGAGCCATAAAGCCATATGTGACCTGCGTAATTGTATAAAAATGAGTCACTGACTGGCGTTCTGAACGAAATTACGATGATAGTGCCAGTTGACCAAAAGTATGAGAGTTGATAGACCATGAAAACGTGTGCGATGAAGTAGATTATCATCAAGAAGCGCGGAAAAAGTGAGGCGTTGAAAATGCGCGTTGCATATGAACGTAGCATGCACATAGCGCAAAATACGAGTAAAAACGCCATTATTAAGCCGTAAGGAATGATGGATGATACGCCTGCGCGATGTAAAAGTGAACCCAAAAATGCTATAACACCTGCCACAACTGCGGTTAGCAATATAAACGCGAAGCCTTTGAACACAGTTTTGCCAGTTGGGGACGGAAGACTCGAATAATCGGGCGTTGCGCTCATTAACTTGTCAAAACTAGTAGAAGTTTTAGATTCTGAATTTATGTCACCCCCTGACGTAGTTATGTAACCCCCTGACATAGTTATGTCACCCCCTGACATACTTTTATCATCCACCTGCTCAGCGCTCATGTCAGTAGGATTACTTAGAGTGTTTATATCTTTCTGCGGCATCGATTAATCCTTTGAACAGCGGATGTGCGTGAGTTGGGCGCGATTTGAACTCAGGATGACCTTGCGTTGCGATGTAATATGGGTGCGTATCTTGTGATAATTCGACGAACTCCACTAAATCGCCTGCTGGGGACGTGCCAGAGATAATAAGTCCAGCATCTTCCAACTTTTCGCGATATTTATTGTTGACCTCGTAGCGATGACGATGTCGCTCGGTAATTTCGGTTGCGCCATAAAGTTTGGCAGCAAGTGAGCCGTTTTTGAGCGTTGCGGGGTATGAACCCAAGCGCATTGTTCCGCCCATATCGCCCTTACCTGCGACGATTTCCTCCTGCTCAGCCATTGTTGCGACGACTGGATACGGTGTGTCGGGGTCAAATTCGCTAGATGACGCGTCCTGCAACCCTAGTTCGTGGCGCGCAAACTCAATAACCATAGATTGTAGACCCAAACATAGCCCAAGAGCAGGCAATTTATTCTCACGCGCATACTTTAACGCGCCGATTTTGCCCTCAATGCCTCGAATCCCAAATCCACCCGGAATCACTATCGCGTCGACGTCTGAAAGTTCCATTTTCGCGCCGTCAGGCGTCGTGCATTCATCGGAAACAACCCACTTTATGTTGACCTTCAACTTGGCAGCAAAACCTGCGGCTTTAAGTGCTTCAGTAACTGATAAATATGCATCTGGCAGATCAATATACTTGCCTACAACTGCGATTGTTATCTCACCGCGCGGATAATCAATGGCACTCAAAACGTTGTTCCAATCATTCCAATCGACTGGTTCGGCGTCCAAATCTAGCGCATCGACGATGTAATCATCCAATCCTTCCGCGTGAATCGTGCATGGAATCATGTAAATGCTACTCGCGTCCGCACAATTTATGATTGCATTACGATCAACGTCGCACATCAGAGAAATCTTATCCTTAATCGCGTCTCCCACCTGCCTGTCAGAGCGCAAAACTATGGCGTCAGGCTGAATGCCGATTGAGCGAAGTGTCGCGACAGAATGCTGAGTCGGCTTGGTCTTTAACTCTTTCGATGGACCGATGTATGGGACGAGTGAAACATGCACAAAACACACATTTTCCCTGCCCACAGCCTGTCTTAATTGCCTTGCCGCTTCCAAAAATGGTTGCGATTCTATATCGCCTACGGTTCCGCCAATTTCAGTGATTATAACGTCCACGCCATCTGCTTCCTGAGCACGCATTCCTGCCATAATCTCGCCTGTGATATGCGGTATGACCTGCACAGTGTCGCCCAAATATTCGCCTGCGCGTTCCTTATGAATGACGTTTGAATATATCTGACCAGTCGTCATATTGGACTTTTTGGACAAGTTGACGTTCAAAAACCGCTCATAGTGACCGATGTCAAGGTCGGTTTCTGCACCATCCTCAGTTACGAAAACTTCGCCGTGCTGAAATGGGTTCATCGTGCCTGGATCGACGTTCAGATATGGGTCAAGTTTTTGCATGAGTACGTTTAGCCCACGAGAGCGCAAAATCAGCCCCAAACTGGAAGCCGTAAGTCCTTTTCCGAGCGATGAAACCACACCACCCGTAACAATTATATGCTTAGTCAGTTTTTTGCTATCTGCATTTGCTTTCATGTTAATAATTGTACACTAATTTAGAACTGGATTCAACAGTTACTACGCCGTAATTGATAAGGAGTTCAGGTTGCGCTATCGCGCAGTTAATAATTAATCGCTACGCGCCAGTTAATAGTGAATAGTTAATAATGAGTAAGGAGTAAGGAGATTAGTTAATAGTTAATCGCTACGCTTAGTTAATAGTTAATAACTAGATTCGAGTTCGCTAAACGCTCACGTTTAATCATGGGAGCATAGTGCGCGGATTCTCAATCTTGGCTATTAACTATTAACTGTTCGTTATTAACTATTAATTATTTTGTTATGCTTAAAAGAAAAGACGTGCCAAAGGTGCACGAAACTGACCAAGCACTCAATGTTCCTAAACTTTTAATGAAGCGCGCGGCAGAGTTTCCTGCTGACGTAGTGATTGAAAGGCAGATTGACGAACAGGGTGAGTGGTTTAAAGTGACTTCCGTGGAGTTTTTGAAGGAAGTTACTGCGCTTGCAAAGGGGCTCATTGCGATGGGCTTAGGGCGCGGAGAGACTGTCGCGATTAAGGCGCATTCGTCCTACGAGTGGTC
>JAISFQ010000052.1 GCA_031263495.1 Candidatus Nutricula glyptotermitis
ACGTTTTTAAATATTTAATTTGACATATTATCTAAAAATATGGGCAAATTGCGTTGCATCTGTTCACTCGCGGTATTATAATACCGCTTCGTTCCAGATGCTTAGCAATTTGCTCCCTAGGGTCAAATGCTCATCCGCATTTTCCTACACTGACTTGTAGGTGGGGCGAATTCCGATTCCCGCGAGGCGAAGCCGAGCAATAAAAGAGTGAGCCGCTAGGCGAACTCCGAATCAAACGCGTTGCGCGAAAGCGCAGCGCAATAAAAGCATGAATGAAATGAATGCGATTTAATTGCATTGCTACGCAATACTTAAATTAAGATTCCGCATCTACGTGCGGAATTCTGAGGTAGAGTATTCGCAACGCGAATTCCGATTCCCGCGCGAGCCTGAAAGGCGAGCGCAACTATTAACTATTAACTATTAACTATTCGTTATTAACTAACCTCCTTACTCATTATTCCTTACTCATTATTCCTTACTCATTACTCCTTACTAATTACTCATTAGCGAGCGCGAAGCGCGAGCGTTCATTACTCCTTACTCATTACTCCTTACTCATTACTCCTTACTAATTACTCATTAGCGAGCGCGAAGCGCGAGCGTTCATTACTCCTTACTCATTAACTAAAAATGTGCTACAATTATATACATGCATATTGACGATAATGGCATTCGTTGGAAAGTGGATTGGAATACGAGAGTTGACAACACTGCGCCACCATATGCCGTGCGCTTTGATGGGCAGGCGGTTTTGTATGTGAACGATTATCACGTGCAGCCAAATGGCGAGATTGAGGTGCTTTTCCCTGAGTTCCTGAAGCCATACTTGCAAGGCAAAAGTCGGGTTTCAGTTACGAATAGTGTGACGAATGAGGAAGTTGTGGCGAAAAATGCTAAGTTTGGTGATTCAAAAGGGCGCGTATCGATAAAGGACGCCGACGGTCATCCGCTGTTTGTCACGAAATGGAACAGAATGGGGCATGCGCTTGGGCAGGACAAAAAGGCGCAGGAAAAGTTGATTGAAGTTACGAAAAAGTTATTGCAAGAGTGCACAGATTTGGGCTATAACGTTGCCATTTGCAGTGCGACATTGCTTGCGTCGATGCGAAATGGCGGTAAGATATTGGAAAGCGACGACGATTCGGACTTCGTGGTGTTTTTTGAGACAGAATCGCCTGCTGAGGTCAATTTAGGCATGCTTAGTTTGGAGCGCGATTTGATAAATTTGGGCTACACTGTATTCCGCGAAAGTGGTTCGCAGGTGACGATAATTCATCAGAACGACAACGGCACAGTGGACTTTTACATTGACTTTTTCGCAGGATTTTACACTGGCGAATATTACAACCAACCGATCATGTTGCGCGAAGTTTCCCCACCTAACATCATGATTCCGTTCCAAAAAGTCTACTGGGAAGGCGCATATTTGCCTGCACCTAGGAACGCAGAACTCTATTTGGAGCAAACTTATGGCAAAGGTTGGCGCGTGCCTGATCCTGCGTACAAGCACAAGACTCGCCCTATTGTACAGCGTTATTTTAGGCGCTGGTTCGGAATTAACCTAAACTTTCCGCGCGAATATTTTGAGAACGCAGGCGCTGCTGATGATTTTATGACTACCGAGCCCGATGGCAACGATTACCAGTTGGCGATGATAAAAAAGCACTTTACGGGCACTACTAACAATGCAACTGGCGCTAAACAGCCAGTGCTTGATATAGGTTTTGCAAATGGGCTGTTCACGAAGCGAATTCAGGCACTTGGGCATGATATTTTGGGCATAGATTATAGCGTAGTTGCTGCTTTCAAGACTGCGCGCGCATACCCTGACCTCGATTTACGCAGAGTTAACTTGATGGATTGGCGACAGGGCATCGAACTTGCATCTGACATAATAGCGGATGGTAGGACGTGGCATGTGAACCTCTCGCACGGTTTCCATATGTTCATAAAAGAAGCGCGTTTTGAAGTGTTTATGCTACTAAAACGCATAATGCGTCCAGAATCGCGGGCGGTTATTTCGTTCGACACTGTGTTCGTGCCTGAAAAATATGACCGACAACTTCCGACGACTTGGCATATGGACTGTGAGATGTGGGACGCGGAAGTAGAGCGGTTTGACTTCGAGATTGTCGATTCGTATGAAGCCACTCGCTATGTGCCGAACTTTGGCGAGCGCGAGTTCAAAATAGTTGTACTGAAAAATAATGGCTTCGTGGATGTGCTTAAGGATGTTGGACGGTAAGATGAAAGGAATTGTATGGGAAATGTAAGTGAAAGTATTAAGGGCGTTTTGCCTACACCTGTTCGCAGGGCGATTGGGCGAGTTAGGCGCAAGGTCAATGGCGACGATTTGCGATTCGATTTGCAGTGTCAGATTGACGAACTACGAGAACTGCTTGACGAAACAAAGTTGAAGGTCGACTCATTACGCAAGGAAGATTTCGACTCACACGCACAAGACGCACGCTTTTTGGAGTTGTATGACTATGTGTTTAAAAAGGTTGCAGAAGAGAAAGTCGCTGCTAAGAAGGAAAAAGGCAGCAAAAAGTAGGTACTTTTTATAACATACCGACCGCCGGTAGGGTAACTATAATTAATAATGAGTAAGGGTAGGAAAACGCGAATGAGCGTTTGACCCTAATGAATAATTGGGAATCGGAGTTCGCACGTTGCGCTCATGCTCCACCTCAGAACCCCGCTCATACTCCACCACTCTGAATTCTGTGTAGGAAAACGCGATTGAGCGTTTGACCCCAGGTGAAGGAAAATGCGATTGAGCATTTGACCCCCTGCGACCCAACGCGAGGAGCGTCCG
>JAISFQ010000106.1 GCA_031263495.1 Candidatus Nutricula glyptotermitis
CTGTGCCATATCTCCACCTAAGCCACGTAAGTGGTGTGGTGGAGGTAATGGTGCTGATGCCTAGAACAAGCAAAAAATATTTTCATACCTGTAGTCTTAAGAAATGTGTTTTCAGCGAAAGTTATCTCTTGCTGAACTGCGATGCCTTGCGCGCTTTCTTCAGCCCAGCCTTCTTGCGCTCAACAATTCTATCGTCACGCGTAAGCAATGATTTTGATTTCAAAACTGCGCGGTTTGCAGTGCGATCAATTTCGTTCAAACTGCGTGCGATTCCCAAACGAAGTGCGCCTGCTTGACCAGATGCTCCACCTCCATTTAAGCGAGCAAAAACATCAAATTTGCCTGTAAGTCCTGTAACAGCAAACGGTGTGCCAATGATTTGCTGATGAACTTTGTTCGGAAAGTATTCTTCAAGTGACTTTCCATTGATTTTGAACTCACCTTTTCCTGGAACTAGTCTCACTCTTGCTATTGCAGTCTTTCTTTTGCCAGTTGCAGCACCCTTTTTGACAACCGACGGCTTAGCAGACCTTCTTGGTTCTGCGCCACTCCTTGTCACAGTTTCCCTTTCTTTGGCGTCTGCCACTTTCGCCTCTGTTTCCTTAGTTTCCGTCTCAGACGTATAAACTGTGTCTTTTTCTTCTTTTGCCATAATAATTCCTTACCCTTGTTCCACCTGCTTAATCTCATATTTCACAGGTTGCCCAGCATTATGAGTATGCTCTGGACCAGCAAACACTTTAAGTCGAGCCAATTGAACTTTCGCCAACTTATTATTCGGAAGCATCCCTTTTACTGCATGCTCAATAATCCTCTTTGGATCCTCTTTCAGCAACTCTTTATAAGTTTTACTGGAAAGACCACCTAAATAACCTGAATGGCGATAAAGCCTCTTATCATTTAGCTTGTTGCCACTCAAAGAGATTTTTTCCGCATTCGTAATTATCACAAAGTCACCACCATCGACATTCGGCTGATAAGTCACCTTGTTCTTACCGCGCAAAAGTGTCGCTGTAGCCACGCTCAAGCGTCCTAACACCACGTCAGTCGCATCAATTAAATGCCACTTGCGAGTCACTTCGCTCGGTTTCGCTGTAAATGTACGCATTTTCTAACCTTTCTTCAACATTTTTTGGTTACATGACATGCCAACACCAATTCTAGTACAGCACGACACAACCAAAAGTCCATCTTGCTCAGATATCGCTGAGCACTAAGTTTTTGAGTGGGAAACAAAAACTACTTAATATGGTACTCTACTCCACGCTTGATGTCAAGTGGTTGCTAAATTGTTACAAAAAGTGTAGTATTATTATGTGATTGAACTTAGAACACTGAACGAGATTGACTGTCTTGCGCGTGCTGGCGCATTTGTTCATACTGTGCTTGAAGCGGCACGTGAGACCACAAAAGTCGGAACAAATTTACTTGAAATTGATGAACTTGCGCATAAAATGATTTCAGATGCTAAAGCAGTTTCTTCATATTTTGACTATCATCCATCTTTTGGCAACAGTGCATTCGGTCATTATATTTGCACATCAATAAATGACGCTGTCTTGCATGGACTGCCATTTGATTATGCATTGCGAGATGGCGATTTGGTGTCCTTAGACTTCGCCGCTTCACTTGATGGATGGGTCGGTGATAGTGCAATTTCATTTATCGTCGGCACTCCTAGCCCTCAGGATGTAAAACTAATTAAAGCGACTGAAACTGCACTTGCCTCTGCTATTCGCATCGCAAAACCTAAAAAACGCCTAGGTGATATTTCACAAGCAATCGGTGACGTGGGGCGCATGAATGGTTACACTGCAAATATGGAGTTTGGTGGGCATGGCGTCGGAAAAATCATGCACGCAGATCCACATGTTCCAAATGATGGCAAACGAGGCAGAGGCTACAAATTGCGTCCAGGACTCGTAATCGCTATTGAACCATGGTTTATGCAGGGAACAAACCAAATTTATCAAGACAGAGATGGCTGGACGTTGCGTTCCAAAAATGGGAAAAATGGCGCTCACTCCGAACACACTATAGCGATTACAGATGCTGGAGCGAGAATTTTGACACTGTAACGAATTCGTGCTATAATAAATGTATGCAACAATATACATTAGAAATATGCGCAGGCAGTGCGCGTGATTGCGTAAAAGCAGAAAATGCTGGCGCAGATAGAATAGAACTTTGCTCTGCCTTGTCGCTTGGAGGTTTGACTCCTAGTTTAGGACTTATACGAAGTGTTAAAAAGACCTGCTCATTGCCGATAGCAGCGATGCTTAGACCTCGCGCTGGTGGGTTTTATTATACGAATGATGAGTTCGGTGAAATATTATATGACGCGAACACGTTCATAGACGAGGGAGTTGAGGGGATTGTATTCGGATTTTTGAGCACTGATAGGGCAATTGACATTGAGCGCACAGAAAAATTAGTCAAAATCGCGAAAGACGCTAAAATTGAAGCTGTTTTTCATCGTGCCTTTGATATCACACCTGACCTCGCAGAATCTGCAAAAATACTAATTGACTTGGGAGTCGACCGCATTTTAACAAGTGGTGGCAAAAGTAACGCAGGTGATGGCATTCCAGCAATTCGTGCACTTCAAGATACATATGGCGACAAAGTTCAATTTCTTGCAGGAAGTGGCGTAACTCTTGAAAATGCACGCCAGATTTTAGATGAAGCGGGTGTTTCGCAAATACACACGACCGCAAAAGCGGATGTTAATGACATAGCATACGCATCCGAGTTCATCGATTACAGTGAGTTACCGACCAAAAAAGGCATTCGTCACGAAGTTGATGAGCAAATTGTCCGCGCGTTTAGAAGTTTGAGTAAGGAGTAATGAATAATTAATAATTAATAATTAATAATTAATAATTGCGCTCACCTTTCTGGCTCGCGCGAGAATCGGAGTTCAGGCTACGCCTTCACGCTTTTATTGCGCTGCGTTTCACTGAGCGCGTTTGAATCGGAATTCGCCTACGGCTCATTCTCTGATAGCGCTGCGTCAGCGTGCGCTTTGCGCCCGCTGGGGTTGTGCATTGCTTGGATTTTTCAGTATGAAAAATCCAAGCCTCTGCTGTAAAGTTACTTTTTATTTAAGAGTTACACTGCTTAAGAGTGGCTTGGCTTGCCATAGGCAAGCCAAGCCTAAGCGCAACATACACAACAACGAGCGTAAGCGAAGTTGTTTTGAAAGTTGCGCGAATAAGGGTATGAGCGTAAGCGAACTCCGATTCGTACGTAACAGTAGAAGGGCGAATAGCGAACTCCGTTTCCGTTCGCTAGGTATGGCAGATATTAAGGTGCATGTTTACGTTTTTTGCGTAGGACATCAAATTCGGTCGCGAGCATAGCGATGAGCATTAGTGCGAAACCAAAATAACTTTGCACAGCAGGGTACTCATGCAGAACGAGAATTGCGGTCAGAGTTGCAAACATTGCTTCGGACGAAAAAATAATCGCGACATGCGCTGGCGGTGCTGACTTTTGTGCGACGATTTGTAATGTATAACCTATTCCGACGGACAAAACGCCCGCGAAGAATAGTGGGTACGCGCAGTCTATAATGTTTTGCCAAGTGAAGTTTGGGTTAAAAATTTCAGGAGTTGGCGATTTTTTCACTTGATAGATCTCGTTAAAACCCGCAGCTGCGAATGAGATAATGCTCGTAATGCTTGCTTGAACTATCGATAATTGTATAGCATCAATCTTTTTGACTGCATAATCGACGAATAAAACATGAAGTGCTGTAAATGCTGCACAAATTAATGTGTATATGTCCCCTCTATTAAAGTTTGATAAATCAGTCACACCAGTGATCAGAAACAATGCCACGAGTGCTATGAGTGCTGCAACCCAAGTCGCATAACCTGTTCTTCTACCAAAAAGTATGCCGAAAAGTGGTATTAAAATGACATATAGACTGGTGATAAAGCTTGAATTTGCGACGGATGTGTATTGTATGCCGATTTGTTGAAATGTAACACCTAAAAATAATAAAACGCCACAGATCGTGCCAAAAACTAGTAATCTTAAAGCAGGTACGCGTTCTTGCCTCTGATGTTTACGCTTTTGGGTGCGCTGAAATATTAACACTGGCACTAAAACAATTGCGCCCAACATCATTCTGATAGCATTGAACGTAAGTGACCCAACGCTTTCGACACTCGCTTTCTGCGCTACAAACGCAGTTCCCCAGATAATCGCAATAAACACAAGCAATCCATCGGCGGCTAATGTTTTATTTCCTAAAATGCTAAATTTACCCACCTTAATATACTACACTATTTCTAGTAAACATTTTGCACCTAAGTTTTTTGTAACACCAAGTACACTGCCCATGCCCACACACAACTTCACCGCAGAATTCCGCACTCCGATGCGGGGTCTTGAAAGGAGAACGTGAACGGAGGAGGAAAATGCGATTGAGCATTTGACCCAGCGATTGAGTATTTGACCCAGCGTAGGAAAATGCGATTGAGCATTTGACCCAGCGTAGGAAAATGCGATTGAGCATTTGATCCCATTTGACCTCGTTCGACCCTATTGCGTAGCAATGCCAATAATTGCATTCGCCTAACGGCTCATACTCTATTTTAAGATTCCGCATCACGCTACACTTCGTTCCGCGGTGCGGAATTCAGAAATGAAGTACTGCGTGGCATTAAGAGTACTGCTTGCTACGTGCAAAACGGAGTTCGCACGCTACGCGTGCTCACACTTTTACTCCGCAACATAAAAAACAACTTCGCTGCGCTTGTTGTTTTTTGTGTTGCGCTAAGGCTTGGCTTGCCATAGGCAAGCCAAGCCACTCTGCTGCAGAGTTACTCTTAAACAAGAAGTTGCTTTACAGCAGAGGCTTGGATTTTTCACATTGAAAAATCCAAGCAATGCGCAAGTATTGTTGCGCCGTAGGTGAAACCATACGCCAGCGCAATAGAAGGATGAGCCACTAGGCGAACTCCTTATCAAACGCGTTGCGTTTCACGCAACG
>JAISFQ010000108.1 GCA_031263495.1 Candidatus Nutricula glyptotermitis
AACTGTTCTTTCTTAGCCACATCCTCTCTTTTCAACACTTTTCTTGTGTTACAAACAGAACACTTCCATCTTTGTTTACCAAGAGATGTTTTACCGTCTTTTCTCAATTTTCCACCACAAGTTTTACAGTATCTTGTACCGTTATTTTTACTTAAATTTACCATGAACTAAGGATACACTCAGTAGTTCACTTAGTAAATACACATGTTAAGCAGGCAAAAGATACCTATTTTAAGACCTAAAAACACCACAAAATGTTACTTACGCCACAATTACTCATTACTCATTACTCATTACTCATTACTCATTACTCATTACTCATTACTCATTACTCATTACTCATTACTCATTACTCCTTACTCATTACTCCTTACTCATTACTCCTTACTCATTACTCATTACTCATTTTTATTGCAGTTCAGCAATCACTTTTTCAAGACATTCGCCTGGGTTTACGAACAGTGCAACGGACCAAAGCGTAAGCACTTTGTAGCCAGCAGATTCCAGTTCTTGCATTCGTAAACGGTTTTTTAGGCGGAGTGACTTTACGGCGATGTAATCGTGATCATCAGTAATTATGGCGACGGCTTTATGATTTTTAGGGTTTTTCGCGACAAGCGGTATTGAGTAAGAGTCGCCAACAGAATAGTTGAGGTAAGCATTGTAGCCACGATTTATGAGCGAAACTTCAAGGTCGTCGAGCAAATTTGACTCCGCAGTACTTGAATTTATGTTTAGCTTTTCCCTAATCTCACTTATCTGAACAGATTTTGTTTCAGTAAGCGTAAACATTTTATGTTCAATGTCAGGTAATGATTCGGAAGCAGTAGTTTCAAGGAAAAATAAGAAGTCGCGGAGAAGTTTTGCGCCAGGAGAGAGCGTCGCGCCTGCAAAATGCGCAGATTCCAATGTTGTATATATGCGTAAACTATCAGCAACAGAGAGTCGTTCCAAAAAGTGCATAAAATCGACATAACCTGCATCTGTGTCCAAATATCCAAAGTTATTTGTGAGTTTTCCACTTGACGCACGTGAATATGAAATCGACAAAATGACATCTTTTAGCAGTTTTGAATCAGTAAATACTGCAAAATCTGCCTCATTTGATGGCTTTTTAGTTGCAACTTCACTTCTAATTCGTTCAAGAGAATCCTTAGTCAATGCGATAACTGATGTTTCTGCATCGCTTTTTGCCACTGCTTCCTCTGCAACTGCATTAACTTCCGCAAATGACCACTTAACTTGATTGTCCGCAGTGTCAAATGCTCCAGTTTCGTCAATAAAAGTGCTATTAATAGCCATTTTTTTGACTTTTGGAATGATTGGTAATGTTGAAAAACTGCTTATAAACTTAGCGAATATAAAATCGCCACTTATTGGTGCAAAATCGAGCGAATACTCGGGCAAAGTACGTGCGAATTTTCCCAGCTCATCATCGGTTATTTCATTGGTGTCGGCTAATAAAATCACGTTTTTACCGCGTGCAATTAAACTTACTAAATCATGCATTTTTGGGTTACTCACTAAATCAATAATCACCAAGTCATGCGTCTCTTTTGCCTTCAAAACTTTTGGCACCGAGTCAATAGTTAACATAAGGCATGAAAAGAGAGTAGATAGCGTGTCAGATAGTTCGGCAGGGAGCATCGACGAGTCGGAATTATTGCTATTTGTGGACGCAAAATCTTCATTTTTTTTCGTATACTTTTTTATCAATTCTAAGATTTTTTGCTTGTTTTGGATGCGAATATCACGCGCTTTTGATTTGATATTTACTTGATATGCGTATCTCAAGTTTTGCAAATGTTCCTTGTCAAGTGCCATAAAGGACTCAAATAGCGAATCATAATATGCGCCATCATCATTTTGGAACATATGCTTATATTTTGCATAAATCGCATTGTAGAGTGAGCAAAAGTATGAAAATGTGAATTCACTGAGAGCAAGCTCTGGATCTGAATGTTCTTCCAAGTTGTCAATAAATTGCTGTAACCCTAACTTTCTAAGTTTGAACAGGTATTCATTAATCTCTGTTATCGCAAGTAATTTATGCTCATCATTTTTCAGTCCTGATAAATAGCCATTCAACTCGCCAAACTCCATGTCTTTTAACTGTTTTGCAGGAATTAGCGCACCGAGTTTTGAAATATCATCACCAGCTAGAAGCATCCTATCTTTATATTCTGCCAACTTCGAGGGAAGCGAAACTAATCGCTCATGCGATACTTTTTTCCATGAATTAGCGACTTTTAGTAAAAACTCAAGCACATCATGCAAGTTTTGTATGTCAATACCTGGTCTTTGATATGATTTTGCTTCCTTGACTAGCGCATTTGCGCGAAATGAACTCATTCGGAAGCCATTTTTATTGCGTTCGTCTTTGGAAAGCGATGCATTAACCATTTCGTCTGAAATAATCATAAATATCTCAGGTTTGAATGTGTCGAGGCACTCGCGAATACTCTCCAACAGGGTAATTAATGCATTGTGTTCATTAAAAGTCCTTGGAACTGCGGTATTTGTTTCACGTGCCATCTGTTCAGCATCACTTTTTAGTTCGTTGATATAATCGTTACTGACTAGCGAATCAACGCGCATAATTGCGTCTTTTGCTGTATTCTCGGACACGATTTCTGCATCTTTCCAGTTCGATGCGCCAGAAAGTGAACTGGGATTTTGCTGCTCAAGCGTTTTTAATTGCACAAGAGTGTTTGAAGTTTCGACTAGATTCTTTGTGAGGCGCATTGTGGTGTCGTAATCAAATAAAACGTGCTTGTCAAGTATGCGATTTGACTCTGAAACTGTTGTAATGTTTTGCAGAATATCATAAAGTGAAGTGTTGAATGGATTGTCCTTCGCGTGCAGTGCATGCAAGTATTGTTCCATTTTTTTAGCAACTTTCGCGAGCTCAACCTCTATTTCTATATTTGCCTGTACTTTTTCATCGATGCGCAACTGATCGGATAACTCCAAAACAATTTTCTCTTTGTAATCTGATAAGTCATCAATGCAAAGTGCTGCATTTTGAATGCCATTTTTTTGCAATTGTTGATAAGTGTTTGTAAGTGCATTCTTGTCATCTGTTAAATATAAAGTCCGAATTCCGAGCAATGCAGATTGCGCAATCAGGGCAGATGCAAATTCTGATGCACTTTGCCTATTTCGTGAAGATACAGTGCATGAGCAGTCATATGCGAGCAAATCCAGCAAAAAGCGTGCTTTTGGATATAAATCAGCGACTCCAACTTCTGTTTTTGGGTCTTTATCGCGTCCATCATATTTTGGTAACTTTTGGTTAATCTCATTTAGACTTTGCAATGCTTTTTCATCCCCTAGCATAGCGAGAAGTTGCCTGTTCATGCGTATTGTAGAGCGCATTTTGAGTAAATCAGAGATATTTTTTTGTTTTTTATTAGTCCAGTTCCCTATCTCACACTTTGGTAAAAACTGGAAACCAGCGATGTACTTTTTTGCCTCGTCAGAAACTATTGTGATTATCTCCGAAAGTGCCAATTCTTCTTTACTTAGCCTACTCAATGCGTCAATTTTATCGAGTCGCACGTCAAGGCGTTTTAGAGTGTTTAGCAAATTAGCACTGATTTTTGTTTTACCGAGTGTCGAAACTTCAAATTCCATACCGACATTTTTTATCGCAATTGGCACTGTTAGCAGGGGAGACTTCGCGTCTTGATTGCTTGAAGTGTAAAAACCGATGCCTAACTCAATTGTGCTCAGTAGTTTTGATTTACGTAGCGTTGCTTTTGCATCGGCGAGAGAGTCAGAATCTGATATAAGTGCAGTCAGTGGAACTGTTTTTCCAGCCATTAAGCGTGCTGTTGCCTCGGAATCTATATATGGAATGGAGAGAGATAACTTATCGCCTCCGTTCTCTGCGCGTGCGCCATCCAAGTTAAGTTCCAATTCCCATCGCCCAAGTGCTTCGTTTACAATCTGCATGGTTTAAGTATACTATATGAAAACGACTTCCGCAAATGTACTTCGCCGAAAACAGAACTTTTTCATGAAAAATAAGAAATATATTCACATTTCCTCCTGTACCCTTGGGTGAGGAAAATGCGGATGAGCATTTGACCTTTCGTAAATGCAAACATATTTCTTATTTTTCATGAAGTTATATTATTCGCTCGGGGTTAAGTTCAGGTTGTGGGAGTTGGGATTGGATGTTTGCGAATACTTGGGTTTGATAGACGTTATAGGTATTCGCTTTCGCTCATACTCCACCTCAGAACCCCGCACTCCGATGCAGGGTCTTAAAACGAAGTATTGCGTAGCAATGCCATTAAATCGCATTCGCTATCGCTCATAGGGTCAAATGCTCATCCGCATTTTCCTTTCAAGATTCCGCATCTCGCTTCACTTCGTTCCGCGGTGCTAAATTCTGAGTAGAGGTTTTGCGTGGCATTAAGAGTACTCCTTGGTGATGCAGGTCCCACATCGCATTCGCTTGCTAGATGACAGGAGGGGGGGGGGGGGGTGAGGTACACTTGCTATGTCAAACAGGAGGTGTCTTGTGTGCTTTCAGTTTTTTCTCAGAAAAACTAGTGTACAATAATTAATATGAGAATACTTATTGTGGAAGACGAAAAGAAGATTGCGGACGCGCTCAAAAAAGGCTTGGAGAATAAGTCGTACGCAGTTGACGTGGCTTATGATGGTCAAAAGGGCTTAGATTTGGCGCTCTCCGAGAACTATGACCTGCTTATTTTGGATCGCATGTTGCCACTGATTGACGACGGTTTGACGATTGCGAAAGAAGTCCGTGAGCAGGGAAAAAACGTGCCGATTTTGATACTTACTGCGCGCGATACAGTGCCTGACACAGTGCAAGGGTTGGACATTGGCGCAGATGATTATCTCGCGAAACCGTTCGTGTTTGCGGAGTTTTTGGCGCGCGTTCGTGCACTTTTGAGGCGCAGAACTGAGATAATCGGCGATGTGATTGAGTATGCTGGGTTGTCACTGAACACCGATACTTTTGAGGTAAAACGCAATGGCACGAATATTCAGTTGTCGAAAAAGGAGTTTGCCCTGCTCGAGCACTTGTTACGCAATGCGCCGCAGATTGTGCCGAAGGAAAACCTGATTGACAACATTTGGAGTTTCGAATCCGATGTTCTGCCAAACACGCTTGAAGTATTCATCGGTTATTTGCGACAGAAAGTCGATAAACCGTTCCCTGACCAGCCACCGCTTATAAAAACAGTGCGTGGATTTGGCTATAAGATTGATGAGATGTGAGGTATTGTGAGGCGTGATGTTTAGGTCGGCGATTGTAAAGTTGACGCTGTCATATTTGGCGATTTTACTGCTAATCAGCGTAGCATTCAGCGCATTTGTATATAATACTGCGATGGAAAAGAACGAAAACTCGCTTATGCGCGAAGTTCAACGGCTTACGCAAAACGATCCGATGGTATTTATCGACCCGAGCACTCGCGATTACATGCAAAAGAGCATACAGACTGAGATTAACAAAAACCGCTTTGAACTGATAGTCTCACTGTTTTGGGTGAACTTAGGCGTGCTTGGTGCGTCGAGTTTTATAAGTTACGCGCTTGCTCGCTACACGATTCGCCCCATGCAGACTGCGTACGAACAAAATGCGCGTTTCACGCAGGACGCGTCGCATGAACTCAAAACTCCGTTAACTGCAATGCGTACGGAAATCGAAGTTGCATTAGAAACTACTGATTTTGACGCCAATACGCGCGAATTATTGCAAAGTAACATCGACGAAATACAAAAGATGACCGACCTTACGACCAACTTAATGCGTCTTTCGAACTCCGAGAACTCAGGGTTGGACTTGAAAAACGTGGACGCACTGCAAACAATCGTAAAATCTGCGCAAAGCATCCAAAAATTGATACAGGACAAGAATGTAACGCTTGATATTTCCAACATAACCGACGCAAATAAGGGAGTGCTGATGGTGCGTGCGAATGCCGAAAGTTTGTCCGAATTGTGGACGATTTTATTAGAAAACGCTGTAAAATATTCTGCACTGAATCGCCCTGCATACATCAAAGTTATCGCCGAGCAGAACGCGAATTATGCCTACATTACAGTCATGGACAACGGAATCGGGATCGATCAAAAAGACATCAGTAACTTATTCTACCGATTTTATCGCGCCGAAAAGTCACACAACAAGGACGTTCACAGTGGTTACGGAATCGGGTTGTCAATCGCGAAGTCGATTGTTGATAAAAACCATGGCATAATCGAAGTCAAAAGTAAACCTGACCTAGGCACGAGTTTCAGAGTGCGGTTGCAAAAGGCGAAACATACGTAACATACCGACCGCCGGTATGTTGTTAATGAGTAATAAGTAATGAGTAATGAGTAATGGATTCGGAATTCGCTTTGCGAATACTGTTATAGCACTGCGTCAGCGTGCGCTTCGCGACCGCTGGGGTTGTGCATTGCTGCCGCACGCGCGGGAAACTTTCCCTCCTTGTCATCTAAGTAACGCGTGGAATGCTTTTTTGCTTGTCATCTAGGTAGCGCACTGGCGTGCGCGACACGGAATTTGGCTTATTCGCACGTAACATGCTTTCTCGCTACCACAGATCCCGCATCGCTTCGCTTGCGGGATGACAAGGGGAAGTCTTGCGGATGACAAGTGAATTGGCATTCGCTTTCGCTCATACTCCACCTCAGAATTATGCACAACTCCCACTCCGAACTCAGAACTACTCCCACTCAGAATTCCGTGCCTGACGCGGAATCTTAAAACGAAGTATTGCGTAGCAATGCGATTAAAGGCATTCGCCTTGCGAATACTTTAATTAAGATTCCGCATCACGCTACACTTCGTTTCGCGGTGCGGAATTCAGAATAGGAGTACTGCATGGCATTAAGAGTACTGCTCGTTACGTACAAAACGGAGTTCGCTTACGCTCACACTCTTACTCCGCAACTTTTCAAAACAACTTCGCTGACGCCAGCGCAATAAAAGCGTGAGCCGTTAGGCGAACTCCGAATCCTAAGCGAAGCGCGTAAGCGCGAGCAAATTACTCATTACTCATTACTCATTACTCATTACTTATTACTCATTATTAACTATTAACTATTAGTTGTATTATCCACGGCAACCACACGCCGGTGTTCGGTATCGGTTCGGAAAGTGGAATCCATTTGTGACCGTTTCTAGTGCAGGATGTGATTGATGTGAGAGTTGGGTCTGTGCAGTAGCCACCGCGAGGTTTTTTGGGGTCGGGAGTCCACGTGTAACCATTCGATTTGCAGGAGATATCGTCTAAGTATTCGGGGGAAGAGCATGTGCCATTTGTCTGAGTGGCAGGCGGTTCAGGCGAAGGTGTTGGCGTTGGTGTTGGAGAAGTTGTTGGAATCGGAGTCGGAGTAGATGGGTTTGGCGAAGGCGAAGGAGATGGCGTTGGAGACGGTGGGGGAGTGAGAGTGTTTGTGACTTGACCGTATGATTGGTCGGGGTGTGCGTAGGTCAGTTCGAGTGTGGCAATTTCGCCGATTATTGGGTTGTAGCCTGTTGGCGCGGTAGATTCTTCAAGTTTCCAGCCGTCCATGTCTAGGTCTTCGACTAAGAACTTTCCAGACGCAGGGTCTTTGTCAACTCCTGCATAATCTGCTTGCCCAGTGTTGTCTGCAACGTATTCTTCACGCAGGACGCCGAATGACGAGTTTGTCAATTTAAACTCCGCGCCTGCAATCGGTTCCAGTGTTACAGAATCGACCTTTTCCCATGTCAGACTGCCACGAATCTTGTTGTTATTTATGTCGCCGTAGTTTATTTTACTGTCCTTTGTAACGTTTGGAATGTCGTGCCCATGCGTATCAATTACGTAACCAACTGGCGCTTTCGTTTCGGTCAGGACGTATGGAAGCGGTTCTTCGGTCGCAGTAAAGCCTGCAATCAGGAAATAACCAGGTCTAGGATCCAAATCTTCGCCATCATAACCAGCGTCGCCTACATTGTCTGTAATATTGACAACTATTATATTTGGCGGATCGGTTAATTGCCAAGTAGAGCCACCAACTGGCATAACTTCGCCAGGATTGTCAGGGTCATCGGTCACTTTTCTAAACGAAAGCGTCGGTGTAACAGGTTCGTTCACAATTTCGCCTACATTTTGGACTTGATTTGCCGCGATTGGTGCAAAAACTATTGGTGCGGCTAGTTCAAAGCCTGCTGGTGCAGTGGTTTCTGTAAGCGTGTAATTTGGGTGAGTTTGTGAGTTGTTGTTGCTGATATAAACTGCAAAAACGCCAGTATCAGGGTCTGTATCTTTGCTGAATATTGGGTCGGAGGTGTCGCACGGTGCGCTTGTGCAATCAGTCACGGTGTATGGAGTTGCTGATTCAGGGTTTGTGAGCGAGAAAACTGCGCCTCCAATAGGTAAAGTTTTGGTAGAATCGTGCGGATCTTGCATAACTTTTGTCCATGTGACGAGCGGATAGTGGTCGTTTGTGATGTTTCCTGCGTGAAATATTTTTCCAGGCGCCAAAGTGTCCGAGCATATTGCGTTTGGCGTAGTTCCGAAAAAGCCTGTCGCAACTGCGGTTTCTATGAGTGCGTACTCGCCGTTTTGCAATGTGTGAATTTGATATGCGCCGATTGCTGGGTCGCGGTCAAGCATGAAACTGCCGTCTGCTTCTAGGCAAAATTGCACTGTGCAGTCGGCAATTTCTGTTATTGCGCTTGGGTCTTGGCAGTTGTAGGTGGTTGTGCTACCTGGGCAAAGTGCGAATTCGGCGCCTGTAACTGGTGCGTCGTTGCTGTCGACCTTTTGCCACGAGATTTCGGAAGGTATTGCGTTTTCGAGCATTACATCGTCATTGCCGATTGACGCGTTCCAAAATGTCTCGTTGACGTCGCTGTTTAGTATGATTACACTTGTGCCTGCGTCGGGTGCGAGCGCGTAACCAGTTGGCGCGGTGGATTCTGACAAATGCCATGTGCCGAATGGAACTGCTGCAATCTTGAAATAGCCTGCTCGTGGGTCTACGTCGAGTCCCGAATAACCCGCTTCGCCTTGGTAATCTGTAACATTGCTTATTGCTGTGCCCGATTCGGACGTCAAATTCCATGCACTACCTGCGATTGATGCGTCGGCGATGTTCACTTTGTGCCAATTTACGCTCGGCAAGATTATTGCGTTCTCGACGTCGCCAAATGCGTAACTTTGGTCGTAAGTTATTGATGTTGACTGGGTTGGCTGGGCTGTGTGATAGCCTACTGGCGCTTTTGTTTCGGTCAAAGTCCAAACGCCTGTGCTCGGTAATTGAACTTTTACCTGTCCAATAGCCAAATCTTGGTCGCACGGAGCATTTTGTTGGCTAGGCGTTGGGCATAAATTATCGACTACTGTGAGCGTGGTTGCAGCTTGCGTCAATGTCCATTCGCTACCTTGCAAAAGTTGCGCAGAATCCGCGTCGACTTTGTTCCAAGTTGCGAGCGGAAATGCTTGATTAGTGATTGGGTTTCCATTGTTGAACGCATATTGCTGTGTTGCACTGGCATTGCTCACTGTGTATTGCGTTGAATTTAATGCGTAGCCAGTTGGCGCAGTTGCCTCAGATATTGCAAAATCGCCAGTTGACGGTGCGATTACTAGAAAATAACCTGCACGCGGATCTTTATCGCAGATTGCAGTTGTTGCGCCACCATTTTCCGCGCATTTGTAGTCAGTTTCGCCAAGATAATCGGTCACAGTAGCGCCACTTGCAAACGGCGTGCTACCACCTGAGATATTGAATACTGCGCCTGCTAAATGCGTAGTTTCATCGCTTGCAGTTTTTTCCCACAACAGGCTCGGCGTGCTTTTTGTGTTCGTAACATCGCCGAAAGATACCGATGTGTTTGTACTTATTATGTTTTGTGTGTTTGTCGCAGAATTTATAGTATAACCACCGGGAGCAACAGTTTCTACAAGGCTCCAAGTTCCGAACGCGTCAATTCCTGCGACGCGGAACTTTCCAACATCGGGGTCTTTGTCGATTCCTGTGCAATCATACATCGATTCTGCTGCACAATCTGTAATGTTTGTGATGTCGCCAGTTGGAGTGTTTGGCGATTTTAGCGTCCATTCTGAGTGCGGAAGATAGGTCGGGGGAGTGGCGTCCTTAGTGTCATAGTCGATTTTTGCCCATGTCACGTAGGGGTATTTTATGTTCCAAAACGCGCCGATGTTTTTGTTGTCGTCGAATTTCAAATCTACGCTTCGTGTTTCAGTGTTTAGTTCATAACCTGTTGGCTGTGTAGTTTCGTGCACTAAATATGTGCCTTCTGCGTCGAGTGTTACTCTGAATTCGCCTTCGTTTTCGTTGGTATCTGCGCCATTGCACGGTGCGGATGTGCAGTCGGGGACTAGAATCGTAGGCGTTGCTGAACCTGCTGGCGTGGTTATTGTAAATGTTGCGTCTGCAATTAGCGCGCCGTCAGTATCAGTCTTTGACCAGTTCAGCGCAGGAGATTTTTGGTTCACAATATGTCCGAAAGTAGCCAATGTGTTCCATTCGTTGAGCGTGGTTTGAACTTGCGTTGTAATCGGGAGATAGCCACTAGGGGCAACGCGTTCGGACAAAGTGATAGTGCCGAAATCGTGCGATGTAATGCCTTGAACGTTGAAATAGCCTGCTCGCGCGTCAGTATCTTGGGCAGTGCATGGAGCGGATGTGCAGTCTGCGATGTTATTGAAAATCGTGCCGTTTTGACTGGAAAGCGCAAATACAGCGCCATCGATGTGGTTGCCCTTGCCATCGACCTTTTCCCATGTCACAGTAGTCAGAATCGGATAGTTTACGAAGTCGCCGAAGTTCCAGCCGTCGATATATTCGTCGGGCGTAAATGATGAGTTTGGGTAATATGCGAGTTCGCCAGAACGCTTAACGCCTGCTCCGGGCGGTGTATCGTAGCCATATTTGTTCTCAGTTTCGCCAATCGGCATGTAACCACTCGGCGGATTTACCTCCCACACTCTATATATAAAGTCTTGCGCTTCGGTCGCGCCTGCACGTTCAACCTCGAAATAACCATCGCGTTTGTCCTGATCAGCACCTGAATTGTCGACAACTGTCATCTGTGAACCTTGCTGCGATTGGGTGCCGTTCCAGTTCGCTTGCGTTGCCATAAGAATGAACGTTGCGCCTGCTAGTGGCTTATATTGCCCAGGGTTATCGGGGTCAGGCTCGACTTTTCGCCATTGTAACTGTGGTGTGTCCAAATGCGTACCACCTTCAGTCGATGCATTCTCAACAAAATCAGGCACTGTGGGCCATTTATCATCAATCGCGGACGTGTTGTAACCTTCCATAAAAGCAATCGTGACCAGCGCAATTAACGCGAAAAAGAGCATGCTAACGCCTACTAACCACCCCCAAGTCATTTTTTGGGTCCGCATATATGCCTAACTACATTATTAAGTATATACGAACTCTGTGCGGTTTGCAAGCATGAGTTCACGGCTATGCCGCTCACACATTAATTAAGATTCCGCATCACGCTTATTTTAAAGGCAGGGTCGGACGCTATCCGCGTCCTCCTATCCGGAATTCAGAGTACACCGTGTCATCTAGGTAGCGCGTGAAACGCGCGACACGGGATCTGGCTTCTTTGCGCGTAACGTACTTGCTCGCTAATCACAGATCCCGCATCGCTTCGCTTGCGGGATGACAAGGAAAGGAGCATTCGCTGCGCACATACTCCACCCTTCCGAACCTCGCACTACTCCCTCTCAGAACCCCGCACTCCGATGCGGGGTCTTAAAACGAAGTATTGCGTAGCAATGCAATTAAAGGCATTCGCGTTGCGAATACTTTTAATTAAGATTCCGCATCACGCTTATTTTAAAGGCAGGGTCGGACGCTATCCGCGTCCTCCTGTGCGGACTTCAGAAATGAAGTACTGTGCGGTGTTAAGAGTACTGCTCGCTAATCACAGATCCCGCATCGCATTCGCTTGCGGGATGACAAAAGAAAGGCATTCGCTATCGCTCATAGGGTCAAATGCTCATCCGCATTTTCCTTTCAAGATTCCGCATCACGCTACACTTCGTTTCGCGGTGCTAAATTCTGAGTAGAAGTACTGCGTGGCATTAAGAGTACTGCTCGCTACGTACGAATCGGAGTTCACACGCTACGCGTGCTCACGCTTTTACCCCGCAACACACAAAACAACTTCGCTTGCGCTCGTTCTTTTGAAAAGTTGCGCTAAGGCTTGGCAAGACTTGGGTCTTGCCAAGCCACTCTTAAGCAATGTAACTCTTAAACAAAAAGTAACTTTACAGCAGAGGCTTGGATTTTTCATACTGAAAAATCCAAGCAATGCGCAAGTATTGTTGCGCCGTAGGCGAAACCATACGCCAGCGCTGTTAGAGCATGAGCCGTAGGCGAATTCCGATTCCCAATTATTCATTATTAATTATTAATTATTAACTAAACTCATTACTCATTACTCATTAAAACTAACTACTCACTTCGAGCATCTGCACTCCTAAGTGTTGATATGCTTTTTGAGTTGCCATTCTACCACGTGGAGTCCTAGTGATAAATCCTTCACGTACCAAATATGGCTCGGCGAGCGACTCAATCGTCTCAACTTCCTCGCCGACTGCACTTGCGAGTGAAGAAATCCCAGTTGCTGCACCGCGAAATCGTTTACAGAGTGCGTCCAAAATCTGAATGTCCAGTTTGTCAAGTCCATAACCATCAATTTCGTAAATATTAAGTGCAGTTTTAGCAGCATTTAAGTCAATTTTACCATTACCACTCACTTCAGCCCAGTCGCGCACTCTGCGCAAAAGTCTGTTCGCAATTCGAGGTGTGCCACGTGATCGAAGTGCAATTTCATGCGTTGCCTCGTCATCTATCTCAATTTTAAGCAATCTGGCGGATCTTTTTACGATTTCTCTAAGTTCGGAAGCGTCATAAAAGTCAAGATATGCGACAAAACCGAAACGGTCACGGAGTGGAGCAGGCAATAAACCAGCGCGAGTCGTTGCGCCAATCACAGTGAAATGTGGCAATTTAAGTGGAATCGAATTAGCACCTACGCCTTTCCCAACGATTACGTCGACACGAAAATCTTCCATCGCTATATACAAAAGTTCCTCGGCGGCGCGTGCTAAACGATGTATTTCGTCGACGAATAGCACTTCTCCCTCTTCAAGAGAGGAGAGTATCGCAGCCAAATCGCCTGCATGCTGAATCGTTGGACCTGATGTAATGCGTAAATGTACACCCAGTTCCTCGGCTACAATCATAGCAAGAGTGGTTTTTCCTAAACCTGGTGAACCAGAAAGTAATATATGGTCAGGCGGTGCTTCACGTTTTAAGGCGGCTTTAACTATCAAATCTACCTGTTCGCGGACAACTTCTTGCCCTATGAACTCATCCAAAACTTTCGGTCTGAGTGCAGATTCGGCGGTCTTATCATCATTACTCTGTGCCGAAGAAATTATGCGTTCACCTGCATAAGCGTCATCGTTTTGGTTGAAACGGAACAGACCATCATCTGAATATTCGTCTCTACCGCTCGCGACTTCGCCTTCTAGCATGTTGTCGTTCAAATCATCTGTCATATATCACCTACAAACTGCATATTAATCCAGTGGCGGCATTGGACCCCAAGAGTCATCTTTGTGAATCTTGCGACCAGTGGCTAAACCATCATAAAGTGCCTTAATCCCCTCCTTAAAATCTCTATCAACTGTCGAAATGCGTATTATTTCTTTCGCTAACGTAAGTAAAGTGCCAAGTGCATATAAAGTTGGGTTATAATCGTTATAAAGTGCAAAATATTTCGCCATGTATGCCCTGTTGCGCATTATATGAAAGCGTACCATATTTGACGTGCCTCTAAGATGCCTGACACCCATGTTGACTTGCTTAATATCACGAGTGCGGCGCATAATGAAATCGTCAATCATGACTGCACGAGTGTGCTTGGAAGCTAAATAGCCATAAATAGTGTCGTCCCAATAGATGAAAAATCTGGGATCTGGAAGTCCAATCGTTTTTACAATTCTTCGACTGAACAAACCTCCTTCGAAACACGCAGTATTCATGGGTTTATATCGCTTACCATTCCATTCAGAATTAGCGACAGGGTTCGGAATGCCAAGTGATGGAATAAATCTGTACTGCCAATAGAATACTGAATCGTCATAATCGTATTTTTGCCCTTGAATACTCTCATATAATGGCATCCACTTTTCGAGTTTTTGCAGTCCATCAGGCAGAACGGCGACATCATCGTCCATAAACCAAAACCACTTAGCGCCTTTGTCATAGGCAATTCTCGCGCCAGCGTTGAAGCCACCTGCACCTCCTGTGTTGTGACTCATGCCTTCATAATGAACATCAATCTTCGAACCAGCACCTGTTGCAAATTTACTCACAGTCGCCTTCGTTTCCTCTGAATTTTCGTTATCAACTATCACTAAATGCGCTGGCAAAACATACGACTCACCGATGCTTTTTAGTAGCTCCTGCAACAGCGTTTGCCGTTTATATGTCACCACGATAATGGCAACGTTATTCTTTGTAACATTCACATTGTTAATTATAGCAAGGTTTTGTTTGCGATGCAATAGCGAATAATTAGTAAGGAATAATGAGTAAGGAGTAATTAGTAAGGAATAATTAGTAAGGAATAATTAGTAAGGAGTAATTGATTAGGAATTCGCATTCGCTTGCGGAAAGTGTAAGTGTTTTATTGCAACACACCAGTGAGTAGCATTATTATCACTGCGATGCCGAGAACGAGGCGATAGTAAGAGAAAAGTTTGTAGGAGTAAGTGGAGATGATTTTGAGGAACGCGATGATTACGAGGTAACCGACGATAAATGCTACGAGAGTTGCGATAACAGTTGGTCCCCAACCTGGAAAACCGAGTGCGGCTGTGTATTCATTATGCATGACGGCTTTTATGAGTTCGTAAACTCCTGACCCGAAAACTGCTGGCATTGCGAGTAAAAATGCATATTTAGCAGCACTAACTCGCGAAAAGTTCATAAATAAACCCGCTGAAATTACGCCACCAGAACGCGAAACACCTGGAATCACCGCTAATGCTTGTGCTATGCCATAAACTATCGCGCGCGCAGTGTTCAAATCTTTATTATTTAAGTTTTGCCTGCTCAAAGTGTCGGCAATGTAGAGTATAATAGCGAAAACTATAAGCATTGTTGCTGTAATCCACAAATTGCGTAAGTAAGTTTCTATTGCGTCATCAAACAAAACTCCCAAAATAACGATTGGCAGTGAGCCCATGATAATATACCAGCCCATGCGAGCGTCAACGTTATTAGAGCCGAGTCTGTGCTGGAGGTCTTTTCCATTCCTTCCGAACAAACACGCGAACCATGCGCTAAGTATGTTCCAGATGTCGCGCCTGAAATATAGTAAAACCGCAGTCTCCGTGCCTATTTGTATGATTGCCGTAAATGCAGCACCAGGATTTGTCGTGCCCATTAGTTGCCCAAATATGCTTATGTGCGCCGACGATGAAATCGGCAGAAACTCCGTCAGACCTTGTATTAGTCCCAGTAAAATCGCGTTTAATGTGCTCATGATGTCTCCATGTTAAAGTTTAGCACAAAAAAGATAAGGAGTAATGAGTAATTAGTAATGAGTAATGAATAATTGGGAATCGGAATTCATTTCATTCATGCTTCTATAGCGCTGCGTCAGCGTACACTTCGGCTATCGCCTCGTGCCCGATGACTTGCGCATTGCTTGGATTTTTCATTCTGAAAAATCCAAGCCTCTGCTGTGAAGTTACTTTTTGTTCAGGAGTTACATCGCCTAAGAGTGGCTTGGCAAGACCTAAGTCTTGCCAAGCCTTAGCGCAACATACACAACAACAAGCGAAAGCGAAGTTGTTTTGTATGTTGCGGGGTTAGAGTGTGAGCACGCGTAGCGTGTGAACTCCGTTTTGTACGTAGCAAGCAGTACCTTGCAATCTCACTAGTACTTCAACTTGTCATCCCGCAAGCGAATGCGATGCGGGATCTGCGTCACCAAGAAGTGCTCTTAATACCGCGCAGTACTTCATTTCTGAATTCCGCACAGCGAAACGAAGTGCAGCGTGATGCGGAATCTTAAAATAGAGTGTGAAGGCGTAGCCTGAACTCCGATTCAAGCGCACGCTGACGCACTGCTATCAGAGTATTCGCAACGCGAATGCATTTAATCGCATTGCTACGCAATACTCTAATTAAGCTTCCGCATCTACGTGCGGAATTCTGAGGTGGAGTTGTGCGGAATTCGGAGGTGGAGTACGAGCAAGAAGTACTTTGTCATCGCAAGCGAATGCGATGCGGGATCTGCGTCACCAAGAAGTACCTTTAATGTCGCGCAGTACTTCATTTCTGAATTCCGCACCGCGAAACGAAGTGCAGCGTGATGCGGAATCTTAATTAAAAACCATTCGCAACGCGAATTCCTTTTCCCAATTACTCCTTACTCCTTACTCATTACTCCTTACTCATTAACTCCCAACTTTACCATTTAACTACACACTTTACACATATTCGCGCGCAGATTGTATAGAAAGTGCGCAAAAACTATTGACAGGACTTAGTGCTTCCAGTATACTTAAACACATGCAGCAGAGTTTTTATGTGCGCGGAATGACGTGCGCGGCGTGTGAACGGAAGGTTACGAAGGCACTTTCTAGTGTTAAAAATGTTCAGCATGCTAGGATTAACAGGCGAAATGGACGTGCGACGCTTATGGTTAGGAGCACTATCGCGCGTAAGAATCTGCAAAATGCGCTTCAAAGTGCAGGGTACCAATACTCCGAAAAACCGTTACCGCTACTTACGAAAGACAAAAGCGTTGTAAAAGACGCGTTTATCGGCGTCGGAGTTACGGTTTTAATGTTGCTTGTGTTGCATTTTGCAGGCTTTTTGTCGATTGGCGATTTGATAACTCCTGGCACGAAGGACTTTTATACGCTACTCATAGTCGCAGGAATCGGTGTTGTCGCATCACTTTCCACTTGCATGGCGTTGGTCGGCGGGCTGGTTTTGAGCGTGTCGGTGAGTTACGAAAAAGAGCATCCGAGCGCGAGTACGGCGGAATTAATGCTCCCGCAACTCGTATTCAACTTGGGCAGAATCATCGGTTTCGCTATTTTGGGCGCGCTGATAGGCAAACTCGGCGCACTTTTTGCGCTAAATGGCATAACATTGCTAATCGCGATTGTCATAATATCTGTAATCATGCTGATGCTAGGAGTTAGTTTAACTGAACTTTCGCCAAGATTTCAAGGTTTTCGGCTCACATTGCCTGCTGGAATCACGAAACTTTTCCGCACATCGGGCAAACAATACCAGCATATCGAGCCATTTTTGCTGGGCGTATTGTCGTTCTTTTTACCATGCGGATTCACGCAAGTCGTCCAACTTTTCGCGCTCAGCACTGGCGATGCGCTATATTCCGCGCTGATTATGATGTCGTTCGCAATCGGCACTACTCCCCTGTTACTAGGCATTTCGTCGCTCGGAGCAGTCGTTAAGGGCGATAAATCTAAGCATTTGTTTCGCGCACTTGGAGTCGTGATTATCGGGTTTTCCCTGTTCAACATAGCAAATGCGACCGCACCATTCGCTCAGCCACTTATGCAAATGTTCCAGTCAAGCGAACAATCTGCCACGATTACCGATAACGTCACCGTGCAGGCAGATAAGCAAATCGTCACGATCGAAGTCGGTGGTAGTAATTATAACCCATACAACACGACTGTTTACGCAGGTCAACCCATAGAATTGCATTTGAAGTTCACGGGATTTTCGTGCGGATCGTATATGAACTTGGAGTCGATTGGGCTCGGGCAAGTGTTCGTGGACGCTGACAAAGTGCTCGATGTCGCGGCGCAAAATGTGGGCGTGTATAGGTATTCGTGCTCAATGGGCATGTTTAATGGCGAGATAAATGTTATAGAGAAGGTCACAGACGCTAAGGAAGGAGGTGAGTGATGGTAAATATTGTTCAAGACAGGTTGAAAATCGACGGCATGACCTGCGCATCTTGCGTAAACCACGTAGAAACTGCGATCGGTAAGGTCGACGGCGTGAAAAGCGTGAATGTGAATTTGGCGAACGAAAGTGCGAGCGTAGAATACGATTCTGAAATTGCAAACACTGGTTCAATCGCGAAAGCAGTCAAAGATGCAGGCTACGAAGTTCGCGGTGATGCTGGTCAAGTAAAAAAAAATGGTTTGAGTTCTGGAAGTAATGCGGTTATGCCTGCTCACAGTGCGATAAATGATGTGTTCGCAGAAGTTGCAGATGATGAAACACACAAGCGTAACGAGTTGAAAGACATGCAGTTGCGACTGTTTTTGTCTGCGATACTGACTGTTCCGTTGTTATATCTTGCGATGGCACCGATGATTGCGAGTGCGCTTATGAACACGAAGCACATGCCAGAAGCGTACAGTGCGGTTTTTCTGTCTTTTTCGAATCCTGCACTTTCCCCTGCTAATTATGGACTTTACGCAGTTGCTGAGTTAGTTTTGGCGACGATTATTATGTTTGTGTGCGCGAAGTTTTATGTGGTCGGTTATAAGGCACTGTTTCGCCTGCATCCGAACATGTATTCGCTGATTGCAATCGGGACTACGGCAGCGTATTTGTACTCGGTTTATGGCGTTTTGCAGGTGTTTTCGGGCGAGTACATGGCAATCGAAGCGTTGTATTTTGAAGCAGTAGGCGTGATTTTGACTCTGATTTTAGTCGGTAAAACACTCGAAACTCGGTCAAAAATGCATACGAATGACGCAGTTAAGGCACTTGCGAAGTTGCAACCTAAAACTGCTACAAAACTCGTGGACGGCGCGGAAATAGTCGTGCAAATTGCGGAAATTCAAGTGGGCGATACATTGTTAATTAAGCCTGGCGAATCTGTGCCAGTGGACGGCGAAGTTTTGGATGGAAACAGTGCAGTCGACGAATCCATGCTTACTGGCGAGGCGTTACCAATCGACAAAAACGCAGGTGATACAGTTTTTTCTGCGACAATAAATAAGAATGGCGCACTGACTATTCGCGCAACAAAAATAGGTTCGGAAAGCGCACTTGCTGAGATTATAAAACTTGTCGAAGAAGCGAGTGGCTCAAAAGCGCCGATTCAGAAACTTGCAGATAAGATTTCGGCAGTTTTTGTGCCTGTTGTGATACTAATTGCACTCTCAGCAGGCGTTATTTGGTATATTGCCACTTATGATTTCGGTCTTGCGATGCAAGTTGCCGTCGCGGTTTTGATTATTGCGTGCCCTTGTGCGCTAGGATTAGCCACGCCAACTGCGGTTATGGTTTCGACTGGGCTCGGTGCGAAGCATGGCATTTTGATAAAGGGCGGTGCGCAGACGGAAACGCTTTGCAAAATCGACACAGCAGTTCTCGACAAAACTGGCACGATTACCAAAGGTGAGCCGAAACTTACAGATATTTTATACTTCCCAACAGGTAAAACAGCCAAAAATGATTTTACTGACACTGCTTTTGTCCATTTCGTAACACTCGCTGCAAGTGCAGAATCATTGTCTGAGCACCCACTTGCAAAGGCGATTACGGCGTACGCGACAGAAAAAGACATAAGTATTGAACATGCGGAATCGTTTACAGCGCACTCTGGACTTGGCATTTCTGCGACAATTGCAGGCGAAAACGTCATAATCGGCAACAAAAAGTTACTTGCAGAAAATGGCATTGCGGTTGATTTGGATGGCGATATTGAAAGTGCAGTAAATGCGACGGTCAATCAAGGTAAAACTCCTGTTTTCGTGGCTGTAAATGGCGTTTTGATAGGCATTTTGGCGACTGGCGATGAGATAAAAGAAGATTCGCGTGAAGCAGTTTTGGGCTTTAATGCGCTTGGAATTGACACCATAATGTTGACGGGCGATAACGCAAAAACTGCGCGTTATACTGCGGATTCAGTCGGCGTAACTAACGTAATTGCTGAAGTTTTGCCAAGCGAAAAGGCGAATGTGATTGCAGATTTACAAAAGACAGGCAAAAAGGTCGCGATGATTGGTGATGGAATCAACGATTCGCCTGCTCTGACGCTTGCAGATGTCGGAATTGCGATTGGGCGCGGTGCAGATGTTGCGATCGAATCTGCAGACGTGGTTCTCATGAAGTCCAGCCTAAAAGACGCAGTTAAAGCGGTTATTTTGAGTCGCAAAACCATGCGCAATATCAAACAGAACTTGACGCTTGCATTTGGCTATAATGTGCTTTGCATACCTGTTGCCGCTGGACTTTTGCACGCATTTGGCGGTCCCATGTTGAGCCCGATGATTGCTGCGCTCGCCATGAGTTTCAGTTCCGTAAGTGTGCTCGCAAATGCGCTTAGGTTGAGGTTTGTTGGGTTGTGAACAGTAAAACATTATGTTTGAAGCCTAGTTTTGCAGATTGCAAAGTATTTTGGCTCTTTTTCAATGCCGATGTATTTTCTGGCAAGTTTATATCGGACATGTATGCCCTGTATGCGTCTTTATTTGCAAACTCTTGTGCAATGTAAAACTTATTTTTTATTAGTAGGTCTATTTCAACACGTCTGCTTGATTCAATATCTATGCGATATTCATTGCCGCGAATCCTGATAAATTTCGTGAGTCTAAAATAGCGAATTGCATTGTCGGAATAATCTCTAAGCGTACTTATAAAACTGCGAATTTTTTTGTCGTCATCTGTCGTGAGAATCTGTTTGGGTTTCGTACGGTTGTCGTTATTGACCATGCCTTTTTATCTTTCATTTCTGCACCTTACAATAAAACAATCGCTCAACATTGCCATCTTTGCTACTTTTGCCTGTTGTAAATGCTCTATATTCCTGCTCGAAAACTTGCACTTTACCACGTTTGTTTAATGTTTCAAAAATTTGCTCGTCTGTGATTCGGGCGTTTGAACGTCCGCCTTTAGAGTCGCCTGTGTTGTTGTAGGACAGTAGAATATGCTTACAGTCTGCGTAGGCAATCAAATCGGCGAATGCTTGGGGTGCAGAGTTCATGCAATATTTGCTTTTGATATGAGTTCTGTCCATTTTCTTTGCTTTGCCAAAAACTTCGGGCTTTTTCCATGTCACAAGGTTTTCGAGTAAGTGATATGCGTCACTATACTGGCGTGAATTGTATGGTGGATCCAAATATAAAACATCGCAATTTATCTTTTTGATAAGCAGATTCGCGTCCTCGTTGTACACTTCGTTATTTTGGTTACATTGCGCTTTTACTTTCGGCGCAAGCAAGCGGATGACCTGTTCTTTGTCCAAGTGCTTTACGAACGCATCATAATGCCCGCAAGTGTTTGCGACTTTATCGGCAGCGTATAGTAGCGAGGTTATGAGTGCATTTTTTTCGGTTTCAGGCACTCCAAGACAATCGATACCATCTCTGATTGTGCCGATTTTGCTTGCGTTTACTTCGGTAAAGAATGTGTTTGAAAAATGTTCTGCAAAATAGTTGCAAGGCATCATTGGTAACTTGTTTAACCCATCTATGAGATGCGATATTCTGCGCAACTCCAAATCGACCGACTCCAAAAACGTACTTAGTGATACATAGTTGCTCTTTAAAATATCGTTTGATATAATTTTTACATTTGGAGTGTTAAAATGGTTGCCGACTACGCCAGTTCCTGAAAATATATCGCAAAATGAAGTGTAATCAGCGCACTTTTCTGTCACGACAGATTGAATAAAGGACAGTAACGCGTTCTTATTGCCCAAATATCGCCTGTTCTGAATCTCAAAATAGCGATTTGTTGGGTTATAGTCAGACGATTGCACATCTCTAAGTTTTGCCAATGCGCTCATCGATTCACCCAACTTAAAACATTTTGCATTATTATAACGCCTCCTTTTCACTCCATTTATATGCCGCCACTAAATCTTCCTACGTGTGCACATGTTAATATAGTAATACATTTTCGTATGCTTCGCAACTTGCCTGCTCAGGAGGGCGCTCACTCCGCATGCCTCCGAATTTAGCATCGCTTCACCTCAGAACCCCTCACACACTCCACCTCAGAACCCCGCACAACTCCCACTCAGAATTCCGCACGTAGATGCGGAATCTTAATTAAAGTATGAGCGCAAGCGAATTCCTGTACTCTAATAGTACATGAGTTAACGGCTATGCCGCTCACGCATTAATTAAGATTCCGCATCACGCTACACTTCGTTTCACGGTGTGGAATTCAGAGTAGAAGTACTGCGTGGCATTAAGAGTACTTCTTTGTGATGCAGATCCCGCATCGCATTCGCTTGCGGGATGACAAGTGAGGCGATGCTATGCGCTGTGAGATAACAAGGTACTCATCGCTACGTACAAAACGGTGTTCGCATGCACTCACACTAGTTTTAAGATTCCGCATCACGTTACGCCCCTTGGGCTCCACTGTGCGGAATTCTGAGTGGAGTATGAGCGTGGTAGCGCGAATGCCGAATCGCATTACTCCTTACTCATTACTCCTTACTCATTACTCATTACTCATTACTCCTTACTCCTTACTCATTACTCATTACTCCTTACTCATTACTCCTTACTCATTACTCCTTACTCATTACTCATTACTCATTACTCATTACTCCTTACTCCTTACTCATTACTCATTACTCATTACTCATTACTCATTACTCATTACTCATTACTCATTACTCATTACTCATTACTCATTACTCATTACTAATTACTCATTATAATTAACTATCCCTGCTCAGCGGCTATTGACAAGCACTTCGAATTTGTGCTATAATTATGGTTAGCAGTTAATAACTATTAGCTAATTAGTAAGGAGAAATATTATGTTAACAGAAATGGAAACACTAAGACCTAAGTGGAGTGTTAAGTTTTTCGCTACACTTGGAGTTGTGGCAGTCGTACTTGCAGGCGTACTTGCAGTAATTAATTTGAGTCAAAATGCACTAGCAGTAGGCGATGAAGGAGTTACAGATGCAGAACCAGCAGTTGTACGCATTGTCGATGACAGCGAAGATTGCAGTGCAGTTGCGCACAAACTAGACACCTTGCTTGATGGCTCGTTGATAGTCAATGCTGATTGCAGTGTGGAATATACATACGAAATCGACGGCGAAAAGTTTACCAAAGAGATAAAAAACTTTGGCATTGTGACCGAAGGCGATGAAATAGCGACTGTCGGCTCATATGCAGGCACTGTCGACGTAACTGACGCAGGTGGCATTATGTTGGACGACGACGGCAATGAAGTTCAGTATGTCACTACGTCAAGAATCGTTATATACCCGCCTGGCGTGCCAATTCCGGCAAGTTTAGGGTCAGAAGTTGATGAAAATGGCGTGACTTATGGCGAATTCGCATTACCGCACACCGTCGTCCTGTTCACAGTAGGTTCAGATGACGGCAACGGTTCATACGATTACTACACTAGGTTCCTAGTAACCGATACTGATGCAGAGTGGAAACCAGTAGAACCCACAGGTCCAGTTGGGTAAAGCGTAAGTTTATCTCTCATTCGGCAACGGAAACTCGCGCATGAACTCGATGACTTCGGCGTGCAAAGTGGCGAGTTTTGTGTCGTTATCGCGTGCTTCGATGCTTTCGTCAATCCAACGCGCGAGTATCGGCATGTGCTGTTCGGTAAGCCCGCGAGTCGTGAGTGCTGGAGTGCCTAGGCGTATGCCTGATGGGCGAAATGGTGGCTCAGTGTCGAACGGAATTGCGTTCTTGTTCGCAGTCAAACCAACTTTGTCCATCGCTTTTTCAGCGTCCGCGCCGTTTACGCCTTTTGAACCGAGCATGTCGATCAGTAGTAGGTGATTTTCTGTACCACCTGACATCATTTTATAACCGCGCTCTTTCATCTCGTACGCCAATGCCTTTGCGTTTTTGACCACCCGAACAGCATAATCTTTGAACTCAGGCTGTAAGTTTTCGCCAAATCCGATTGCTTTTGCAGCGATTACGTGCATGAGCGGACCGCCCTGTGTGCCTGGAAAAACTGAACGATCGATAAGCGTCGGCAAGTTATCGACGGTTTTCTCAGGGCGTTTTAGCGGATTACCAGGCGTTCCTTTGCTCAAAATAAGCCCACCGCGTGTGCCCCGAAGCGTCTTGTGCGTCGTCGTTGTAATAACATGGAAGCCATAATCAAACGGATTCGGATGTGCACCGCCTGCGATTAAACCTGCTACGTGTGCCATATCAGCCATCAAAACCGCGCCAACTTTCTCGGCAATCTGCTGTATACGCGCGAAATCGGGAATGCGTGGGTAGGCAGAATAGCCGACCAACACGATCTTTGGCTGCTCAGCAATCGCGACTTTTTCGAGCTCATCGTAATCAATATCGCCACTTTCAAAATCTGTCACGCCATAACGCACGAAGCGATAGATATTTGCAGAACGCGTTACTGGTGCGCCGTGAGTCAAGTGTCCGCCGTGCTCAAGACGCATTCCGAGCACTGTATCTCCTGGTTCAAGCCACGCATTGTAGACCGCTTCGTTCGCATTTGCGCCTGAATGTGGTTGAACATTCGCGTGGTCGGCGTTGAAAAGTTTCTTTGCCCTGTCAATCGCGACTTGCTCGACCTTGTCCGTCCATTCCTGACCGCCATAATAACGTCTGCCTGGAAAACCTTCCGAGTATTTGTTCGTCAGCACAGAGCCGACTGCCTCCAAAACAGCACGTGAGACATAGTTTTCGCTCGGAATCAACTCTAATCCCTCGCGCTGGCGTTTCTCCTCGCCCCTGATGTAATCGAATATTTCATCTTGCATTT
>JAISFQ010000126.1 GCA_031263495.1 Candidatus Nutricula glyptotermitis
CATTACTCATTACTCATTACTCCTTACTCATTACTAATTACTAATTACTAATTAAAAAAAACTATGCTACAATTATTACATGTAATTAATAGTGAGCGAAGCGAACACCGTTAACAATTATTAACTATTAACTATTAATTATTAACTAATTAAGGAGGGAATAGTCATGGCAAATATGGGTACTCAGACCACGAAAGCAGTCGAAAAGAAGCAGGGCGAGTTGCTGTCGGCTGGGCTGATAAGGGCGTTTGAATCGAGGCAGATGCAGGCGTTCGCGGTTGATAATGCAAATGAAGCAATCGCAAAAGTGCTGGAAATTGTGCCAAAAGGTGCGACATTTGCAAGTGGCGGGTCGATGACACTAGCAGATATTGGCGTGCAAGATGCGCTAGTGGAAAAGGGTTGTGAGCAAATTGACGATAGGTCAGTGGCAAAATCGAAGGAAGAGGATGCCAAAATTAGGCGCAACGCATTTTTCGCGGATTACTTTCTGATGAGCACGAACGCGTTCAGTAAGGACGGTCAACTCGTAAACATCGACGGAATCGGCAACCGAGTCGCAGCATTGGCGTTCGGTCCAAGAAACGTAATCGTCGTGACTGGAATCAACAAACTTGCGGACGATCTGGACGCGGCAGTAAAGCGCGCAAGGCAAACAGCAGCAGTTAGGAACGTGATTCGCATGAATTTAGACAAAACTGGTTGCAAAGGAATCGGCAAATGTATGGACTGCAAAATGTCAGATTGCATATGCGCGCACATCGTAATCACTAGATTTTCGAGACTTAAAGGCAGGATTACAGTCATAATTGTTAACGAAAATTTGGGCTACTAGCAATTCAGTCAAAAATGGTGTAAACTTTTAATGTTAACGTTTGTATAAACGGAAAGGAAGGCTATTTGGGCTCAGTAATTAAGAAGCGTAGAAAACATATGTCCAAAAAGAAGCATCGTAAGCTTCTGAGGAGGACGCGCCACCAGCGCAGGAACAAGAAGTAATCGTGATTATTGATTAGGAAAGCGTAAATTGTAACAATTAAGCGTTTAATTGTAACATTTAATGTTTGTTGTTGCAACGCTGTACAGTTTTGTGCTAAACTTTTAAGTGAATTAATAATTAATAATTAATAGTTAACAATTATTACTGGTGTTCGTTTGCGTTTACCATAATGATTGCGCTGATGAGCGGAGTGAATTCCGAATCTCATTATTAATTATTAACTATTAATTATTAACTAGCATCGGAGGGTTATATGGCCAAAGAAGGCGTGATTGTGATTGAAGGAGTAGTGGAAGAAGCACTACCGAACGCGAGTTTCCGCGTAAAACTGCAGAACAACCACGTCATTTTAGCGCACACGTCAGGGAAAATGCGTCAACACAACATTCGCATTTTGCCGAACGATAGGGTGCAGGTGGAACTTACGCCGTATGACCTAAATCGTGGCAGAATTACGTATAGGTACAAGTAATTGTGCGAAACGACCAAAGAAGGGTGAAATGAAAGTAAAACCTAGTGTAAAGAAGATTTGTGATAAATGCAGGGTGATTCGCAGGAACTCCAGAGTGATGGTGATTTGCGAAAATCCTAGACATAAGCAAAGGCAAGGGTAGTTGTAATAAATTACCTTAAGGCTGCGGCGGTTATTTTAATTGCCAAAGCCTAGTGACGGCGACCGTTACCGCGAAACAAAAATCGCGTAACTTACAGCGAGCGAGAAGGCTGTAACCTTGAAAAACAGGGAGGACGGTTGTTAGGACCTTTTCGCATGGATTTGCGGCGGTAGGAGTCGCAAGAGGAGATGAATGGCAAGGTTAATTGGTGTTGATTTGCCAAAAGACAAGCGTATTGAAATTGCGCTTACATATATATATGGAGTAGGGCTGACGCGTGCGCATGAAACGCTTGCAGCCACTAAAGTTAACCCTGATACTCGCGTAAAAGATTTGGCGGAGGCGGATGTCGTCGCTATGAGGGATTTTTTAGAAGCGAATTATAAGTTAGAAGGCGATTTGCGTCGTGAAATCCAACAAAATATTCGCATGAAAGTCGAGACGGGAAGTTATCAAGGTCTACGTCACCGCTGGGGATTGCCAGTTCGTGGACAACGTACAAAGACTAACGCAAGAACTCGTAAGGGTCCAAAACGCACGGTCGCAGGCAAGAAGAAGGCGTCGTAATAGGAGTAAGATGGCAAGTAAACAAGGGAAACAGTCAACGAAGTTGCGCAGGAAAGACCGCAAAAATATCATTTATGGTCACGCGCACATTAAAAGTACGTTTAACAACACTATTGTCACTATTACTGATCCGCAAGGTGCTGTGATAGTGTGGTCATCGGCTGGTGATATAGGTTTTAAAGGATCAAGGAAGTCGACACCATTCGCTGCAGGTTCAGTCGCAACTGAGGCTGCTAGAAAGGCGAAAGAGCATGGTGTTTCCAAGATTGACGTTTTTGTAAAAGGTTCTGGTTTAGGTCGCGAGACCGCAGTAAGGTCACTTCAAGCCGCTGGTTTGGAAGTCGGATCAATCACGGATGTTACGCCGATTGCGCATAACGGAACTAGACCCAAGAAGGCAAGACGTTTGTAGAAGTAGGTAGTAGAAATTAACGAAAGGAGAGGCAGTGCTAATTGCCCAACGCCCCAAATTAACTGAAGAAGTAATCAGTGAGAGCAGGTCGAAGTTCACAATTGAGCCATTGGAGCCAGGATTTGGCTACACGCTCGGTAATTCACTTCGTCGCACTTTGCTTTCATCAATACCAGGTGCCGCGATTACGTATATAAGAATCGACGGCGTGTTCCATGAGTTTGACACGATTGATGGAGTAAAAGAGGATGTCACGGAGATAATATTGAATCTGAAGCAGATTGTCGTTTCGTCTGATTCGGATGTGCCTGTGCCTGTAACGCTTGACGTGAGCACGAAAGGCTTGTGCACGGCAAAAGATATTCAAGTGCCCACTGGTGTCGTGATTCATGATGAAACTCAACACATCGCGACTTTGAATGATAAAGCAAGGCTCAAGATTGATATGACGATTGAACGCGGTCGTGGATATGTTCCTGCTGAAATGGGTAAAACGGATGATTTGCCCGCAGGCGTATTGCCGATTGACGCGATATATTCGCCAGTTTTGCGTGTTACATATTCTGTTGACGCGACGCGTGTCGAACAGCGAACTGACTTTGATAAATTGACGATTGACGTTAACACGAAGTCAAGTATTACGCCTAGAACTGCGTTTGCGTCTGCTGGTTCGACTCTTGTTGAGTTATTCGGTCTCGCGCGTGCACTCGATGAAAGTGCTGAAGGCGTCGAGATTGGAAGTGATGAATTCGCTCAATATGCTGCACGCGTTGCTCGCGAGGATTCGGATAATTCGTTAGAGTCGCTTGGAATCACAAAGCGCACGATTAACAGTCTGAACAGGGAAGGCGTCGAAACGGTCGCCGATTTGATTACTCGCAGCAAGGCAGAACTTCTGGAATTTCGCAACTTTGGCGGTAAATCCATCATTTTGATTGAAGAAAACCTTGCTAAGCGTGGACTTAAATTGCGTGACGATGATGATCCTGGCGAGTTTGAGGTCATCGGCTAACCTCACGCGTTAGCAATTAAGGAGAATTATGGTAAAACCTACAAAAGGCGCGAGATTAGGTGGTTCACCTGCACATCAGAAGTTGATTCTCGCAAATTTGGCAACTAATTTGTTCATTCACGGTTCAATTACGACGACTGAAGCGAAGGCTAAAAGACTTCGTCCGCTTGCAGAAAAGTTAATCACACTTGCAAAACGTGGAGATTTGGCATCTCGCAGGCGTGTAATGCGCGTGATTCGCACTGGTAAGAACGCATACACTGGCGAAAATCTTGGTAAAACAGCAGTTCATCGCTTGTTTACCGACATCGCAGAACAGTTTGAATCGCGTCCCGGTGGCTACACTCGCATCACGAAAATCGGTTACCGCAAAGGCGACAATGCGCCACTCGCGGTGATTGAGCTTATATCTGATGATTACATCCAAGGTGCGAGAGAAACAGGCACTGAAAAGGAAGCAGAACTAGTCGAAGATTCGCTTGAAAAGGCAGAAGAAGCAGTCGAAAACATAGGCGAAGTTGGCGACGTAGAAGTTGCAGAAGGCGAGGAAACCGCAACTCAGGACGCAGAAGTCGCAGGTGTTGCAGAAGCAGAGACCGCACCTGAAAGTGATGACGCTGAAACAGAAGCAGCGCCAGCCGAAGCCGAGCCTGCGCCTAGCGAAGCAGAAACTGACGATAAGCCAACAGCATAGCAGCGAATGTGTGCGGAAGTTGAATCGGATGGCGTAAGCGTTACAAACCGTTTGCGCTTAGATTTGGCATACGACGGCACGGATTTTAGCGGTTGGGCGTCACAAACCGACCGTCGGACTGTCCAAGGAACGCTTGAAAGTGCGCTGGATCAAGTAATCGCGCCGAATGCTATGGGCAAGCATTTTGCAGTCACTTGCGCTGGCAGAACTGATGCTGGCGTTCACGCGACACAGCAATCAGTGCATTTTGATATATCTGCTACTGAATACGAAAGTTTAGTCCGCCACACTACGTTAACACCAGAGCAGGCACTGCTTCGTCGCTTACGCGGTGTTTTGCCTGCTGACGTCAATGTTTACTCCGCAACACTCGCTCCAAACGATTTTCACGCACGTTTTTCAGCACTTTCACGCACTTACACATATAAACTCATCGACGACCAGCACTTTATGCACCCAATATTTCGTCGCGACACTTTTTTCACGCGCAATAAACTAGACCTACGCGCAATACAACAAGCCACAAAACCATTACTTGGTGAGCACGATTTTTCCGCATTCGCACGCGTCCGCAAAGATCAATCGCCTATTCGCACGCTACATAAGTTCGATTGGGTCAAAAAACCGCTTGATTTACCTGCATTTACTGCTGAGAAGCCATATTTTATCGAAGTTACTATTCAAGCGAACGCCTTTTTGCACAACATGGTTCGCTCACTAATCTCTGCGTCACTATTCGTCGGCGAACATAGAATGCCTGCTGAATGGCTGTATTCGAAGTTGCAGTCACGAGAACGCGAAGGCAAAACTGGTCCAGTTGACGCGTGCGGATTGACGCTCAGTGCTGTGGAGTATTGAAACTGAATAATGAGTAAGGAATAATGAGTAAGGAGTAATTGGGAATCGGAATTCGCAAGCGAATACTTTTATTGCTCGGATTAACCTCGCTACTCGGCTTTCGAGTTGTTTTTAGGGATAGACTTGCATCATTCCATTCGCTTGTTGCGCTCGCGCTTACGTGCTTCGCGTTTGAATCGGAGTTCAGGCTACGCCTTCACACTTTTATTGCTCGGATTAACCTCGCTACTCTGCTTACGAGTTGTTTTAGGGATAGACTTGTATCATTCCATCCGCTTGTTGCGCTCGCTTCGCTCGCGGGAATCGGCGTTCGCTGCGCTCATACTCCACCTCAGAATTCCGCACTCCGATGCGGGGTCTTAAAACAACCCGTGAGCGCATGCGAACACCATTAAATACATTCGCTTCGCTCATACTTTTATTGCTCGCTTTCGCTCGCATTAAACGGCATTCGCGTTGCGAATACTCTTATAGCGCTACGTCAACGTACACTTCGGCTAACACCTCGTGCCCGCTGACTTGCGCATTGCTTGGATTTTTCAATGTGAAAAATCCAAGCCTCTGCTGTAAAGTAACTTTTGCACAAAAAGTAACTCTAGAGCAGAGTGGCTTGGCAAGACCTAAGTCTTGCCAAGCCTTAGCGCAACATAAAAAACAACAAGCGTAGCGAAGTTGTTTTGTGTGTTGCGGAGTAAAAGCGTGAGCGTAAGCGAACTCCGATTCGTACGTAACAGTAGAAGGGCGAATAGCGAACTCCGATTCAAACGTAACAGGAGAATAGCTTCAACACTTGTCATCTAGGTAGCGCAAACGAAGTGAGCGCGACACGGGATCTGCATTGCATGCAATGGAATTCGCTACGCTCATACTCCACCACTTTGAATTCCGCACTCCGATGCGGAATCTTAATTAAAGTATTGCGTAGCAATGCGATTAAACGGCATTCGCTATCGCTCACAGGGTCAAACGAGGTCAAATGCTCAATCGCATTCTCCTCCATTTCAAGATTCCGCATCACGCTACACTTCGTTTCGCGGTGCGGAATTCAGAAATGAAGTACTGCGTGGCATTAAAAGTACTCCTTGCCAATGCAGATCCCGCATCGCATTCGCTTGCGGGATGACAAAAGAAAAGGAATTCGCTATCGCTCATACTTTGATTGCTCGCTCCGCTCGCATTAAACGGCATTCGCGTTGCGAATACTCTTATAGCGCTACGTCAACGTACACTTCGGCTAACACCTCGTGCCCGCTGACTTGCGCATTGCTTGGATTTTTCAGTATGAAAAATCCAAGCCTC
>JAISFQ010000003.1 GCA_031263495.1 Candidatus Nutricula glyptotermitis
GTGAGAGAAACAACTATAAGACTCCAGCAGAGATTGAAGAGTTGTGGTATACTAAGAGTGTAGATGAAAGGTTGGTTAGCATAAGAGCATAGTTCTATATTGGATGTAGGGCGGTTCACCCTTGTCTACCAAACAAAAAACAAAACCAAACCTCCAAACCCAACTCCCCAAACCTGAACTTAACCCAGAGCGAATAATATATAACAAGACACAGGTATGAAAATATTTTTATGCGCAGGCAGTAAAAGCATCTGTGCCATATCACCACCTAAGCCACGTAAGTGGTGTGGTGGAGGTAATGGCGCTGATGCCTAGAACAAGCAAAAAATATTTTCATACCTGTAGTCTTAAGAAATGTGTTTTCAGCGAAGTCTTCTCCAACAGGTAACATGCCAATGTCTTCTCTCATCAATCGCCGCCTGCTCACCAAACATATGGTTCAGCTCTATCACAGTAAAACTAGGTTTCCCTTGGTCAATCGCTTGATTGCAACCAGGGCAAAGATAAACTGAACTGCCTTCAAGAGTTTTCGTGACTTTATAGTCTTTGCCACGCTTCGTTTCAATCCTTTCATAACCAGCGGCTGCTCGCATATTAATCTCGCTATGCTCACGCGTCCATTTGTTTTTTCGTACCATTATTGCTCATATTATTCCACTACTACATCACCTTCAAGATTGACGTTTCTGTCAATCACCTTGTCACCTACGACTGTTAGAGACTTCAACGCAATCGCTGACTGTAAATCATCACTTACTCGTGCTTCAAAATCGTCGACGTGCTTGAAATAACGCTTGTCAAGGTCAATTTTTGGATACGAATAGAGTTCATCTACTGCCCGACAATGTAAGCGTTTTTTATTCGCACGCACAATGTAATCGTCATCAAACTCAAATAAGTCAGAGCGGAGGGCAAACAGGTCGTTAGTCGTTTTTACAGGTAAAAAGCGTGATTTTGGGACTAAAAGTGCGGTTGAATCGTCAAACAGTGCTACGGCGAATCCGACGGCAGATTCTAGTTGAATGATTTCTGGCGTTTTATGGTCTCTAGGATCTAGCGTCTTGCGATTTTTCAGAAATGGCAGTTTGAGCACGCCATTTGATTCGTCAAGAAGTCGCTTTAAGGCAGAAATCTTGAGCCACATGTTGTTCGTGTTCATATAAGGGTGTTTGCTAATTTGCATCGCTTCTTGCATGTCTTCTGGTGTGACCTGCGAAAACTCGCGCAATGTGAGTCTACCGTTATGGTATACCAAATTGCCACCTTTAGCATCAGCAGGCGTTTTTTTAGCAACTTCAATCATAAATGATGCATTTGTGTTTGCAAAATATCCAGCAACTTCAGGCGTCGCGACTGCCCCCAAATTGTCCGCATTTGATATAAAAAGATACTCCATCCCCTGCTCTTGCAGCTGATTTAGAGTATTTGCAGAGTATAACGCACTGTAAACTTCTGCATGACCTGCAGGGCACCACTCAAGTTCTGGATTTTCTGGACATACAGCAGGAGTAAAGTCGCTAGCGAGTAATTTCGGTTCTTTTTGTTGAACTATCGATTCGGGTGAGGCATCAAAAAGTGTCTCATACTTAGAAAGATACGAAAATGTGTCCGATTTGGTGCGAAAACTGTTCATAAAAATGAGCGGAAGCTGTGCGTTATACTTTTTACGCAATGCCAAAATCTGCCTCGCAATCACATCTAAAAATGTCAACCTTTCATCACCTGCTTTATGGACGGTGAGCAGGGTTTTTGCACTCTGCAAGCCCATAGAAGTTCCTAATCCCCCATTCGGTTTGACGATTGCAGTCTTTCTAAGAGCCTCAGTATTTTTTGCCTGAATATCGCCTGCACCTACATCTACACTTTTTGCCGCATAATCGCTAAGCGAATCAATATGAGTCACTGGTTCAACTTCGCTTTCCAATATGTAATCTGGAACGCCATGCACGAGCATCTCGTAAAAGCGCTTAAAAACCTGAATGTAAGTTTCCGTAGCCCCTACATCCTGCATTTTCTTAATCGCTAACTCTAATCCATTTTGCATAGTTATATTATAGCGCATTTTACTGAAATTTACTTGAAATTACTGAGCAAGCAATTTATCAACCGCCATGCACGCAAACTTTTCAGCATCAAAAACATCATCAATCGTGATAGTAGCGGGTATTTTGATGTTACTGAATTTTTCAAGAACCTCGACAATGGATGGGACGATTTGGTGATAGAGTATTTTTCCATCAATAAACGCTTGGACTAACTTTTCGTTCGCGGCGTTGTATACAGCAGGATGGAGTTTTGAAGTTCGATATGCAGATTTTGCAATCTCTACAGCAGGAAAAGTTTGAGAATCGAGAGGTTCAAAATTGAGAGATATTTTGTTTTGAAAAGTCGCTTTCTTAGCAATCGACGGTTTTCGGCGAGGGTATGCAAGAGCGTAAGAAATTGGAAGTTTCATATCTGGCGGAGACGCTTGCGCGATGATAGAGCCATCAACAAATTGCACCATAGAATGCACAATTGACTCTGGATGCACCAAAATCTCAATATCCTCAAGAGGTATATCAAACAAGTGAATTGCCTCAATGACTTCGAGTCCTTTGTTGACGAGCGTCGATGAATTGATGGTAATAAGTGGTCCCATATTCCAAGTCGGATGCTTTAATGCATCATCCATCGTGACTTTTTCCAAGTCAGCACGTGTTTTCCCGCGAAATGGTCCGCCACTAGCAGTTATGCAAAGTTTTGCAACTTCTAAATGTGCTCCACTTCTTAGGCACTGCCAAATAGCGGAGTGTTCAGAATCTACTGGCAATATTTGATCTTCATATTGGACAGCTTTTTTTAATAAATCACCACCTGCAACAAGCGATTCTTTATTCGCAAGCGCAAGTGTAACGCCAGCTTGCAATGTCGCGAGCGAAAATGTAAGTCCGATTGAATCAACAATCGCATTCAAAGCCAAATCAGGCTTAATTTCGCGCAAAAACTCCTTGTCATCAAAGGTATCGACTACTTCAACACCATCTAAATGCAAGTCAGTAAGTGCTTCTTGCAAAACAGTCGCCTTAGTTTTATCCGCCAAAGAGACATATTTTGGTTTAAACTCCTTTATCTGCTTGATGAATAGGTCAAAGTTGTTACCAAGAGCAGCAAGCCCGAGTATAGAATACTCATTTGACTCCGCACGCACAACTTCAAGAGTTTGCCTTCCAATCGAACCAGTCGACCCTACTAAAACAATTTGTTCCATACATACCTACTATTACTCCACGATTCTCATTCAAAAAATCGCGAAGATACGCACTCTATATAGTTTACCACAAATCTGCTTCCATTGCACAACTCGCGTTAACATAAGCCTGTTTTGTAGGTATAATTTAGATATTGTGCCAAAATGCAAGGTAAAAAATGTAAACACATACCCAAGTTATGCACGAATTTTAGATCGTTTACCATGCACTACCGAATGTAAGTAATCTTTTAAATATGCGAGAAATCGTATGTGGCGAAGGGCGACTCAGTGAAGTCGCAGATTAGAAAAGGAGGTGAGTATGGCAATATGGGGAATGGATGTTGAGTCGGTGAAGCAGTTTGCACTTTTTGCAGAGCAGAAGGCAGAGAGCATCGAAAGCGTGATTACAGAAATGAAATCGTCGCTTGAATCGACTCAATGGGTAGGTCCAGATTTTGACCGTTTCCGCAATGAGTGGGACAGTCAATATAGCCAGCAATTGCGTGCTGCTGCTGAGGCGATGCGTTCAGTTTCGCAAGTAGCGACACAGAATGCTGAGCAGCAGACACAGGCTTCAACAGGTTAGCTTGTTGAACTGGCAAAGGGCGAGGCTCCCGCGTGAATTTGGGTACTCTAAATCATTGTCTTGAAAAAAATTAGTTTGACTTATTAGCGTACTTTGTGTATAATTTAATTGTGGTAATGAACAAGATTTACGATTACATTGAGAATCCAGATGAACGCAGGGCTTCGCCAAAGCCTTTTAAAATTGACTTAAAGCGCGTCTTTTTGTTGCTAACTGGCTTGTGGGCGATTGCACTTATACTTTCGCTTATATTAGCAGTGCTGGGCATTATTATGTATATTGTGTCATATGTATGCATTGTTGGAGTCATTATTGGCGTTATTTTGCTACTTTGGGAGCACTTCAATCGAGGAACGTATTATAAATAGTTAATCGCTGAGCTTAGTTAATAGTTAATAATGAGTAATGAGTAATGAGTAAGGAGTAATGAGTAATGAGTAATGAGTAATGAGTAATTGGGAATCGGCATTCGCTTTCGCTCATGCTCTGATTGCGCTGCGTCAGTGTGCGCTTTGCGCCCGCGACTTGCGCGGGAATCGGAATTCATTTCATTCATGCTTCTATAGCGCTGGCGTATGGTTTCGCCTACGGCGCAACAATACTTGCGCATTGCTTGGATTTTTCAGAATGAAAAATCCAAGCCTCTGCTGTAAAGTTGCTTTTGGGTTAAGAGTCACTCTGCTTAAGAGTGGCTTGGCTTGCCATAGGCAAGCCAAGCCTTAGCGCAACTTTCAAAAGAACAAGCGAATAGCGAAGTTGTTTTGAAAAGTTGCGGGGTAAGAGCGTGAGCGTAAGCGAACTCCGTTTTAATGGCATTGCTACGCAATAGGGTCGAATGAGGTCAAATGCTCATTCGCTGGGTCAAATGCTCAATCGCATTTTCCTCCGTTCACGTTCTCCTTTCAAGACCCCGCATCGGAGTGCGGGGTTC
>JAISFQ010000007.1 GCA_031263495.1 Candidatus Nutricula glyptotermitis
AATAATCTAATGCCTCTTGTCTTAATGGATGTATACCCATCATATAAACCTCCTTACTTTATCAAAAATCGCTTCCCAAAAAGGTACGGAAAATAGTCCGCACACCCATCTTAAAACTAGTGTGAGCGCATGCGAACACCATTAAACGCATTCGCGTTGCGAATACTTTAATATAAGGAGTTCGCTTACGCTCACACATTAATTAAGATTCCGCATCACGCTACACTTCGTTTCGCGTTGCTAAATTCTGAGTAGAAGTACTGCGCGGCATTAAGAGGTACTCCTCGCTACGTACAAAACGGAGTTCACACGCTACGCGTACTCACGCTTTTACTCCGCAACACACAAAACAACTTCGCATACGCTCGTTGTTTTTTATGTTGCGCTAAGGCTTGGCAAGACTTAGGTCTTGCCAAGCCACTCTTAAGCAATGTAACTCTTAAACAAAAAAGTAACTTCACAGTAGAGGCTTGGATTTTTCAGTATGAAAAATCCAAGCAATGCGAACGTGAAACGTGAGCAATCAGAGTATGAGCGCAAGCGAATTCCGATTCCCGCGCGAGGCAAAGCCGAGCGCAGTTATTAACTATTAACTATTAACTATTAACTATTCATTATTCCTTACTCCTTACTCATTACTCCTTACTCATTAATAAATGTTCCGCTTGCATTTGTCACAAAAACATAGTATACTTAACATATAGCATGATGGTCTATAGTGTAATTGGCAGCACGAGAGTTTCTGGTTCTCTTAGTTTAGGTTCGAGTCCTGATAGACCAGCGAGATGTCTGTTTGACTAGGGGGTTGAGAGATGAAAGGATGGTTTAGTAAGGCAAACGTATGTTATGGAAAAGGTGGCTGGGTCAGATAAGAGTTGACCTTAAATAATGCTTTTTGCCTTAAAAGCACTGATAATTGTCCGCAAATCGCAATATAAACAGCGCAACAGAGCAACAAAAAAACATCGCATCATCCACCACAGATATTTTTAAAGCACGAAAATCGCGTACTTTTAATCCAACTCGCGAACTGCTTTACGAACTTTCAGCACGCTAGGTGGGGAAACTGAAACTTTATCAAGTCCAATTTCTGTATACCACTTTGTGAGTTGCAAATCTGCGCCTAATTCACCACAGATGCTGACAGGAATTCCCTCTCTGTGACCATTTTTAACGACAGTTTCAATGAGTTTAAGCAGTGCTGGGTGATGCTTATCAAGATACTTTGAAAGTGCCTCATTCTGCCTGTCAACAGCCAATGTGTACTGCGTTAAATCATTTGTGCCGATGCTAAAGAAGTCGACCTCTTTCGCGAGCGCATCGGATATGACAGCAGCAGCAGGAGTTTCAATCATAATGCCAAGTTTTGGCTTCCCAAACTCTATGCCCTCTTCCTTTAACTCAGCGGCGACTTGTTCGCAAATCGACTTACATTTACGCACTTCCCAAATTGATGCAACCATCGGGAACATAATCCACACTTCACCTCTCGCTGCTGCACGATAAATCGCCCTAAGCTGCGTCCTAAACATTGGTACGCGATCCAAACAAATGCGAAGTGCTCGGAATCCAAGAGCAGGGTTTTCCTCCTCTTCCAAGTCAAAATACTCGACTTTCTTGTCGGCACCGATGTCCATAGTCCTAATAACGACTGATTTACCTTTCATCGACTCCACGACCTCCGAATACGCCTTATACTGCTCATCCTCAGTCGGATAATCAAGACGTCCAAGATATAGGAACTCACTGCGATACAGTCCAATTCCCTCCGCATCGTTTTTGAGAACAATTTCCATATCATCAGGACCGCCAATATTCGCGCAAATCTGCAATTTCCTACCACTTTTTGTGACAGTTTCCTTGCCAATCAACGCTTCTAACTCAGCCTTACTTCTTATGTCATCCAAATTGCGTTCAGCGAGCAAATTGATGATTTCCTGAGTAGGCTCAATATAAACACGACCAGCATCTGCATCGATCGCAATCGGTAGCCCCTGAATATCATCAGATATTACGATATCCGCCTGCACAACTGATGGAATTTCAAGCGTACGCGCCAAAATCGCGCTATGCGACGAATCTGAACCTTTTTGCGTCACAAAACCTGCAATCAACTTTTTATCGAGATTTAATGTCTGAGATGGCGTAATATCTTCAGCCACTATTACTGCATCTTTCGTCAACTGCACTTCATCAGGTCTGTTACCTGCCAAAATGCCTGCTAAACGCGATGTTAGATCTGCAACATCAGTCGCGCGACCTTTCATATATGCATCATCCATATTTGAAAACATCGCCGAAATATCCTTTCCAGCACGTGAAACTGCAAATGCCGCAGTATCTGAATCGTTCTCAATATTGCTAATTACCAAATCATTGAGATCTGGATCAACTAAAAACTGGCGTTGAACATCGATAATGTCCGCCTCATTCTGACCGATTTCGCGCACGGTCTTTTCATAAATCAGCGTCAACTCTTCATTGGCAATCAGTTTTGCCTCTTCAAACGCCTTAAGTTGCGCTTTTTTATCATTAGTTTTCTCTTCACTAATGATTGCGTCACTCTTAAGTATATGGATGTGCCCAAAAGAAACTCCTCCGGAAACAGCCTTGCCCTTAACTATTTTCATATTTTCTCCCTTTACAAGAACCAAACGCTGTAAATAGCGTTGTACTTATTCTAGCACAAATACTTTTCCGATGCAAATTCTCCACTTTACACCTTGTTATCTAGCTCACATTCCGCCACTCTGAATTCTGTGTAGGAAAACGCGATTGAGCGTTTGACCCCAGGTGAAGGAAAATGCGATTGAGCATTTGACCCCCTGCGACCCAACGCGAGGAGCGTCCGACCCTCTGGAATCTTAAAAGGAGAACGCGAACGGAGGAAAATGCGATTGAGCATTTGACCCAGCGATTGAGCATTTGACCCCATTTGACCTCATTCGACCCTATTGCGGAGCAATGCAATTAAAGGAGTTCGCTTACCTGCTGTTACGTACAAAACGGAGTTCACGCGCTACGCGCCCTCACGCGTTTACCCCGCAACTTTTCAAAACAACTTCGCTTGCGCTCGTTCTTTTGAAAAGTTGCGCTAAGGCTTGGCAAGACGCAGGCAAGCCAAGCCACTCTGCTGCAGAGCAACTCTTAAACAAAAAAGTAACTTCACAGCAGAGGCTTGGATTTTTCATACTGAAAAATCCAAGCCATGCGCAAGTATTGTTGCGCCGTAGGCGAAACCATACGCCAGCGCAATAAAAGTATTCGCAACGCGAATGCCGATTCAAACGCGGTGCGTGAAACGCAGCGCAATAGAAGCATGAGCCGTAGGCGAATTCCGAATCTTAAGCGAAGCGCGTAAGCGCGAGCAAATTATTAATTATTAATTATTAA
>JAISFQ010000008.1 GCA_031263495.1 Candidatus Nutricula glyptotermitis
TTAATAATTAATAATTAATAATTTGCTCGCGCTTACGCGCTTCGCTTAAGATTCGGAATTCGCCTACGGCTCATACTCTGATTGCGCTGGCGTATGGTTTCGCCTACGGCGCAACAATACTTGCGCATTGCTTGGATTTTTCAGTATGAAAAATCCAAGCCTCTGCTGTGAAGTTACTTTTGGGCTGGGAGTTACTTTGCAGCAGAGTGGCTTGGCAAGGCACAGCCAAGCCTAAGCGCAACATAAAAAACAACAAGCGTATGCGAAGTTGTTTTGTGTGTTGCGGAGTAAAAGTGTGAGCGTATGCGAACTCCGATTCGTACATAGCGAGGAGTACTCTTAATGCCACTGAGCACTTCATTTCTGAATTCCGCACCGCGAAACGAAGTGTAGCGTGATGCGGAATCTTAAAATAGTGTGTGAGCGTAGCGAACTCTTTTAATTGCATTGCTACGCAATACTTTGAATTAAGATTCCGCATCTACGTGCGGAATTCTGAGGTGACAGTAAAGTGTGAGCATGTGAACTTCTTTAATGCTATACTTATAATATGGCGCGAAAGTTAACTTCGGGTGAAGTCACGCATGACAAGATTTTGAAAAAGCAAAACGCAGGCTCTGCGAGGCGCATTTCATCATCGAGTGATTTGGGGGGTGGAGAAATGAAAAAGACCAAAGGTTCTAAAACGAGAGGCAGTAGAAAAAAAAAGTTGAGTAAGGGCAAAATCGCTCTTAGAGTTGTACTGTTTTCCCTGCTTGGGCTCTTTGTTATAGGAGCAGCGACACTTGGAATCTTGTTTGCGATTACGGACATTCCTACGCCACAAGAGATGGCGACTGCGCGTGATAACACAGTTTATTATGCTGATGGCAAGACCGTTCTTGGTGTGCTCAGAGCGGAAAACAAAGAGGTTATTGAGTGTGGCAATCTGCCTGAACATCTGAAAAGGGCAGTCGTCGCGAGTGAAGATAGAAACTTTTACTCAAACTGGGGGATTGACCCAATTGGCATTGCACGCGCACTGTATAATAACTTGACAACTGGCTCTAAACAGGGCGGATCCACAATTACTCAACAATATGCCGAAAGATATTACATGGGATCTGCTACGACGATTCCCGCAAAGTTCAAAGAAGCGTTGTTGTCACTCAAAATTTCCGCAACTCAGAACAAAGACACGATTCTATGCAACTATATGAACATAATATTTTTTGGTCGTGGGACTTTTGGCATCGAATCGGCTGCAAAAGCATTTTTTGGTAAGAGTGCATCAGAGCTTGACTATTCCCAGTCTGCACTGTTAGCAGGCATTATTCCCGCACCGAGCGCATGGGATCCTGCGGTAAATTTGGATATGGCGACTGCTAGATGGAAACGAGTACTTGAGATTATGCTTGCGGATGGACACATCACTCAGCAACAATTTAATGACGCAAAGTTCCCAAAAACTGTAAAGGTCGCGAATCAGAGTGCTATGAAAGGTCCAAATGGATATTTACTTGATATGGTGCGCAAAGAGTTGACTTCGCTCGTCGGATTATCTGAAGCCGAAGTCATACAAGGTGGTTACAAAATCGTCAGTACAGTGGACAAAAAGAAGCAAGATGCTATGATAAAAGCGGCAGAAAGTTTGCCTGATGATGCACCAAAAGGCTTGCAAGTCGGTGGTGTTTCGTTAGATCCAAAAACTGGAGGCATCTTCGCAGGTTATGGCGGACATGACTTTTCTAAAGTCGAGTTCAACAATATCACACAGGCAAAGGCGCAAGCAGGTTCCACTTTCAAAGCGTTCGCCCTGCTCGGCGCGATTCAACAGAAAATTTCTATGCATTCTACGTTTGATGGCAATTCGCCACAATCATATCCTGGGCTTGCGAAACCTGTAAATAATGCAAATGGCACAAGTTATGGCACAATTGATCTATATCGAGCAACTGCGTTTTCTGTCAACACAGTGTTTTTGCACTTAACACAACAAATAGGCTCGAATACTGTCGCTAAAAATGCAGTTTCAGCAGGAATTGGCATGAAAGAAGAAGATATTGATAACGTAGGAGTTTTGGATGCAATTGGCATAGCATCAGTTTCTCCATTGCAACTCGCGACTGCGTATAACACGTTTGCAAGTGGTGGAAAATTGATGACTTCGCATATAATTTCCACTATTGATAGCAATATTGGCGATAACGTTTACCAGTTTATTGACGATTCTATACAAGTTTTTGATGCAGGTGACATTGCACTTTTAACTGATGTATTGCGTGCGCCACCTAGTTATGGTTTTGCGACATTGTTACAGAATCTAAATCGTCCAATTGCGGGGAAGTCTGGAACGACAGACGATATGAAATCTGCGTGGTTTGCAGGATATACACCACAAGTTACTGCAACTTTTGGAATTTGGTTGCCTGGCGAAAATGGCGAAGTACTTTCGATTCCAGAGTTTAGCAGTTGGAATGGTGCAGGAAATGCGGGATCAGGCTTCCCGACTCAAGCGTTTGACACATACATGCTTGAAGGTTGCGCCGATTTACCAGTAGAACAATTCCCTACACCACCAGTTACAGCGCAAGTTTCGACTCCTACACCAACTCCAAAAGCGACTAAAACTCCAAAACCAAAACCGACTCCAACCGAAAAAATAGAGCCAGAACCAGTCGAAATTCCAGATCCAGAACCGCCAGCAGTAGTGCCACCAGTCGAACCAACTCCAACTCCAACTCCACCGCAGACTTCTACACCAGAAGTTGATGATGGAGAAAATGCATTAGATGGCGGTGCGTCGTGATAGATGAAAGGGCAAAATATGAATTTTGAAGCACATCCACTGGTAATCGATTCCCTTGAAGTTCCAGAATTTGAAAAAGTACCGAAACATATCGCGGTGATAATGGATGGAAATGGCAGATGGGCTGTCGAACGCGGTTTAAAGCGAACTGAGGGGCACAAAGCGGCTGAAACAGCGATAATGGATGTGATTGCAGGCGCAGTGAACGCAAAAGTTAGTGAACTTAGTCTATACGCATTTTCAACCGAGAATTGGTCAAGACCTGCTCAAGAAGTTAGATTTCTTATGAGTTATGCGCATGATTTGATACATAGGAGATCGGAAGAATTGCACAGTTGGAATGTCAAAATCAATTGGTGTGGCAGGAAAAATAGACTTTGGAAATCGGTACTTCGTGAAATCAGTTTTGCAGAGAAACTTACAAAAAATAATACCGGATTAATGCTTAACTTTTGCATCAATTATGGTGGACGTGCTGAAATAGTCGACGCTGTAAACGATATTATACTTTCAGGCGCGAAAAAAGTGAACGAAAAAACATTTGCATCGCATTTGTATAGCAAAAACATGCAAGATGTGGATCTTTTAATCCGCTCATCAGGTGAACAACGCACTTCTAACTTCTTAATTTGGCAGTCGACATATGCAGAACTGATGTTTATTGACAAATTTTGGCCCGACATTCGCAGACAGGACTTGTGGGAGGCGATTTGCGAGTTTGGGAAGCGGGAGCGACGCCTAGGGAGACTTCGCTGAAAACACAACTTTTTCAGAACAGATAAAAAATATGTTTATTCTTTTTTTGTTTGGTACGCAAATAATAAATCATTTTTATTTTCTCCTGTACCGACGAAGCGGTCGTTACATTTTGCATAACGTTTATGCGCAGCATTAAAGCACTATATATTTAACGTAATTGTTACCGCTTCTTGGTGAAGTCGAAAATAAAAGCAATTTATTATTTGCTATACATTTGTTAAAAAAACATATTTTTTTCTGTTCTGAAGTTATATTATTCGCTCGGGGTTAAGGTCAGGTTGAGGGAGTTGATTTTGGTTGTTTGGATCACATTCGCGTTGCTCATGCATTACCTCAGAACTCCGCAAGATTCGGAGTTCGCTAGCACTTTTCTCTGAATTCCGCACAGTGGAGCGCGTGAGCGCGAAGCGTGATGCGGAATCTTACAAAAATGCGTGAGCCAAAGGCGAACTCCTGTACATAAGCAAGAATTGGTATTCGCTCTCGCTCATGCTTTGTTTTAAGATTCCTGCCTCCGCAGGAATTCAGAGAGTGGGAGTTGCATGGAATTCAGAAGTACTCTCACTCTGAATTCCGAACAACTTTTGTTAACAATTCGAAAACCGTTTGCATCTAAAAAATATGTGTGCTATACTTATTAAGGTATAGTTTTCTGTAATAGGAAAATAAGAGGTGGTGATGTGTTGTTGTAGGTT
>JAISFQ010000063.1 GCA_031263495.1 Candidatus Nutricula glyptotermitis
AATCCAAGCAATGCGCAAGTATTGTTGCGCCGTAGGCGAAACCATACGCCAGCGCTATAAAAGTGTGAGCCCATAGGGCGAACTCCGAATCAAACGCACTGCGTAAAGCGCAGTGCAATAAAAGCATGAATGAAATGAATTCCGATTCCCGCGCGAGGCAAAGCCGAGCGCAGTTATTAACTATTAACTAAGCCATAGGCGATTAATTATTAATTAATAACGTCTTAAACTCCTCCTTGCTTCCAGCGTGCAACGCTTTCGCGAGAAAATCGCTGTCGCCTAGAATAGTGGCGAGTTCCTGAATCGCTTCTAGGTGACCGTTTGGGTCAGTGGACGCGAGCCCAATTACGAGTTGCACTGGGTCGTTTTCGCCCGCTCCAAACTCGATTGGCTGTTTTAGCGTCGCGAACGACAAGCCAGTGGACAATACCGATGGCGATTGCTGAGTATGCGCAAGCGCGATATGCGGTGTTAGCACGATATATGGACCATGCTCTTCGACCGCCGCAATCATCTCATCTGTATACTTATCGGTCGTAATGCCGACTTTCGTTAGCAAATCGCCCGCAATGCGAATCACATCACGCCAATCTGCCGCTTCTTTGTTCAACTCGATTGCCTCGAGCGGAACATCTAATATGTTAGACATATCTCCTCCTTTTACTGCTTACGCTAATGCGTAAGCAAGTTAATAGTTAACCGCTTCGCTAAGTTAATAGTTAATAGTTAAGATTCGGAATTCACATACGTAATGCGCTCATAATTAACTGTGAGCGAATGCGAACTCGAACCTAGTTATTAACTATTAACTAAGCCGTAGGCGATTAACTATTAACTAATAATACTTGTTCTGCTTCTCCATTCCACAGCCCGCCATGCCTTTCGCATGCGTCCGCCAACTTGCCAAACAATTCTGCGCGTTCGCCGCCTGCTTCGCTAAGTGCACGGAAGTCGTCGATTTTGGTTAATGGCAGTTCAACTGCGGGGTAGGTCAAAATCTTGCCTGCCGAGTATTTAGGCAAGTTCGGAATGACTTCGGGTATCGCGTCGATTCCACAAATGTGCGAGACCATTACAGCAGGATTTATCTTGTGACTTGCGAAAAGTGCGACCGATTCCTTTTGGTCGTCGATGTTTCCGCCAGTCGAGCCCATAATATGCGTGGACAAGTAGTGGCAATTGTAAAGGTTCATATTTGCGCGCCACTCGGGGTTCGCAGGTCCTGCAAAAAAGTTCAAACAGCCATCAAACGCAAGCAATTTGTCGCCCAATTCTGCAAGTTCGACGACTGGCGCATACACCAAAACATCGTCAAACCCGTGCCCATCTGTCATGTCCATCAAGTATTGTAACTGATCCTTTTCTACCGACGGATTGACGAAACGCAAATCAACACCTGCTGCTCGCGCTTTTTCAAGCGGAATTAACCTTTCCGCACGTTTCAATCGTGCATCGTCAATATCAGTAACGACTAATAACTTAGGCTTATTCTCGATCGCAAGCGCATACTCGACCGCGCCAAAACCCATCGGTCCCGCGCCACCCAAAATGATGACGTTTCCGTCCTTTTTCATGCCCATTGCGTGCTCATAGTTATGTTTGTTCGTATGATACATCGCATTATAACCGCCGACTACGCAACTAAAAGGCTCAGAGAGCGACGACTCAAAATACGCATCGCCTTCATACTTGAACAGGCATCCCAATTCCATGACCTCATGCGGCATGATGGCATATTCGCTCGACCCACCACAGAATTCGTACGAATATCCCGGAGAATTGAGACTCCCCTTATAATTTAGCGCAGGTTGTTGCACAAACTTTTCGCCTGGCGTATATTTGTCCTGCCACTTTTTGCCTACTTCTACTATCTCACCTGCGAACTCGTGCCCGATGATGATAGGGTTAGTAGCGATATTTTCAGGCGCACGCTTATGATCCTTACCTTGAATCAGCAACTTGTACGTCGACATACAGATGCTGTCACTGTAAATCTTGACCAAAATCTCGTCGTCCTTAATCGCTGGCAACTCAAACTCTTCCAAACGTAAATCGTTCTTGCCATACATCCTAACTGCTCGTGTTTTCACTAAAACTCCTCTAATTTTACTACTGACAACAACTTGTCAACCAATGCTCTACTCGGCGGTTCTGTGCCCAAAGTCGTGCACGTAGCAGCCGAAACAGCGACTGAGAGTTTGAACGTCTCCTGGTCCGTAAGCGAACTATCTTCGCCATACATCAAAGTCGCAAACATCGAATCACCTGCTCCGACGCTCGATTTTACGCAGAAACCCAAATCTTCCAAATCTATTCCATTTGCCACGTAAACTTTATCTTGACATGCGAAAATTGCACCTTTCGCGCCGCACGACAACGCAAGCGTAGTGACATTATACTCTTTCCTGAACTTTTTCGCGAGTGCAATAAGTTCATTCTGATCCAAATCTGCTTCATTCAAACCATAAAACTCCGATAATTCAAATGCATTCGGTTTAACTACATGCGCACCTGCTAATATCGCCTCCTTAAAATGCGCACCGGATGTGTCCAAAAACACTTTTGCACCGAGCGATTTTAGTTCTGTAACCAATTCATAAGCCATTTTAGGCGTTACAGAAGGAGGGAAAGAGCCCGCGATTCCGATAATCTTTTTGTCATCTGACGAATTGATGATAGCGTAGGCAAGAGTTTTTCTAACTTTGCCCCAGTCAGCGACAGATACATCAGGTCCGGGCTCATTAAGTTCCGTTAAACAACCAGTCGAATCGACGATTTTCATGTTCGTACGCGTTTCGCCGTCAATAAAAGTCCACACGCTATCAATTTTGCGCGCTTTTACATCAGTTGCGATCATTTTACCGACACTGCCTGCAAGCAAGCCAGTCGCGGTACTTTCCTTCCCAAGCATTTTTAGCGTTCCAGAGCCATTAATTCCCTTACCGCCCGCACTTGATACCGATCTCGTGATTTTATTTAGCGCACCTGGCTCTAAGTTATCTACGTAAACCGTCTTATCAAGCGCGGGGTTTGGCGTAAAAGTGATAATCATTATTTCTTCAAATCATCAACTAGTTTGCCATACTCGGGGGCGTTCAAAAAGTCCGTAATCACTACGAAATGCGCATTTGGTGAGGCTTTTTTAGCCCTATCTGCGAGTTCTTTGTGAACTACGATCACTTCCTCATCGCCTTGAAGGTCATTGACTGCTAAGTGCGAAACTTCGACACCATCTACGCCAGCGTCCTTAATCTTCTTTGCTAACATCGACGAGCCCATTACTGATGAACCCATTCCTGCGTCACACGCGAAGATAATCGTCTTAGCGCCTGCAATGCTTCTTTGTACTGCGTCTGCAACTCCAGCACCTTTCGATTCTGCCTTCATGCCCTGCACCTGTAACTGCGCCGATTCCAAAGAACCTTCGTCAGCAGGCATAGGTGACACTTTCAGAATCAACATCGTCAGCACGAATGTCACTCCGCAACCGACTGCGATGCCCAAAATGTTCGCAACATAACCATCTCTCGGTGTCATAAGCATTTCTGCGATAATCGACCCAGGAGATGCTGGACCGACTAATCCGCCACCTAGCACCGACAGTGTAAATACTGCTGACATTCCGCCACCAATCATTGCAGCGATTAACTGCGGTTTCATCATCACGTATGGGAAATATATCTCATGAATACCTCCGAAAAAGTGAATGATAGCAGCACCTGGTGCAGATTGTTTCGCGATTCCGCTTCCGAAAATGCTGATTGCGAGTAACAACCCTAAACCTGGTCCTGGATTCGATTCGACCATATATAATACAGACCTACCTGCTTCCAAAACCTGTTCTGCGCCAAGTGGTGTGAACACGCCGTGATTAATAGCGTTATTCAAAAACAGCACTTTTGCAGGCTCAACGATGATTGATGCAAGTGGCAACAGCCCATTGTCGACCAAAAATCCTACTCCTGCGCCCAATGCATCCGTGATGCTGGCTACAAACGGTCCGATAATGCTATAAAACAACATTGCCAATGCGCCGCCCAAAATGCCGATCGAAAAGTTATCAACCAACATCTCAAAGCCTGCCTTGACCTTGCCTTTTGTCGCCTTATCAAATGTTTTAATTACTAAACCACCGACTGGACCTGCGATCATCGCGCCCAAAAACATCGGTATATCAGCGCCGATAATCACGCCAATCGTTGCAATCGCGCCTGTTACAGCCCCTCTTTGACCTCCCACCATTCTACCGCCAGTATAACCTACCAAGGTCGGCAATAGATATTTCAAAGTTGGGTCAACAAGCGTTGCAAAAAATTCGTTTGGAATCCAGCCTGTCGGAATAAACAGTGCCGTTATCAGACCCCATGCCAAGAATGCGCCGATGTTCGGCATGACCATTCCGCTCAGAAAACGTCCAAATCCCTGTACAGCCGTCTTGACTGAACTTCCGCCTTCATTTGCCATAATTTCTCCTTCCTACAATAATAGTTAATAGTTAATCGCCTACGGCTTAGTTAATAGTTAATAGTTAAGATTCGGAATTCGCATACTTGCGCTCATAATTAATCGTGAGCGTTTAACGAACTCAAATCTAGTTATTAACTATTCACTATTCGTTATTAACTATTAATCTCCTACTTACTTTAATAATCAGCAGTTATTAACTGCTAACTATTAACTCTTTATTTTCCTTTTACCTCCTTTTCCGCTCCGCCTACTACTTTAATCAATGTGTGCTCCATGTATGCTACATCGTCGACTTTGTCTGTGATGATATAGCCTTTTGCGAGTTTTGCGACGTTTGCTGCTGTAACTTTGCCAAACTTACTGTGATCTGCCAAAACATAAGTCACGTAACTTTGCTTCATAACTGTGCTTTTGATAGCCATTTCCTCGACGTCAGGAGTTGTGTAACCTTCTTTTAGCGAAATGCCGTTCATGCCGATGAATGACTTCGTAAAGTTGTAATTCTCAAGCATCGCGACCGCAGTAACGCCTATCAACGCTTCTGTCCGCTTCTTTAATAACCCACCGACGACGAACGTACGAATGCCTTTTTGCGTAAGAATCCTGCCATGCATCACGCCATTCGTAACAAATGTCGCGTTTGTCTTGCGAATGCTTTCGGCGAGTTGCTGCGTCGTAGTGCCTGAATCCATAAACACGAAATCGTCATCGTTAATCAAAGTTGCAGCATAATCGGCGATTCTTTGCTTTTCCTCCAAATGCATATGCGATTTCTCCATTATGCTCCGCTCTTCAGTCTCGAAAACTGCGTCCAACGAAGTCGCACCTCCATGCACTTTATTCAGCCTGTTCTGCTTGGCAAGCGTTATTAAATCTCTGCGTATCGTCGCCTCTGACGCGCCAATTTCCAAGCATAACTCAGCCACAGTCGCCGTCTTTTTCCTGTCAACGACGTCTAATATCTGTAGAAACCTAGTTTCTGCCAACATAATTTACCTCTTTCCCTCAGCAGAGTTTACATTCGTTTTTATGCATTTAACAACTCTGCTATAAACAGTATAGCACATAAAATAATCAAATACAATCATTTTCACGCAAATTCGCGCAACGAAAATCAAAATGTTACAAAATCGTACTGCGAAAGTGCGCTTGAACTGGTAGTTCTTTTGATTAAAGTTGACTGTTTTTGATTAAGTTTTGTTACAATTGCGCACTTTTGAATGAAGTTTTTTGAACGTACGTTCAAAAACTAATGAGTAAGGAGTAATGAGTAAGGAGTAAGGAGTAATTAGTAATGAGTAAGGAATAGTTAATAGTTAATAGTTAATAACTGCGCTCGGCTATCGCCTCGCGCGGGAATCGGAATTCATTTCATTCATACTTTTATAGCGCTGGCGTATGGTTTCGCCTACGGCGCAACAATACTTGCGCATTGCTTGGATTTTTCATACTGAAAAATCCAAGCCTCTGCTGTAAAGTAACTTTTTGTTTAGGAGTTGCTCTGCAGCAGAGTGGCGTGGCAACACTTAGTCTTGCCAATCCTTATCGCAAAATTAAAAATAAAAAGCGCAAACGAAATTGTTTTTTGTGTTGCGGCGTAAAATTGTGAGGCGTATGCCGAACTCCGATTTGTACGTAGCAGGGCGGTACTCTCAACGCCACGCAGTACTTCATTTCTGAATTCCGCACCGCGGAACGATGTGCAGCGTGATGCGGAATCTTAAATTAAAAGTATTCGCTTGCGAATGCCTTTAATTGTATTGCTACGCAATAC
>JAISFQ010000071.1 GCA_031263495.1 Candidatus Nutricula glyptotermitis
AACGCGTAGCGTGAGCAATCAGAATATGAGCGATAGCGAATGCCGAATCAAACGCACTCAGTAAAACGCAGTGCTATCAGAGTATGAATGAAATGAATTCCGATTCCCGCGCGAGGCGATAGCCGAGCGCAGTTATTAACTATTAACTATTCGTTATTAACTAACCTCCTTACTCATTACTCCTTACTCATTATTAACTATTAACTGGCGCGTAGCGTGAGCAATCAGAATATGAGTGATAGCGAATGCCAAATCAAACGCACTCAGTAAAACGCAGTGCTATAGAAGCATGAACGAAACCCACCTACACTCAGCGCACGATAATATGTCAAATAAATTAAATAATAGGGATGTAAACAATAAATGAAATTTATTGTTTACGTTTTTAAATATTTAATTTGACATATTACCTAAAAATATGGGCAAATTGCGTTGCATCTGTTCACTCGCGGTATTATAATACCGCTTCGTTCCAGATGCTTAGCAATTTGCTCCCTATTTTTGCGTTGAGTTGTAGGTGGGGCGAATTCCGAATCCTAAGCGAAGCGCGTAAGCGCGAGCAAATTACTCATTACTCATTACTCCTTACTCATTACTCATTATGGGGTCGAACGCTCATTCGCGTTCTCCTTATCATTATTCCTTACTCATTACCAATTACTCACTAAACTTTTTGTGCTATAATTATTAATGTGGCAACGAAGAATAAAAAGGCAGGTTTTGGCGAGCGATTGATGCAGAGACAACCGCTTCTGAACCGCGAACCCGAGTTTTTGGCAAAATGTAACGCGTTTATGTCTGCGAACAACCCTAAGCAGGGCGAGTTGATAATCGGCGAAAACGGAATTGAGTTTCGCGCGATATTGGGTAACGGTTTTTTGCAGATTCCATGGCGGAACATTAAACTTGTGCGCGCGCAGATTGTTTTTTTTGGCAAATATGTGCGCGGATTCTTTATTGACACAGATGATGACAAGCATTTTAACCTAGTCGTTTCGCATGCTCGCGAGGCACTTCGTATAATTAGCATGCATCTGCCACGCGAGAAAATGGCTCAAACTGCGACGCTTATGAACAAGAAACAGAAGCAAAAGTAGTGCATATTTGAGTTACATTGTGTGGCGAATTAGGAGTAGAAGGAGAAATTATGGCAAAAAAGATTAATGTTGGAGTTGTAGGGACGTCGTGGATTGTTGACCAGTTCACAAGGGGTGCGTTTCTAAATGGTGACTACGTGCTGACTGGTGTTGCTGGGTCGAGCAAGGAAAAGGCGGTTGCGTTTTTCGATAAGTTGAAGGACGAGGGCGAGTGCGCAGATAATCCGACACTAGGTGTCTTTGATGACCTTGTGAACGATGAGAGAATCGACACTGTATACATCGGTACGCCGAATACATTACATTTCGCGCAGACTATGGCGTGCTTGGAAAAGGGCAAGAACGTGATTGTCGAAAAGCCCTGTTTTGCCAAGTTGGAGCAATTTGATGCTGCCGTCAAAAAGGCTAAGGAAAAAGGAGTTTACCTGTTTGAGGCTATCAGAAGTTTGTATGACGAGAACTTTACAGTCGTAGAAAATCGCGTCAAGCAGATGAAGGAACTTACGGGTGCTGAGTTGCTGTTTTGCGCATATTCATCAAAGTATAACCGCTTTTTGCAGGGCGAAAAAATACCGGCGTTCTCGCTAGATTCCGAAGGTGGTGCGATTCAAGACTTCGGTCCATATGTGTTCTACACTGCGCTTTCGTGGTTCGGTGATCCGAAAAAGTCGCAATATTTCTCGCGCAAACTGTCAAGCGGAGTGGATGGTAAGGGATTAATCGTGCTTACATACGACGACTTTGACGTGCTGATTCGCATTTCTAAGTTTGAGGAAAGTTTGCAGGATTCTGAGATTTATGGCGACGGTCACACTATCGTCGTGCACACAATTTCCCTGCTCAACAGCGTTAAAGATTTCGACAACACCAAACCTAAGTCAATGAGTTTTCACGCAGAAGATACCGAACCCGAAAATACGCAACTTGCACAACCCAGAACGAACGAAAACCCACTTCAAGACGAAATAAACTTCTTCGCACGCGAGATTTTAGGCACTACAAACCACAAAATCCACTGCACAAAATCATACGACGAAATCACTGCACTCAGCAGGAAAGTTGTCGCATTGTCCGAGAAGTTGCGTGGCGAAGCGGGGATAGTTTTTCCTAGTTAATGAGTAATTAGTAGTGAGTAATTAGTAATTGGGAATCGGAGTTCAGGCTACGCCTTCACACTTTTATAGCACAACCCCAGCGTGCGCTTCACGTCCGCTGGGGTTGTGCATTGCTACCGCGTGCGTGGTACACTTTCCCCGTTTGTCATCTAGGTAGCGCATGTCAGTGCGCGACACGGGATCTGGCTTCTTAGTATGTAACGGCATTCGCTCTCGCTCATACTCCACCTCAGAATTCCGCACGTACTCCACCACTCTGAATTCTGTGTAGGAAAACGCGATTGAGCGTTTGACCCCAGGTGAAGGAAAATGCGATTGAGCATTTGACCCCCTGCGACCCAACGCGAGGAGCGTCCGACCCTC
>JAISFQ010000085.1 GCA_031263495.1 Candidatus Nutricula glyptotermitis
TGCTTGGATTTTTCAGTATGAAAAATCCAAGCCTCTGCTGTGAAGTAACTTTTTGTTTAAGAGTTACATTGCTTAAGAGTGGCTTGGCTTGGCTACGCCAAGCCAAGCCTTAGCGCAACATACACAACAACAAGCGTAAGTGAAGTTGTTTTGAAAAGTTGCGGGGTTAGAGCGTGAGCACGCGTAGCGTGTGAACTCCTTTTTGTACGTAACAGCAGAAAAGCGCATGCGAAGTTGTTTTGAAAAGTTGCGGGGTTAGAGTGTGAGCGTAAGCGAACTCCTTTAATTGCATTGCTACGCAATAGGGTCGAACGCTCATCCGCGTTCTCCTGTTTAAGACCCCGCATCGGAGTGCGGGGTTCTGAGGTGAAGTAGTGCGGGGTTCTGAGGCAAAGCATAAGCGAAAAACGAACTCTGATTCTCAGCTATTGCTATATGTTCGCAGAGGATGTATACTTAACTATATGAAGTTGTACGATTATGACAGTTTGTCGGCAGTGGTTTTGTCAGCACTTGGTGCATTGGGCGTGGATTACAGCACGAAAACGGAGTTAAACTCAATAAAAGCAAAAAAGAACTTTGACTTGCCGAAAGCGAAAAAAGTTTTGGTGATTTTGGTCGATGGATTAGGCTACAATAATTTATCAAAACGGATTGCGCACGCGCCGTACTTAAAAAAGCAAGAGATACGCAAGTTAAACACAAGTTTTCCTTCTACGACTGCGGCTGCACTTGCGACATTTTCGACTGGAACATGCCCAGGGCAAACTGGTATTTTGGGTTACTCGCAGTTAAACCCATTAAAGATGAAACTTGCTAACATGTTGACGTGGGAAAATGCGGAGAGACCAGAAAGTTTGCAACGAATCACGAGTTTGTTTGATATTGCAGCCGAAAATAACCTTAGCACGAGCATGCTTGGCTATAAACGTTTTCGCAATTCAGGCGTCACAAAAGCGATTTTCAAGTCGCCGAAGTTTTTCGGTCAGGACAAACCGAAACGCCGTGTAGATGATACGATTTTGGCACTACAAAGTGATGATTTTGTGTACCTTTACTGGGGTGAGATTGACAAAACTGGACATAAATATGGTTGGAGATCGGCGGAATGGTCGCTTGCGCTTGAGTTTTTTGACGCTGAACTAAATCGTTTGATACAAAATGCGCCAAAAGATACGCTTATTTTGTTAACTGCGGATCATGGAATGATCGATGCTGACATGGAAAAACGTTTTGAAGTCACGCAAATTAAGGAATTGCAGGATGGAGTTAAAATTACAGGCGGGGAAGCGCGTGCTATGCATTTATACTTAGATATGAGTAGCAATTTGGCTGAACAATCGGATTTGCAGGCAATAGTCAAAAGTAAATGGCAAAAAGTTTTGGCGGAATATGCGGATGTTTATACGAAAGATGAGGCGATTGAGGAGGGGTTTTTTGGTAAAGTCAACGATAGAATTCGTAGCAGAATTGGTGATGTGATAGTTCAGATGAAAGATTATGCGACTGTGACGGATTCTAGGACACAGACTCGTTCATCTATGCAATTAGTCGGTTATCATGGTTCAATAACGCCCGCTGAGCTGGAGATTCCGCTTGTGGTTGTGAAGTGCTAGATTAAAGAGTAAGATTATATATAGCACATTGACATATGAAAGGTGGTAATTATGGAAAATAGGAGTTCGTCTGTTATGGCAACGCAAGTAACGACTAAAACACCGCGATCAGCAGCAAAAACGCTCAGATTCGGCTTGATATTAAACACTGCGTTTACTGTTTTAGAGTTTATCGCAGGCTTATTGTCTGGCTCACTTGCACTAGTTTCTGACGCTACACACAATTTGACCGACGTGTTGACGCTTTGCATTTCGTATATCGCCAGTAAAATCGCCGAAAAACGCGTAAATAACAAGAAATCTTTCGGTTATGGACGCGCGACGATTCTGGCTGCTGAATTCAACGCACTTTTGATGATTGGAACTGCAACTTTTATCGCAGTTTCTGCGTACAATCGATTAAATATGACTGTCGAAATTGAAGGCGGATGGGTAATTTTAGTCGCAGGAATTGGTGTTTTGGTAAATTCAAGCATCGCGTTTTTGTTATACAAGCATAAGGGCGATTTAAATATCCGTAGTGCGTTTATTGACATGTTATTCGACGCTATTTCATCAGTTGCTGCTATGTTCGTAGGCATAGTCATTATTTTAACTGGCGAAACATGGGTTGACAGTGCAATTACATTCGTTATCGCAGGTTTATTGACCTACAACGCGCTCAAAATACTTTATGAAGCAATCACTATACTTCTTGAAGGCGCACCAAAAGACGTAGATTTGCAGAAAATTACCGATTCTGTGCTAGCAGACGAGCGCATTTCGGACATCGACGACATTCACATTTGGACAATCCGCTCTAACTACAACGCAATGAGCTGCCACATCGTCATTTCTGATGTTTATCTGCCAGACGCATTTGACATAATCGCTGGTGCAAAATTGCGCTTAAACACTGAGTGCAATATCAATCACAGCGCGATTGAACTTGAACCTGAGAATGCGGATGTCGAAGTTTTGCACGAAAAGCACGAGTAATTAGTGCATCTCTTGCTCAGAACTCCGCGCAACTCCACCTCAGAATTCCGCACGTAGATGCGGAATCTTAAAACTAGTGTGAGCGCATGCGAACACCATTAAATCGTATTCGCTACCGCTCATACTTTAATTAAGATTCCGCATCTCGCTACACTTCGTTCCGCGGTGCGGAATTCAGAAGTAGGAGTACCGCGTAGCAATGCAATTAAAGGCATTGATGACAAGTAATGGTGACGTTTAGGTAGTAAAAAATCCTTTTGACATCGCTAAATAATCCCACAGTTGCAATGGGTTTAAAAACAGTGTATGCTATTATATGTACTGTAAAGGGGAAAATGGCGAAGTTAAAGGTTCATGAAGTAGCAAAAGAGTTAAACATACCATCGAAAGAGGTAATGCGTATTCTGAAAGAGGTCGGCGAATTTGCATCGACCGCTTCTTCGACGCTTCAGCCACCCGCAATTCGGAAGGTGGAGGAAAGTTTGAGGCGTTCGCGAGAGAAAAGGAATGATAACAAAAAGCGTGAGAAGCAGGAAAAACCTGTTGCACGCCCAAATGAACATAAGAATGAACAAAAGCCTGCAAATTTGCCTACTCCAGTAAGCAATAAGAATGCAGACAGAAAAAGAGACAATCGTCCACGCAGAAGAGATAATAGACCAAATGATGGCATGCATAAAATGCGTCCAAAAGCACCAAATCAGAACGGTCATGGTAAAAAACCATACAATAAAAACGTGCCTAACAAAAGCGAGAGTGAAAAGAAGCCGAGCATCGATAAATCCGAGATACCGATTTCAAACCTTATTCCGCGCCCACCAAAACCAGCATTTTTGCCTAAAAAGAATGATAACAACCCATATGGATTCAGGCGCAAATTTGGTCAAGGTAGTGGAGATAGAAGGCAAGACACAAGCAGAGGTGGCGAAGGTCGCAGGAAAGACACAAGCAGAGGCGATAGAGACAGAGGTCCACGTTCTAGATCAGGAGGCGATGGGCAAGGAAGACAGCGTACTTACAGAAGTAGCGATTCTGGCAGACAAAACTTTAATAGACCAGGGCAGGGTTACCGTGGTCAAGACGGTAGAAATCAGGGCACAAGAACTGGTCAAGGTCAAAATTACCGTGGTCAAGGGCAAGGTCAAGGCTACAGAGGTCAAGACGGAAGAAATCAGAGCACAAGAACTGGTCAAGGTCAAGGCTACAGAGGTCAGGGACAAGGTTACCGTGGTCAAGGGCAAGGTCAGGGTTACCGTGGTCAAGGACAAGGCTATAGAGGTCAAGGTCAAGGGCAGGGTCAAGGGCAACAGAGAACGCGAGGTGTAAGGTTTACGCCAACGCAACTTCCTAGCAGGGGAGTAAGTGGTTCATTTAGAGGCAAATCTGGTCCTGGGCGTTCTGGCACGCAAGGCGCGTTTGGCAGAAACGGTCCATCGAGCAAGAGAAAGAGAAACCGCGTTCAGCCAAAGGTGATTGAAACTGTCGATTTTGGCGGTCCAAATGCAGAAACTGTAAAGATTCAGAAAGGCGAAGGGCAAGTAATCAGGCTTTATCAAGGTGCAACACTTGCTGATTTTGCTGAAAAGATTGATGTAAATCCTGCAAGTCTCGTGATGGCGATGATGGATTTGGGCGAAATGGTTACGCAGAATCAGTCGCTTGACGAGGATACTTTCAAGTTGTTAGGTGCAGAAATTGGTTACGCAATCGAAATTATCAGTCCAGAGGAAGAAGATCGCGAGATTTTGGAGCAATTTGACATTGATTTGGACGATGAACTTTCCGATGAGTCGATTTTGCGCCGTCGTTCACCTGTCGTCACCGTAATGGGGCATGTGGATCATGGTAAAACCAAATTGCTTGACACGATTCGTAAGAGTGACATTATCGATTCGGAGGCAGGCGGAATCACGCAGGCTATCGGTGCTTATGAAAAACGCGTAACTGTAAATGGTGAAGAACGATACATTACATTTATTGACACACCAGGTCACGAAGCGTTTACGGAAATGCGTATGCGAGGTGCGAATATTACAGATATTGTGATTTTGGTCGTTGCCTCAAATGATGGCGTCATGCCACAGACAGTCGAGGCGGTTAATCATGCACAGGCTGCTGGAGTGCCAATCGTCGTCGCTGTAAATAAAATTGACTTACCAGAAGCGAACCCTACAAAAGTCAGGCAACAACTGGCAGAATATGGACTTTTGGCAGAAGAATATGGCGGTGACGTAATGTTCCAAGATATTTCTGCGCTCACAGGTGAAGGCATAGATAAGTTGCTTGAAGATGTCATTTTGACTAGCGAAGCAGCACTAGATTTGCGTGCAAACCCAGATGTTGATGCACGTGGAGTAGTGGTCGAGGCAAGATTAGACAAAGGGCGCGGAACTGTTGCGACGGTTTTGGTGCAACAGGGCATTTTGAAAATCGGTGACCCATTGGTTGCAGGAACTGCGCATGGCAAGGTAAGAGCGTTATTTGATGACCACTATCAGCCAATTCAGACAGTCGAACCAGGTGACCCTGCGCTCGTGCTTGGATTCTATTCCGTTCCAACTGCTGGCGACGCATTTATAGTGACTGCAGATGAGAGGACTGCGAGGCAAATTGCTGAAAAACGCGAGGCAGTCGAACGCATGAGTGAGCTGGCAAAACGTCATAAGCGTGTAACTTTAGAAGACTTTAAAGATGCAGTGGAAGAAGGTAAACTTGATATTTTGAGCATAATCATCAAGGGCGATTCGTCTGGTTCAGTCGAAGCACTTGAAGATTCGCTTATGAAAATCGACACTGGGAACTCTGACGAAGTCGGTTTGCGCGTGATTCATCGCGGAGTAGGCGCAATTACTCAAAACGATGTTAACTTAGCGACTGTTGACAACGCCGTAATCATCGGTTTCAATGTCAAAACTGCAGAAAAAGTCGGTGAAATTGCTGAACGAGAAGGTGTTGAAATAAAATATTACAACGTTATTTACAACGTGATTGATGACATTGAAGCCGCGCTGAAAGGCATGCTGAAACCTATTTATGAGGAAGCCATCACTGGTCACGCGCTTATTCAGCAGGTGTTCAAATCCTCAAAAGTCGGAACAATTGCAGGTTGCTTGATAAAAGATGGCACTATAAAACGCGGAAACAAGGCAAGAGTGTTTAGTGCTGGCGGTGAACTTTTGAAAGACGCAACCGAGATTCAGTCACTGCGTCGCGAAAAAGACGATGTCCGCGAAGTGCGTGAAGGCTTTGAATGTGGCATTTCGCTCTCAAACTTCAATGATTTCAACGTTGATGACACTATTGAGGTTTACGAGATGAAAGAAGTACCCCGCTAAAGAACGGCTTTGCGCGTTGCGTTATCGCGCAGTTAATAATTAATCGCTACGCTTAGTTAATAGTTAGTAAGGAGTAAGTTGTTAATGAGTAAGGAGTAAGTTGTTTATGAGTAATGAGTAATTAGTAAGGAATAATTGGGAATCGGAATTCGCAAGCGAATACTTTGATTGCTCGCTTCGCTCGCGTTCAACGGAATTCATTCCATTCATGCTCTGATAGCGCTGGCGTATGGTTTCGCCTACGGCGCAACAATACTTGCGCATTGCTTGGATTTTTCATTCTGAAAAATCCAAGCCTCTGCTGTGAAGCTACTTTTATATAAAAGAGTAACTCTGCAGCAGAGTGGCTTGGCTTGCCTATGGCAAGCCAAGCCTTAGCGCAACATAAAAAACAACAAGCGCAGCGAAGTTGTTTTGTGTGTTGCGGAGTAAACGCGTGAGCGTAGTGAACTCCGATTCGTACTTAACAGCAGTAAACAACGAGCGCAAGCGAAGTTGTTTTGAAAGTTGTGCGAATAAAAGCGTGAGCGATAGCGAACTCCATTAACAATTA
>JAISFQ010000075.1 GCA_031263495.1 Candidatus Nutricula glyptotermitis
AACTTTCCCTACTCAGCGTTCTGCAGGGGTCGAATGCTCAATCGCATTGGGTCGCAGGGGGTCAAATGCTCAATCGCATTTTCCTTCACCTGCTCCTACACAGAATTCAGAGTGGGAGTTGTGCGGGGTTCTGAGGTGGAGTGCGTGCGGAATTCTGAGGGGAGTGTGAGCGAAAGCGAATGCCTTTTCTTTTGTCATCCCGCAAGCGAATGCGATGCGGGATCTGCATCACCAAGAAAGTGCGTACACTTCTCGAAAGCCAGATCCCGTGTCGCGCGTTTCACGCGCTACCAGATGACAAGTAGGGTAAAGTACACCATGCGCGCGGTAGCAATGGCGAACGTGTAACGTGAGCAATTAAAGCGTAAAATTATTTTGCACATTGCAAAATAATTTTACTCCGCTTTTTATGAGAGTTAACCCCGAGCAAAGTTCCAGCTTACGCCGCGCGTCACCCACGTCTGGCAAATCAAGAAACAAATCAACATCCAAACCAAACATCCACAACCTGAACTTAACCCCGAGCGAAAAGGCAACTTTAAGAGTTTTGCACAATTATTTTGGTTTTTCGAGGGGTCAAATGGGATCAAATGGGGTCAAATGCTCATTCGCATTTTCCTTCGCATTTTCCTTCCCCATTTTCCTCACCGAGGTACAGGAGAAAAATAAAATAATTGCGCAAAACTCCCCAGTACTGCATTTTCAGCGAAGTCCCCCTGCGGTTAAGACCTGTTTAATCGCACTATACTCCCCATCAAACCCCGAAGTTACATATTTATCATTAACATAAAATGCTGGTAGACCACTATTCAAAACTGCGCGAGCGGAGTTGGTTGATTTGCGAAGTTCAGCGAGCCCAGTGCCTGATTTTAGACACGTGTTCATTTTTGTTACGTCAAGAGCGGTTTTTTCGGCTTGAGACAAATAAAAGTCGTCGGTCAGTTTGGGGATTTCAGGTGCGCCATGATATGCGCCGATACCTTTAGAAAAGTATTCAGTGTTCAATTTGTCAAGCATGTCATAATAATAATCCCAGAACTTTCCCTGTTCGGCAGCACAATATAGCATTTCACCACCACGCGTAGAGTTGTCATCACTCTTAGATTGCAAAATGTCCGTCATGCGAATTTCGTAATTTAATAGGGAGTTGTTTATATACTCTGAGTCGAATGTGGCTTCATTCGCATGAATCGCCTCCGCTTCTTTTCTGCAAAATGGGCAAAAGAGATCAGAATACACGACCAATTTGTTGGTAGCATCTGCATTTCCCATAAGCATATTCTGATTCCACACTGTGTTAGGATTGAAAATGTCACTTGGAGTTTGTGAATTGTTATCTGATTGTTGTGATAGTGAGATAGCGATTATGACAGCGATTATGATAATAAACACCGCTACGAGTGCCAGAATAATCTTAAACAACATATTTGAACTGGCGTTTCGTTTGTTTGACACCATAACTTTCTGTTTTGTAGAGCCTTGCTTGTTTTTGCTAGATTGTCTATAAGCACTGCTAGCGTTTTGTGTACTCTTTTTGTTAGTTCTTTTTTTGTTAGACATTATATCCTTTCAACTGTTCCAACATCTTAAATATGGCGTACAGACTTAATAGTCCAGCAAGCACAAGAATAGAATCCATAATAATTTCAGAGACTACAAGTGATGCGCCACCAGCAGTAATTAAAGCCAAAAGTGGTGAAATAAGTGCAGTTTGGCATGGCGCACAGCCGACACCAAAAAATGACACGACAGCACCGATTCCAGACGACACCCCAACACTTTTTCCGACTTCACAAACTGACTGTTCCTCAAGTTCCTTGCGCTTAAACACTTTGATATATAGTATAGCAGTAAGCACAACGCCTTGCAAAAACGCGACGATTAATACTAGCACAAAGTTTAGTGAAAACGTCGGTGTAAATGCCGATACTGCGATGTTTCCTAAAATATCGAGTTTGCCACTTACGGAAACATTTCCAGAAAACAATAGTGGACCATAAAAACTCGTGAGTTGCGAAAACTGCAATAGAAACATGAACACTGCGAACACCGCTAGTGTCAATACATACGAGTACCAGTTGCTGTAAATTAGCTTAATTGCTTGCCCCATACATATATTATACAGTTAATCGGACGTAAATGCAAACGACTGTAATGGTCTAGTGTTTCGCTACCCGCGTTTTGCGATGGAATGTGGTAGGATTATATATATGAAGCAAAAGAAAGTTTTACATTTCGTCGGAATTGGCGGAATGGGAATGAGCGCGATTGCAAATGCGTTTTTGGAACAGGGGTACAAAGTGCAAGGTTCTGATGTCTTGGACAACGATTATACCGCGTCACTAAAAGAAAAAGGTGTGAGAATCTTTCAAGAACATAGTAAAGGTAACATAAAAGGAGCGGATTTACTAATAGTTTCAACTGCGATTCCAGACGATTCGCTCGAGGTGCTAGCAGCAAAAGAGTTAGGGATTCGAGTTATTCATAGATCAGTTGCACTTCAGATGCTCGCGAAAAATAAGCGCATGATTGCTGTGTCTGGAACGCATGGTAAAAGTTCAATTTCTGCGATGTTGGTTAGCATTTTTGGAGCGGATAATGCATCATTTGTGATTGGTGCGCCGATTAAAACTAAAAATGGCGTGATTATGGGCGGACATGCAGCAAATGCACCAATTTTCATTGCTGAAGCGGACGAATCTGACCGTTCATTTTTGCATTACAAACCCGAAACTGCAATAATCAACAACATAGATGCGGATCATATGGACAATTACAACAGTCTTGATGATATTGAGAACGCATTTTTGGCATTCGCAAGGAATGTTAGCAAAAATATCGTGATTTCAGCCGATGACTATGGTGCAAAACGGCTCACAAAGCACATAGTTGATGGGCGCGTAGATGGCGAGAGAGTTTTAGCGAATTTGATTACAGTGGGCGAGGATCTTGGTGCTGATGTGCGTATAAGTGATGTAACAGTGAGTGAAAATGGACTTCAAATTATGTGGAATCTAAAATCTGACTTATTACAAATTGACACACATCTACGTATAAATTCACCAGCACTATATCACGTGCCGAACTCTTCGATGGCTTTTGTTGCTGCACTATTGAATGAAGCAACTCCTGAACAGGCAAAGCAGGGGATTGAGGACTTTTGTGGTGCAGAACATCGGTTTGAAATCCGCGGTGAGATTAATGACATTTTGATTATTGACGACTATGCACACCATCCAACTGCTATAACTGCGCTTTTGAAAAGTGCACGTCAACTTTGGAAAAGACGAGGTTCAAAGGGTAAAATACGCATATTATATCAACCGCTCGTATTTTCACGTACTCGTATTTTTCAACGCGAAATTGCTGAAGCACTCCAAGCAGCAGATGAGATAATCGTGACGCAAATTTTCGATTCACGCGAGCCATTTGACCCAAACACGACGCCCGAAACTGTAACGCAACATATTGACGCAACTACTCGTGAGGTCTATGCTATTGCTGATTTGGAAACTGCGCTCAAAAAACTTACCTTTGATGCAGTTCCTGGCGATATTATAATAACTGCAGGCGGTGGCGATATCGGAATTCGGACAAGACACATAGTGGATTTGGTGTAAAAATCTACATTGCACTCGCTTGCTAGATGACAAAATGCGGAGTTCACTTCGTTCACGCTTTGTCTCAGAATCCCGCTCACACTCCACCTCAGAATTAAGCAAATTACATTTTCATTGTTATTAAAATCGTTATTTGGCGTGTGCGTTTGCATTCCAAACAAAAGTGTGGTATACTTATTATATAGGCAAATGGGGTAAATATTTGGGAACTGTTTTAGAGGACGAATGGATTACAAAGCCAGATCTGAGAAAAATGAGGGCGGAGCAGGCAGAAAGCTTGGTTCGAAGACGCTTTTATCTGCGTCGATCGTCGCCCTGATAGTTTTTGCAACTCTTTTATATAACTCTACGAGTTTACAGCACATCGGCACTTATTACGAAGATGCAAGTTCTAAATCGATCACTAGGACCGAACAAATTGACTATGTGGAGCAAATAGATGCTGATGCGGTGGAGGTTGACAAAACATTTACTGATGTAGACGAAAACCTAGAACGCGCGAATCTTGAAGGCGAAAAACCCGAGGCAGATCGTTACATTCCTGTTTCTGCTAGCGAAGGCGCAGTCGACACTACGACTATTGTAATTAATCCGCACAAAAACGCAGATTCGCAGTTGATTGCTGAAAAAATACGCGAAACTGAGGAAAAACTTGACACTAGAATAGTAGATAAAGGTTTGCAAAATGTGCATGCGTATAGCATTGACCCTGAAAAAGCAGTCGAAATTTTGGAATACCTGAATGCACAAAACGCCATCATTTCTGCAGATTATGATATGATTGCGACGGTTGATGCTCCTGAGTATGTGAGTGAACCAAACGACACATATTTCAATTCAAAGCATTCAAGTTACTATGGTTTGGGTGAATATCCAGGTGCCAGATTTACAGAAGTTTGGAGTTCACTATCAAGCACGATAGGAAATGCAAATACTGCACCTGTTGCGATGATTGATTTGGGGTATAGCATGAGTATAACAGACGCTGGTGAGAATATAGTTCCAATATCAGGGCAAAATTCTCTCTTTCCAACTGACGTAAATCCGACGCTATGCACTAGTAGTCATGGCACATTTACGGCATCGCAAATTGGCGCGAAAACGAATAATCGTGCACAATCAGTTGGTGCTGCTTGGGATAATAAACTTATGATTTACAATGCGGGCAATCAAGGTTGTGGACTGGGCATCACGACCATTTCAAACTATATAATTCATGCGGCAGATAATGGAGCGAAAATTATAAATATGTCACTTGGAATCTATTTTGAAACTAGATCCGCCAATTATACATTACTTTTAGATTCTGTAAATTATGCGCATGAACAGGGATTGCTCTTGGTCGCATCTGCTGGAAATTGCGGAAATGCGCCTAAAGCGAATTGCCCAAGTGACGATCAATCGGTGTATAATTATCCAGCGAGTTATGAAAATGTAATTTCTGTTGCTGCTGTCAATAATGTAGGTGCTCGTGCGGATTTTTCTAATTATAATGACCAAGTTGATATAGCTGCGGCTGGACAAGATATTGGCGGATTGAATAACGATGGAAATGCGACACAAATGAGTGGAACATCAATGTCTGCACCATATGTTTCCGCTGCTGCTGCCTTAGTTTGGCGATATAACCCAAACCTTACAAATGAGCAAGTTAAGGAAATTTTATATAAGACTGCGAACAAAACGCCACTTAACGCCGCTAGCGATTCCTCTTGTCGCACTACAAAACGTTCTTTATGTTATGGAGTCGGGACATTAGATGTAAAAGCTGCAGTTGATATGGCACTTTCATGTGGAATGCCGACCGCATCACCAACGCCTACTCCAGATCCATCAGAAACTCCAACTTCTACGCCCACTCCAGATCCACCAGAAACTCCAACTTCTACGCCCACGCCAGATACAACTCCAACTCCAGATACAACCCCTACTCCAGATACAACTCCAACTCCAGATACAACTCCCACGCCTGATCCCACTGTAACTCCGATTCCATGCCCCTCACCTCTGCCATCTCCTAGTTTTTCACCAACACCAGAGCCAACTCCTTCGCCAACACCTTCGCCAACGCCTTCGCCTACTCCAAAACCTAGTATAAAACCTACGGTGCAACCGACTCCGAAAAGCACTTCAACTCCCGATTCAATAGAAAGCATAACTCCTATACACGTGATTGTTGAGAAAAATAAAGATTACAAAGAGAAGTTTGATGATATACAGAAACTTTCACCTAGCAGGCAAAATGCAATTACTTGGTTGTATAGATATGGCATAACCACTGGTTCAGGTGGACAAAACACTTATAAACCAAGTGTCACAGTGAATAGGGGATCGATGGCGCAATTTTTGCATAAACTTAGAGGTTACACTGCAACAACTAAAAAAGTTCCGACCATAATTGACATAGACAACTTGAACGCAGATAGGCAAGATGACATCAGATGGCTCGCAGCAGAGAGAATTACTGTACTTACGAAAGGTAAGTACAACCCAACGGGTGCTGTGAATAGGGGAGCGATGGCGCAATTTTTATATAAAACAGCGGGCTCACCAGCATTTTCACCGACTGCATCTGACTATAAAAAAGTAAAAGATTTGAGTGGGTTGAACTCTGAAAGAAAGAAGGCAATCGTTTGGCTTGCAACGAATAGGATTACAGTTTTGCGAAGTGGCAAATTTTATCCCCAAGATCCAGTAAATAGAGGTTCTATGGCAGAGTTTTTAATGAAATTATATAAACTTTGTGTAAATTAGTTAATTTAAATTCACTCAGTTTGTTTCACCTCGTCATCTAAGACATTTCGTTTGCTAGTTAACTAGTTCCCACTCTTTAGAATTTAGTCATAGTTGTGCATTTACTTCAAAACAACGCAAACCTTCCCCTCGCTTCCTTCCGAAATCTTGTGATAATAACTGTCGAGTAAAGTTTTCATTTGGTCACAGTCCCACTTTTCACCCTTTGGAGGGTATGATTCTGCGAACTTTTGCTCACGACTGTAATAATATTGCAGTTTTGCATGCCCCAAGTCAATAAGTGATAAACCATAAGAACTGCGCATGAGTAAAGTTTTTGTGACTGGGTAAACGTAATTTACATGCTTCATGACAGTTGACATGCCAATATTGCCTTGAATCTGCATAGTGGTTTTAGCGACCGCTTCTTTGCTCGTATATATGCGCGACAGGTCATTTAGGAGTAGTTCTGTACGGAAATTGCCATAGCGATCTTGGTCTGCAAATCCATTTCCGAGTGCAAGTGAAAACACAATAAACGAGTATAATAGCACGAGAGCAGGTGAAATAAGTGCTGCTTTAATTGCTTTATGAACTTTGAGTTTTGTGAATACACCTTGCTTATAATCGATAATATGCACAATAATTACGCCAATAGCAGCAGGTAAGATACCAATTCCAATAAGTTGCCTGCCATAAAACAGTGGTTCTTTCAGTAGTAGAAATACTCCAAACGATAATGGAATGCAAATAGCAACTATTACAGAGCCGAGAAAACAGTTAACAAATCTAAAAACGACTTTTCTCGCACTGAAAACAAATAGTGTTAACATAAAACATGCGAAAAATAACAGAATCAAAACTTTCCACTCCTTATTCATACTCGCATACATTATAGAAAGCAACTTTTGTATATTTCGCATTATACCTGCTGGGAGTTCTGATAGTGAAAATGTAGATATGTCATGATAATATTTCTCTGCAGAAAGTGTAAGTTTGAAAATGAAGCCACTTATTAGGTAATTTATGAGAAAAAACATTGAAGTTTTGATTATTTTAGTGACTTTCGCTTTCTCAAGATAACTGTTTAGTGCTAGAAATAGTATAAGTAACAGAAAAATGCCGTTTGCTGCTTGATAACTCGTCCACATCGTAAATAACGATAAAAGTATGAGTACGCTTGACTTTATGAGTGTGAACAAATTACTACGCCAAACTGCAATTTCTAATATCTTCCTCCACGCAATAAATGGAAGTATGCAAGCAAAAACGCTAAGCGCGATGCATAACGCATCAAATTTGAACGAAAGAACGCCATGCATGAATGGGAAAAGTCCAATAAACAGCGATGGAAGCAGTGCAAGATACGTGATTTTGCCATTGCATATCGTATGCGTCAATATAATTCCTGCCACTGCCAAAATAGCAACTGCTAATATCTGTGGCAACGGTGAAATGTCCGTAAGCAGTTTGTTTACATTCAAACCTTGCATTAAATTAGTCGACGTGTTGCGATTAAAGTCATCTGGCCAGGCATAACCATAAAATGCACGCCACAAATCGTCCTCATACGAAAATCCAGATCGCCAAATCGATAGCATTGCGACCAAATACACTCCAAACAATACCAAAAACGGCTTAATGAACTGTCTGAGCACCTTTTTTGCATTAAAAAAGTGTGCGTGTATAGAAAAATTACCCATAAATTACCCCCAAGGTTTCTAAACCACCAATAATAATTATACATGCAACTCTGCGCACAGTCAATACAAACTGAAGTGCTGCATCATAGGTGAGCCCCCCCCCCCCCCTTAATGGAGGTCATAAATTGTGCCATAACACTGTCCTTTCTTATGTTTACAATATATATGTTACACTAATGTTACAATATAATCAAGGTAGCGTTTCAATTTCTGTGGGATTTAGGAATCACTCTCAATTCTTGTGGAAACCTCTCTCTGAATTCCGCACCGTGAGCAAAGCGAGCGAGATGCGGAATCTTAAAACTAAGTATCGGCTTTATAGCCGATTCCTTTTGCTATAAAGTACATGAGTTCATTTCATTCACACATTTTTGTAAGATTCCTGCCTGCGCAGGAATTCAGAATGAGAGTGCACGGAATTCAGAGCGGGAATCGGAATTCAGATTGTTGTAACATACACAACTTGATTTGCATTTGTAACCGTAACACTGTACACTTATTATTAAACAATTTGTACTAGTGTGACGAATGGGAGAGTTATGCCTGAGAGCGGGGAGATGAAAATGACTGTTGACGAAGACGGCAACCCAATTTATGTAGGGTTTGCATCGGATAACTATGCGCCTGCACATCCGCAGGTCATGAAGTTTATTGAGCACTATAATCGTGGGTTTGAGCGCCCATATAATGACGATTCTGTGACGGAGATTGTGCGTGAGAAAATATCCGCATTGTTTGGAAAAGATGTTGCATTCTTTCCAGTTTTGAATGGAACTGGCTCTAATGTTTTGTCGCTTCGATCCATTTTGCCACGCTATGCGAGCGTAATTGCACCTGAAACTGCACACATTGTAACTGATGAATCCGCTGCTCCTGAGCATATGGCTGGGATTAAGACGATGCTTTCACCATCTCCTGATGGAAAGTTAACTGTTGATGGAATTTTGAGTCACAAAACGACGATTGGTAACATTCATTCACCAGAACCAGGCGCTATTTCCATTTCTAACACCACAGAACTTGGCACAATTTACAAGCCAGATGAAGTCGCTGAGCTTGCAAAAACTGCGCACGAATTGGGTTTACTTGTCCATTTGGATGGAGCACGAATTTTTAACGCATTAGCGGCTACTAATTCAACGCTTAAAGAGATGATTGCAGACACTGGCGTCGATATTGTTTCGTTTGGATGCACAAAGTTAGGTGCTGTAAGTGCGGAAAGCATAGTGGTTTTGAATGAAAATGAAGTGAAAAATGTGAAATACTCGCAAAAACAGATGTCGCAACTTTCCTCCAAAGCGCGTTACACATCTGCCCAGTTCCTTGCTATGTTTGCGCCTTACGATGCCGAAGCGTTCACAGAATCGCTTACCGCGCAGATTCCTTCCACACCTGCTGGCATTATGGATTCGCTCGCATATCTTTTAGCGCAGGATTCGAACGACAAAGCGCAATATTTCTATGCCAAGTTAAAGGAAGTTTTGGCAACAAATCCGCCTAATGCAATTGACATTCCGCCTGCTGCAAATGCTCTTTTTCCAACACTCACAAAACAGATGGCATCTCGCCTTCGCGATAACTTTCATTTTTATGATTGGAAATCAACTGCTGACATGGTGCAAATTCGCCTAATGGCATCATTTTTAACTACAACTTCTGATATTGACAGATTCGTTCAGAAGTTGAGTGTAGCGTGCAAAGAATGACAAGCCATCGTTTTCGCTAGGCGAAGCGAACTCTTTTCTAAGCTGGGCTTGAATCTCCCAAGTTGCATGATTAACGGATTCTGTAATCAACTTCTAGCATGCTTGCAGTAGCACTTTTGTAAATATCGTTTGACTTTTATATAAAACTGCAGTATACTTTAAGTGTAAGTTGCATTTGGTAGTGTGTCTGAGTGGCCGAAAGAGCACGCCTCGAAAGCGTGTGCACGGTAATACGTGTCTAGGGTTCGAATCCCTACACTACCGCGCCTGTTTTTGTGTGTGACTTTTCAGTAAAAAGTGTATTTAATATTGGGTTACAGGACACACAAATGTCAAAAAATACACACAAAAATACAATCAACGATTATTATTCACACCTCTCACCCTCACTTCTTTCACCCACTTTCGCTCAAACTTTACTCTCTTTCACATACTTTTTGCGTTCATTCTGCATCCAAAATGATACACTTTTAACACAACTTTGTTACAACTTTAACACTACTTTAACTACAAAAGTGAAGCAACGCATAT
>JAISFQ010000112.1 GCA_031263495.1 Candidatus Nutricula glyptotermitis
CCCTATTGCGTAGCAATGCAATTAAATCGCATTCGCGTTGCGAATACTTTTTAATTAAGATTCCGCATCACGCTACACTTCGTTTCGCGGTGCGGAATTCAGAATAGAAGTACTGCGTGGTATTATCAGAGTAGGAGTACTGCGTGGCATTAAGAGTACTCCTTTGTGATGCAGATCCCGCATCGCATTCGTTTGCTAGATGACAAGTAAGGGGTTCTTGCGGGATGACAAGTAGGGAATGTTTGCTACATACCGACCGCCGGTATGTAAAACTTACAGTATCTTGACATATCACATGGCGATGAAAACTAGTGTAAACTTATTATGTGCAAAAGTGTTAATCGTGCATTAACGCAGGTTGCTGTGTAGAAAACATGGGAGACGTTATGAAAAACAGCGAGAATATTGCTAAAAACAGTGCAGAAGTTAAGGAAATGATTGCAGATGTTGCGGGAAAGGCTGCTCAGAGTGCGGCTAGCAGTGTTGTGTCGATTTCGGATGCTGTGCGAACTGTTGCCAAGGAGTTTTTGGATAGGCACACTGGCTCTGACTTCGGCGAAATCAAGAGCGAGACGCTTTGCACAGTGTTGGACGAGCGCGCTGAACGCCAACCTGACATCGAGCTGGTGCAGTATAAGTTATCGAATGGCGAGTGGGTCACAAAAACTGCGACTGAAATGCGCGATGACGTGCGGAAAGTGGCGAAAGGGTTGATCGCAAAAGGCGTGAAAGCGGGCGACAAAGTCGGCATAATTTCGCACACAAGTTACGAATGGATTGTGCTTGACTACGCGATTTTGACGGTCGGCGCGGTAACAATTCCGGTATACGAAACTGCGTCCATCGAGCAAATCAAGTATATTTTGGGCATTACTGAGGTGTCGTACTTATTCGTCGAAAACAGCGAACTCTACAACACCGTGAACATCGTCGCCGATTCACTGCCTAAATTAAAGAAAGTTTACATAATCGTCGACGGCGGTTTTGAGTCGATTATTGCATCAGGAGTATTGGTCACTGACGACGAACTTTTCGCACGTCGCGATGCTGTTAAACCATCAGATATTGCGACGATTGTGTTTACAAGCGGCTCGACAGGCATGCCAAAAGGCGTTACGCTCACTCACGAAGCGTTTATTTCGTGCGCACGCGGGGCACGCGAGATTTTGCCCGAGATACTTTCCGACCCCGAAGGCACATTTCTCCTGTTCCTGCCACTCGCCCACATCTTGGCGCGGTTCGTGACTGCACTTGTATTCATGTCAAATGTCACGATGGGCGTTTCGTGCAATCTAAAAACCCTGCTCACAGACTTGCATAAAATACAGCCGACGTTCTTTTTGGGCGTACCGCGTGTTTTCGAAAAGGTTTACAACGCCGCATCACAGAAAGCGGGTAAGGGCATAAAAGGCGCAATTTTTAGACGCGCAACAAAGGTGGCGATTGAATATTCCCTGCTCACACACAGCGCAACAGATAAAGTGCGCGATGCAGTAGGCGATAATGCAAATAGTAACGACGCAAACAACCTAGAACTTCCGTTGCAACTTAGAATCGAGCACAAACTCTATTCAAAACTTGTATATTCGCAGTTGCACGAAGCACTTGGCGGTAAGATAAAATATTGCATTTCGGGTGCAGCGCCATTAAATACAAACACCAACCATTACTTTTCGGGCGCAGGAATCACGGTTTTGGAAGGTTACGGATTGACTGAAACATCCGCGCCAGTAAGCCTAAATCAGGTGCACAATCTCAGAATCGGAAGCGTCGGATTGCCCTTGCCGAACGTCGATTTTCGCATAAGTGACGACGGCGAAATCTTAGTCAAAACTCCAAGCATTTTTACCGACTACTTCAAAGACCCCGAAGCAACTCGCGACGCATTTACCGCAGATGGTTACTACAAAACTGGCGATTTGGGCAAATTGGACGCCGACGGTTTCCTATATATCACTGGTCGCAAGAAGAACTTGGTCGTTACGGCTGGCGGAAAAAATGTCGCTCCTGAGCCACTTGAGCAGGAGATTGAAAAGAATTCGCTCGTCGATTCGGCAGTCGTGGTAGGCGATAAAAAGCCATTCATCGGCGCACTTATCACGCTCGACACAGAAAGTTTGCCTGCTTGGCTACGTGAAAACAACTTGCCTACTTCCATGAGCCTGAAAGACGCCGCGACCAACGCAGCAGTCCGTGCGCACGTAAACCGCGCAATTCTCGACGCAAACAAACTCGTTTCCCGCGCCGAATCTATCCGCAAGTTCGTAATTTTACCAGCCACTTTCACAATCGCCGACGGCACACTTACGCCATCGCAAAAAGTTTCGCGCCCGAATGTGTTGGAGAAGTATAGTGGGGTTATTGAGAACGAGATTTACAAACGTTGAAAAAAGAGCCTACTTTTATCTTGTCATCTGGATAGCGCAGATCCCGCATCGCATTCGCTTGCTAGATGACAAGGTGGTACTCCGAATTCCGTAGAACTCCCTTTCAGAATTCCGCACGCAGATGCGGGGTCTTAATTAAAGTATGAGCCGTTAGGCAAATACGATTTAATTGCATTGCTACGCAATACTTCGTTTTAAGATTCCGCATCTGCGTGCGGAATTCAGAGGTAAAGTGTGTGGTGTCAAGAGTAGAGGCACTAGATGAGAATGTAAGCCAGTTCGTACAACCCACAGAAATTGAGACACTACCATTTTCCAATGTGCACTTGATAAAAACTACGCTGCGTGCTATCCTATATACATGGAACAAAAGAATGAAGTAAAACTTTTTGATGGCGGACTTATACGTTCGCACTGGGCAGAGGAAATATCCGAGTGGTACTTTTCTGTTGTCGACGTAGTTGAAGTGCTGACTGAAAGTGCTGACCCAACTGATTATTTAAGGAAACTTAAGAAGCGTGACAAGGAGTTTGCCGCCTACCTTGGGACAAATTGTCCCAAGGTAGCAATGGTCACAAAGTCAGGTAAGAAACGGAAAGTATTGGCAGGCACGCCTAAGGACATTCTGCGCATTATTCAGTCAATTCCGAGCAAAAAAGCAGAACCGTTTAAGTTGTGGTTAGCGCAAGTTGGGAGTGAGAGGCTAGATGAGAATCAAGACCCTGAATTAACTATTGAGCGAGCATTTAGAGAGTATGCAGCACTCGGTTACACTGACGAATGGATTAATCAGCGACTTCAAGCAATCCAAGTCAGGAAAGATTTAACTGATGAATGGAAAAAGTCAGGCGTGCATGAAGGCTTGGAGTATGCAGTCTTAACAAACCTTATAACTTCTGGTTGGAGTGGCAAAACAGTTCAAGAGTATAAAAAGTTCAAAGGGCTTAAGAAAGAAAATCTGCGCGATAATATGACGACAATGGAGTTAGTGCTAAATATGCTTGCCGAAGCGACTACGTCCGAACTTCACAAAAGCAGGGACACGCAGGGCTTTTCTGAAAGTCAACTGAACGCCAAAAAAGGTGCGGAAGTGGCAAAAAACGCGAGGCAGGAAATCGAACAGGAGACCAAAAAACCAATCGTTAGTTCAGAAAACGCCAAGGAACTGCAACATCGCGCGAATAAAGAAATAGGCAATTAACTGTCGTCACACAAAACGAATTCCGAATCCATCACTAATTATTCATTATGGGGTCAAATGCTCATCCGCATTACTCCTTCCCAATTACTCATTACTCCTTACTCCTTACTCCTTACTCCTTACTCATTACTAATTACTAATTGCTCATTAACTTTACATACCGGCGGTCGGTAGGTCAAACTAGACACACCTGTTTCACGCACTTACTCCTCATCGATTATGCGAATCAATTGAACAGTATGTTTATGTATTTTCGCCCACTCCTTGACATCTGGGTCGTCATAATTTTGTAAGCGTTTTAATGTGTCGAGTAGCGAATTGTAGCATTCGTCAACTAAATCGGACATTGGAGTTTTATTGTCGGCAAATTCGGGAGCATTCATAAACGTACGGAAAACGTCAAATTTACCAAAATCGCGTATGAAAAGAGTCAACAAAAAAGGCAGATTTACGTCACCTTTCGCTTTCTCATCTATTATTTCGTCTGGTACATTAGGGTTTAACAATACAGCGTACAATATGCCAAGTTCGTCATTCTTCGCTAAATGTTTCAATGCGTGATCTGATGTACGCGGATTCGATGCGACAGCAAGCAGAACTTCTAGTTTTGAATCATAACTCAATTTAGTCAATATGTGTGTAGGTGTATTAGCAAAACTTGCAATAAAATAGCGCATGTTCCAATCTTCACTGGCGGCAAATCGTTCCAAGAAACGAAGTTCAGCAATTTTAGCACTATACAAGCTCCTAACTCCTGAATCTTCGTGTGTTTTCATCTTTTTAAGAACGTTATGATATTCTAACTCGGTTTCAGCATGAACCAAGTCACCAATAAATCCATCTTCATCAAATGCTGGTCCTTCGCCCTCAGCCTCTAATATCGACTTTTTGACTGCAGAAGCCCATTGTTGTATATCTTCATCTCCGCTTTCTTCCAACATGGTCAATGCATATATGTGGTTTCTGGCAACTCCATTTATGTACTTTTGTTCTTCTGCGTCGTCATCGTCTATTTCACCATTTTGCAATTCGATCACGATTTCCTTAAGCTCATTAAACATGTGAAACTCTTCTGCGAGCCACATAGGTATATTTATGTTTTCATCACTATCATCTAGTCCGTCATATGGTGATTCATAATTTAACACCAACGCATACTTTATTGCTGTGTTTTTGTTATTCTCTAGAAGTTCTAGTGCATATTCTGGTGTTTTTTCGTTTGATGCAATAGCGAGAGAAACCGCTAAATTCTCGTCGCGACCTAATTCTGCAAGCATATAAGGCGGTGTAAAGCGAAGTTTTGCGACAAAATATCTCATAGTCCAATCGTCGTCATCTGCCATTTTGCTTAAGAAATTGTTTTCTGTGAGCTGCAGTTTGGCAAACTCACGCAATTCAGGACTATTGCTACTCGCGATTTTGTCAAGCCTACGAACATAGTCTCTCTCGTTTAATGCACGAGATAACTTATCATTAATTTGCCCAATGTCCAGCATATCTATTCCTCCTTAGTTTTGAACAGCACTATATATAATTCTACCACAAATTAGCATGTCTTTGTAAAACAACACGAAGTGTAATTCAGGTTTGTACTTAACGCGCAGTACTCCTAATGCCACTGAGTACTTCTACTCTGAATTCCGCACCGCGAAACGAAGTGTAGCGTGATGCGGAATCTTAATTAAAAGTATGAGCGAAAGCGAATACGATTTAATGGTGTTCGCTTGCACTCACACTAGTTTTAAGACCCCGCATCGGAGTGCGGGGTTCTGAGTGGGAGTATATACGGAATTCTGAGTGGGAGTATGAGCGAAAGCGAATGCCATTGCACGGCAATGCAGATTCCGTGTCGTGCACGCCAGTGCGCCACCTAGATGACAAGCGCCATTATAGAGGTGTGCGGACTTTTGAATATTGACACTTCGCCATAGTTTGCAGGAGTCCAAGCATTGTTCAGTCTGAAATCGGATACACTACTCTCAAACGTAAGTTTCAAAGCGTTTACCCACTTCGCGTAAAGCATAATGTCCTCTTTCACGACATCTTGTCCAAAATCCCACAAGTCGGTCAGTTCTGAATTATAATACCAACCTGCAAACACCATTTTCGGCTTACTTGGATTCGCTGGTTGCCTTACCTTAGCAGTTCCCCTGACTTGCTGCTCCTGAACTTTATTTCCGCCATTAGACTCGAATTTCACAGTATACTTCCCGAAATCCCACAGTGCATATATAGTAAAATCACTAGTCACAATTTCTTTATCAAAATCGTACTTCTGCTTGCCATTGAGATCTCTAAACCAACCCAGTAAAACGTAACCTGCTCTCTTTGGATCTGCAGGTCTGACCACCTTTTCGCCTGAGTTTACTTTTTGCAAAGGTACGACAGATCCGCCATTTGCATGAAGTTTGACATTGTAAACAATCCGACAGTTTCTGCATGAATTGTGCCATAGCACCTCTGTTTACTGTGTCTTGTGGCTTGTAAGTGTTTATGCCACCTGATCCAATAGTTATAGCGTACTTATATAGCCACCTAACAGAATCAACTCTGTCTTTGTTTAACTTACCTAAATCACTAAACTTGTTTTTGTAATCTGCATTCTTTTGTTTAATGCGAACATCTAGTTTAGTAGTTTTAGTGTCTACTTCTGTTCCGCTGTTTGCACTAACAGTAACAGTATACACAGATGGGTAAAGATTATTTACACTAAATGCCTTAACATTTCTGTCTAGGCTTTTGTTATATACAACCTTTCCATACAAATTAGTAACTTTTACATCATAAGAACTGTTGTTTACAGCACCTAGTGTAAAATCCAACCTACCTTGTTCAGTAAGTTGATTAATAGTAACTTCTGTAAGATATGGATGATTTGTATCATCTGCTCTTACGTTATTAATTGTTGCAAAGTTTGTAGAAACAAGTGCAATAACTAATATAGATACAATTACAGATTTCATGCG
>JAISFQ010000136.1 GCA_031263495.1 Candidatus Nutricula glyptotermitis
AGTGAGAGAAACAACTATAAGACTCCAGCAGAGATTGAAGAGTTGTGGTATACTAAGAGTGTAGATGAAAGGTTGGTTAGCATAAGAGCATAGTTCTATATTGGATGTAGGGCGGTTCAACTTTTGTTACAAACCGCTTGCATGTTGTTTTGGAATTTGCTATGATTAAAGTTAAGTATTTAGTGCAATAGATACTTTTTGTTTGTAAGTTTTTGCAAACCGATTTTCGATTGGGTGAGTTGTAAAGGGGGAAAATGGGAAATCACAGTGAATTTAGTGAGTTGACGAAAGTCATTATTGAAAATGTAGGTGGGAAAGAAAACATAAGCCACGTAGCGCATTGCATAACAAGGCTGAGGCTTAATTTGAAAGATGACACGCGTGCCAATCTTGATGCGATTAAGGCAATTGATGGTGTTCTTGGCGCGATAGAATCTGGCGGGCAACTGCAGATCATCATTGGGCAGAACGTCGGGAAAGTGTATGCAGAGTTCTGTGAGCAGTCAGGAATAGAGAGTCAGGCGGTAATTAATGAGAACTTGGACAATGTTAAAAAGGAAAAGTTTACGTTTAAGAAGGTCGGTAATGATATATTAAATTATCTATCAGGCTCGTTTATACAGTTAATTCCTGTGCTAATAGCGGCTGCGATGTTCAAAACTGTACTCGTGCTTTTAGGTCCTGACATGCTTAAAGTCATAACTCCTGAAAGTGATCTTTATGTGTTACTGAACTTTTTATATGATGCGGGGTTTTATTTTCTGCCTGTATATTTGGGCTATTGCGCGGCGACAAAAATTGGAGTTACACCAATTCTAGGCATGTTTATGGGCTGCATATTAATATCTCCTGCGTTCGTAGAAATCGCGAAGGCAGGCACGTCATTTACGGTTTATGGCATACCAACTATGGTCAACAATTATGCGCAAAGCGTCGTGCCAATATTGCTTTCGGTATGGGTGATGAGTTATGTCCAAAAGTTCTTTGAAAAAGTGCTTCCAGATGTTTTAACGACTGTTTTCGCACCATTTCTTACGATGGCAGTCATGGTTCCAATTTCTTTGTGTGCACTTGCGCCAGCAGGAGCATTCGTAGGCGAAAGCATAATTTCTAAAGGACTGCTCGGATTGGGCGATGTTGCTGGATTTTTGGCTGTTGCGCTTATTGCTGCGCTGTGGGAATATCTGGTCATGAGTGGAATGCATGTTTTGCTTATCGTAACAGCACTTACGATGATTGCGACTGAGGGCAGTGAAGCACTCGTCGTTCCTGCGGGCGGATGCGCGACTTGGGCGACTTTTGGAATGGCACTCGGCGCGTTCTTTATAACGAAGGACAAGAAAGAAAAGTCGCTCTCACTTGGTTATTTTATTTCAGGCATTATCGGTGGGATTACAGAACCTACGCTTTATGGAGTTGGGTTTAAGTACAAAAAGCCATTCATAGCGTTGTCGATTGGTGGTGCTATTGGCGGTCTGTATGCTGGAATTACGGGCGTAAAAGTTTATGTTTTTGGCGCAACGAATTTCTTAGAGCTACTTGGTTTTATTGGTGGTGGCACGGAAAACTTGATTAATGGCGTTATAAGTTCGCTTTTGTCTTTTGGCGTGACGGCTGTTTTGACAGTTTTTATTATGCGTCCTAGCAAGAAAGAACTGTTTCAGAGTGTAGAAGTGTAGTAAAGGAGTTAGAAAATGAAAAAGTTATTGATTAGAGCCGATGATTTAGGCTATTCACGTGGTGTTAATTATGGTATTGCAGATTCGTTAAAAGGCGGATTGCTGAAAACCGTAGGTGTAATGGTAAATATGCCAGCGACTGTTCATGGACTTGATTTGCTTAAGGGCATGGATCTTTGTTTAGGTCAGCACACAAACATAACTGCTGGCAAACCGATTACAAATCCTTCCAAAATTCCAAGCATTACGACTTCTGATGGGTTTTTCAGAAGTTCTACTGAATATAGGCAGGCGAAAGAGGATTTTGTCGTGCTTGATGAAGTTGTTTTGGAAATTGAAGCGCAATATGAGCGTTTTTGCGAGCTTACAGGAGAGCAGCCTAGATATTTTGAAGGGCACGCAGTCGCAAGTGAGAACTATTTCAGGGGATTGAAGATCGTCGCAGAAAGGCATGGTTTAAGGCATTGCGATATGGATTTGGGCTTTACAGAGATACAGTTTGACACTACACGCATTCTGATACATATGGAGGGCATGCTACCTAACTATAATCCAGTTGAGGCAATCGTTCGCGCTGCAAATGTGGAAACGGACGCTTGCAATATGTACGTGTGCCATCCTGGCTATTTGGACGCATATATTTTACAAAACAGCACGCTGACTATGCCACGAGTTTACGAAGTCGAAGCACTTTGCAGCACTGAGTTGCGCGAAAGACTGGAGGAATTGGATGTCAAGTTGATTACACTTGACGATTTGCCTCGTTGAGGAGTAAGGAGTAATTAATTAGTAATGAGTAATGAGTAATTAGTAAGGAGTAAGGAGTAGTGAGTAATGAGTAGTGAGTAATGAGTAATGAGCAATGAGTAGTGAGTAATGAGTAAGGAGTAATGAGTAAGGAGTAATGAGTAAGGAGTAGTGCAGTTAGTTAATAATTTGCTCGCGCTTACGCGCTTCGTATTAAACGGCATTCGCGTTGCGAATACTTTTATTACACTGCGTTTCACGCAGTGCGTTTGATTCGGAGTTCACTTCGTTCACACTTTTATTTCACGCCCCACGTTCGCATTGCTACCGCACGCGTGGTGCACTTTACCTTACTTGTCATCCCGTAGCGTGAACGAAGTGAACGCGACACGGGATCTGCATTCGAGAACTGAAAGTATACTCTCGCTAATCACAGATCCCGCATCGCTTCGCTTGCGGGATGACAAGAGGTACTAAGAATTCCGCACGTAGATGCGGAATCTTAAACAGGAGAACGTGAAGGAAAATGCGGATGAGCATTTGACCCCGTTCGACCCTATTGCGTAGCAATGCGATTAAATGCATTCGCCTATCGGCTCATACTTTTAGTTAAGATTCCGCATCACGCTACACTTCGTTTTGCGGTGCGGAATTCAGAAATGAAGTACTGCGTGGTGTTAAGAGTACTTTCTCGCTACGTACAAAACGGAGTTCACACGCTACGCGTGCTCACACTTTTACTCCGCAACACACAAAACAACTTCGCTTACGCTTGTTGTTTTTTATGTTGCGCTAAGGCTTGGCTTGCCATAGGCAAGCCAAGCCACTCTGCAGCAATGTAACTCTTAAACAAAAAGTAACTTTACAGCAGAGGCTTGGATTTTTCATACTGAAAAATCCAAGCAATGCGCAAGTATTGTTGCGCCGTAGGCG
>JAISFQ010000091.1 GCA_031263495.1 Candidatus Nutricula glyptotermitis
CCTTACAATCTGTCTAAATTTCGCCTCAGAAATTCTTGAACAAAATACATACTTATTTTTCATAGTTTCACCTCGCCTTTTAAGCATAACAGACAAACTTCAACTAGTCTAGCCCCTACTTTATTTTAAGATTCCGTGTCACGCACGGAATTCTGAGTGGGAGTAGTGCGGAATTGAGTGGGAGTGTGCGCATTCTGAGGTGGAGGTAATGGTGCTGATGCCTAGAACAAGCAAAAAACATTTTGATTGGTTTGTGTAAGCCCAGTGTAAGTTTGCAGTGCTGCTTGCGCAAATATAACACTAGCCAAAGGCTAGTGTTATATTTATTGCGCTATGGGAGCATGAACGCAACCCACCTACACTCAGCGCACGATATTATGTCAAATAAATTAAATAATAAGGATGTAAACAATAAATGAAATTTATTGTTTACATTTTTAAATATTTAATTTGACATATTATCTAAAAATATGGGCAAATTGCGTTGCATCTGTTCACTTGCGGTATTATAATACCGCTTCGTTCCAGGTGCTTAGCAATTTGCTCCCTATTTTCACGCTGAGTTGTAGGTGGGGCGAATTCCGATTCCCGCGAGCGAGGCGAGCAATAAAAGTGTGAGGCGTTAGCCGAACTCCGATTCCCAATTACTCCTTACTCATTATTCCTTACTCATTGTAATCGCATTGCTGCGCAATACTTCATTCTAAGATGGGTGTGCGGGGTTCAGAGCGGTAGAGTGCGTGCGAAGCAAAACGTCTGGGAATCCATTATCACACATTGAACTTAAATTCGACCACGTCACCATCTTGCATAATATAGTCTTTTCCCTCGATGCGCACTTTACCAAGTGCTTTTGCTTCGTGCATCGAACCAGTAGCGACCAAATCTGCATAAGAAACTATTTCTGCTTTGATAAATCCGCGTTCAAAATCGGTGTGAATCACTCCTGCGGCTTGTGGCGCGGTGTCGCCTTTGTGGATTGTCCAAGCGCGAGACTCTTTTTCGCCTGCTGTAAGGAATGTTTGTAAGCCTAAAATGTCGAAACCAACGCGTGCTAATTGAGAAAGTCCAGATTCTGATATACCTTCCGCTTCAAGCATTTCCGCGGCATCAGTAGCGTCGAGTTCTGTAAGTTCTTTTTCAAACTTTGCATCAAGAAAGATTGCAGGGTTAGGGTGTGCAACTTCGGAAAGTTCTTTTAGTTTGCCTTCGTTATGTAAATCAGTGTCGTGTACATTGAATACATAAATAAACGGTTTTGCGGTCAGTAAGTGCAAGTCTTTTATGAGCGAATAGTCAATATCGCCTGCTTGGACGGCGTTCGTGATTGTAATGCCAGAGGACAACAAATCGGATGCTTTTTGGGCAGTGTCAAGGACTTTTTGAAGCGTTTTATTGCCGCGAACTTCTTTTTGTAGCCTAGGAATTGCGTTTTCGATGGTTTGCAAGTCCGCTAAAATAAGTTCGGTTTCGATGATCTCAATGTCTTTTTTCGGATTTGGGTTAGCGTCGACATGTAGCACATGCTCATCCTCAAAAACGCGCACAACTTCGCAAATCGCGTCCGCTTCACGAATATTTGCAAGAAACTTGTTGCCAAGCCCTTCGCCTTTCGATGCGCCTTCGACGATTCCCGCGATGTCATGAAACTCGATCGTCGCATGAATTACGCGCTTAGAATCGAACATCTGTTGCAATACATCAAGCCTTTCATCAGGCAATTCGACGATTCCGACGTTCGGTTCAATAGTCGCAAATGGATAATTCGCAGCAAGCACGTTGTTAGAAGTCAGAGCATTAAAGAGTGTAGACTTACCTACGTTCGGCAAGCCTACAATCCCTATGTTTAATGACATGACAATTCACCCAAGTTACTTTGAATTCGTGGACGATGCATCAATACCATCAGCGATAATCGCTTCTTCGCTAAGTTCCAAATCCGCCGCATCCACGATTGAATTCGAATCCGCAAGTTCCTCTTCCTCAGCAAATGTGGTATTAATCAGTTCCTCCAAATCTTCGAGTTCAAAGCCATCAATACTGTGAATGTCAAAGTTTTCCTCGTCGAGCGATTCAGTGGTTCTATCGATATCGTCATAGCCGACAGATGGATACAAAATATCTTTCACGTCCTCTTTTGGCTCTGCAGTCGAATTTCGATAAACAGAAAGTCCAGTTCCAGCAGGAATTAACTTGCCAATAATGACATTTTCTTTCAATCCTACGAGTTCGTCCTGATAGTTTCCAATCGCAGCCTCAGTTAGAACGCGAGTCGTATCTTGGAACGACGCAGCAGAAAGCCACGAAGCAGTCGCAAGAGACGCTTTCGTGATTCCCATCAGTTCAGGACGCGCAGCAGCAGGTCGAATGCCATTTTTAACCGCTTCACGATTAATAGATTCGAACTTTGTACGGTCAAGTAACTCACCGATAAGCAATTCTGTGTCACCTGGGTCAAAAACCGTCACGCGACGTAACATCTGCGAAATAATCGCCTCAATGTGCTTATTGTGAATGCTAACTCCCTGCGAGCGATAAACTTCCTGCACCTCATTAACTAAATGTTTTTGGGTGGCGCGTGGACCTAAAATTCTAAGCAACTTTTTAGGATCGATTACACCTTCTGTCAATGGAACTCCAGCCTCGACTTTATCATTCGCTTTGACCGTCAATCTCTGACGCCTTGAAATCGGATACTCGACTGTGTCAAATTCGCTATTCGTGGGTTTCAGGACAATCTTTCTGCCCATTTCATCGTCCACAATCTGCACTGTGCCTGCATATTCAGCCATCGGAGCCTCACCTTTTGGCGTTCTTGCCTCAAACAACTCGACTGCACGTGGCAAACCTTGCGTGATATCCGCAGCGGACGCGACACCACCTGTGTGGAAAGTACGCATCGTGAGCTGTGTTCCAGGCTCTCCAATCGACTGAGCAGCGACGATTCCGACCGCTTCACCGATATCAACAAGTGTTCCAGTCGCAAGAGAACGACCATAACAGAGTGCGCAAATGCCAAAATCTAGTTCGCAAGTCAAAACCGAACGAACTTTCACCTTCTTAACGCCAGTTTCCACAAACTTATCAATAAGCTCAAGTGAAATGTCATCGCCCTTCTTTGCAAGCGTTTTGCTCTTCACTTTCACATCTTCTGCAAGCGTTCTGCCATAAACACTCGTGCGAAGGACAGGATCTGCAACTATTTTTCCATCAGAATCTTCTACACTAAGCAACTCCTCATCAAGTCCACGAACAGTTCCGCAATCATGACTGCGAATGATAATGTCTTGTGAAACATCGACCAAACGCCTAGTCAAAAAGCCTGAATCCGCAGTTCTGAGTGCTGTATCGGCGATACCTTTACGCGCACCGTGGCTCGCGATAAAGTATTCGATGACAGATAAACCTTCACGATAGTTGGACTTAATCGGGCGCGGAATGATTTCACCTTTTGGATTCGCAACGAGTCCGCGCATACCAGCAATCTGACGAACCTGCATCCAGTTACCGCGTGCACCAGAAGTCACCATCTGTAAAATCGTGTTGTCCTCCTTGAAGTTTTTACGCATTTCTGCGTCAACTTCGTCAGTCGCACGAGTCCAAATGTCGATTAGTTCGATTCTGCGCTCGTCGTCGGTAATCATGCCTTCATCAAACTGCTCTTGAATTTTCTCCGCCTGAGCATCATAGTTTGCGATGATTTTAGTCTTTTTAGCAGGAGATGCGATGTCAGCATACGAAATCGTGGAGCCAGATCTACTCGCCCATTTAAACCCAAGTTCTTTCAAGCCATCAAGCATTTTATCCACGACAGTCGTCGGGTACTTTTCGATCAAATCATTAATCAAGTTATCCAACTCCGCTTTACCTATTGGCGAGTTAATGTACACAGCATCATCTGGAAAAATCTCATTAAACACTGTGCGCCCATAAGTCGTCTCAATTATGCGCGAATCACCAGATTTATAGCCTTTCGGCATTTCCTGACCTTCGACGATTGCTTCCGTAAATGTACGAATCTTAATCTTCGCACGCAGGTCAATCTGCTTGTCCAAAAATGCCATTTCTGCTTCGGATACAGATGAGAATATTCTGCCCTCACCTTTCGCCTTTTCCCTTTCACTCGTAAGATAGTAAAGCCCGATAATCATGTCCTGAGTAGGAAGTGTCACTGGTCTGCCATCTGCTGGTTTCAGTAAGTTATTCGCAGCAAGCATTAAAACTCTCGCTTCTGCCTGCGCATATTCGGAAAGTGGCAAGTGAACAGCCATTTGGTCACCATCAAAGTCTGCGTTAAATGCAGCACAAACGAGTGGGTGAAGTTGAATAGCCTTACCTTCCACCAACTGCGGTTCAAACGCCTGAATACCCAAGCGGTGCAATGTTGGAGCGCGGTTTAATAGCACTGGATGTCCTGAAATGACGAACTCCAAAATGTCCCAAACTTCAGGTTCCATCCTATCCACCATCTGTTTCGCGACCTTGATATTCATAGCAATCCTCTCAGTAATCAACTTTTTGATTACATGCGGTTTGAATAACTCAAGTGCCATCTGTTTCGGCAATCCACACTGATGAATTTTCAGTTGCGGACCAACGACGATGACAGAACGACCAGAATAATCGACGCGCTTTCCAAGCAAATTCTGCCTAAATCTACCTTGCTTGCCTTTAAGCAGTTCAGAAATTGACTTTAATTGCTTACCGCCAGTTCCTAGCACAGGTTTTCCGCGCTTTCCATTGTCAAACAACGCATCGACTGATTCTTGCAGCATGCGCTTTTCGTTGTTGATGATAATTTCTGGTGCAGAAAGTGCAATAAACCTCTTCAAACGATTGTTTCTGATAATAACTCGCCTGTAAAGGTCATTCAAATCGCTAGTCGCAAATCTGCCACCATCCAATTGAACCATCGGACGCAAATCAGGCGGAATGACAGGCAATGCGTGAATAATCATCGATTCAGGCTTATTACCAGTTTGCAAAAATGCACGCACGACTTTTAGACGCTTAATAGCCCTAACTTTTCTCTGACCACGTGCAGAATCGATAGTTGCCTTTAATTCATCCGCAAGTTCTTGCAAATCTAAGTCCATAATGCGCGTCTCGATCGCTTCCGCGCCCATGTCACCTTTAAAATAATCTGAGTAATTGTCCTCTAAAAGCGTAAAAATGACATCATCGCCGATTAAATCGCCAGGTGCAAGTGAGACAAACTTCTCCCAGGCATCGTTCGCTTCGCGAATTTTGCGCTCATATTTTTTCGTAACACTCTCGATTCTACCAGAAGCCGATTGCTTAATTCGACGCACTTTAGCAGGAGTTTGTTTGATTTCCGCAAGCTCCTTCTCTGCTGTAACGCGAATTCTCTCAATCTCATTATCTTTAGCCTTATCATATGCCAAAAGTTGCTCTTCTAATTCCTCGCGCAAGCCTTTCATATCGTTGTGTCGTTTTTCAGTATCGACTTCGATTACCATATGAGCAGCATAATAAATCACTTTCTCCAAATCTTTTGGCGCGATATCAAGCAAAATACCCAATCTTGATGGCACGGACTTAAAGAACCACACGTGCGTGACAGGAGAAACGAGTTCAATGTGCCCCATTCTCTCGCGCCTGACCTGACTTCTGGTCACTTCGACGCCGCAACGCTCGCAAATTATGCCTTTATAACGCGGTCGCTTATATTTACCGCAGGAACATTCCCAATCGTGCGTCGGTCCAAACACTCGTTCGCAAAACAAACCGCCTTTTTCGGGCTTCAATGTGCGGTGATTGATAGTTTCCGCCTTTTTTACCTCGCCATAAGACCAGCTGTGCACTTCATCCGTGCTCAGTAACTTAATTGATAACTCTGCAAAATCATTAACATTAGCCATAATAAACCCTTTCCTTATGCCTCGCCACCATATGTAACAGATGACATATAGCCATCCTCACGAATGTTCGTATCTGGTCTTTTCGCCAGATTAATTCCCATGCCCTCACTGATTCGCATGGCTTCGTCATCCTCAGTTTCCATGCTAATCTCGTTACCTTCAGAATCAATCATTCGTACGTTCAAACAGAGCGATTTTATCTCTTTCAACAGCACTTTAAACGATTCTGGTATTCCAGAATCAGGCACGTTATCTCCGCGGACGATTGCTTCATAAACTTTTACACGCCCGACCACGTCATCTGACTTCAGCGTCATCATTTCGTGCAATGTATACGCCGCACCATACGCTTCAAGTGCCCAAACTTCCATCTCGCCGAATCTCTGACCACCGAATTGCGCTTTACCGCCAAGTGGCTGCTGCGTAATCATCGAGTATGGACCAGTCGAACGAGCGTGAATCTTGTCGTCCACCAAGTGGTGAAGTTTCAAAATATACATGTAACCGACCGAAATCGGCTCTGGGAACGGATCTCCCGTCCTGCCATCAAACAACACAGCCTTACCGTTCTCCTGAACAGGAGGTTTTCCAGTGTCAGTCGGGTTGATTGAAGTCAAAAGTCCATGCAAAACTTCCTCACTGATTCCATCAAAAACAGGCACTGCGACTGGTTGATTCGCTTCCGCCTTCTTCGCTACATCAGGAACTTCAGCCTTCCAAGATGTATCTTTCAATTTGGACTTATCAATATCCCAACCATTTTTCGCGACCATGCCTAAGTGAACTTCAAGCACCTGCCCGACGTTCATTCTCCCTGGCACACCAAGTGGATTTAATATCACGTCAACTGGCGTTCCGTCCTCTAAGAATGGCATGTCCTCCTCTGGCAAGATCCTGGAAATTACGCCTTTATTGCCGTGACGCCCTGACAATTTATCGCCAATCGTAATCTTTCTGCGCTGCGCAATGTATACGCGAACCATAGAGTTTACGCCATTTTGCAGGTCATCGTCATTCTCGAGACTAAGTTCTGTAACGCTTACGACTGTCCCAGCCTCGCCGTGCGGCACTCTAAGAGAAGTGTCTCTGACTTGATTCGATTGACCGCCGAAAATTGCTTTCAGAAGGCGTTCCTCTGGAGTCAAGTCCTGCTCACCTTTCGGTGTCACTTTACCGACCAAAATATCGCCTGCTTTCACTTCACTTCCGATGCGAATGATTCCGCGTTCGTCCAAATTCGCTAAAGACTGCTCAGAAACGTTTGGCAACTCGCGCGTGATTCTTTCCTCACCGAGTTTTGTTTCGCGCGCCTCTATTTCGTGTTCTTCAATGTGAATCGAAGTCAAAATATCTTCTTTTACGACTCGTTCACTCAAAATGATAGCATCCTCAAAGTTATAACCTTCCCAGCTCATAAAAGCAATTAACAAGTTCTTTCCGAGTGCTAATTCGCCATTTGATATCGCTGGACCATCTGCTATCACTGAACCTTCCTCGACTCTCTCCCCTATATCGACGATCGGGTTTTGGTTGTAACACGTCGTTTGATTCGAACGTTCGAATTTACGAAGAGCGTATGAGGTATATGTGCCATCATCGTTTGCGACTTCAATATTTGAAGCAGAAACGTCTTTTACGACACCAGATGCCAAAGCAAGAACGCTGTCCCCCGAGTCAGTCGCTGTTCTGAACTCCATTCCAGTGCCGACAAGTGGTGCTTCAGTGCGAATTAATGGAACTGCTTGACGCTGCATGTTTGTGCCCATAAGTGCACGGTTCGCGTCGTCATGCTCGACGAATGGAATGAGTGACGTAGCGACTGAAACCAATTGTCTCGTGGAAATGTCCATGTAATCAATCATTTCTGGCAATGCGTCGATTGCGTCACCAGTTCTGTCACGCGCAAGCACTCTGTCGCCTATAAACTTTCCATCTTTACCAATCTCAGCATTCGCCTGCGCGATAATGTATTTATTCTCATCGTCTGCTGTAAAATAATGTATTTCATCAGTGACTTTGCCATTTTTCACCTTGCGATATGGAGTTTCAATGAAACCAAACGAATTCACGCGCCCATACGTCGCAAGCGAGCCCATAAGACCGATGTTTTGACCTTCAGGCGATTCGATTGGGCACATTCTGCCATAGTGAGATGGGTGAACGTCGCGAACTTCCATCGTCGCTCTGTCACGAGATAAACCGCCAGGACCTAATGCACTCAATCTGCGCTTATGCGTAAGCCCTGCTAATGGGTTATTTTGATCCATAAACTGCGACAACTGCGATGTACCTAAAAATTCTTTAAGTGACGCGGAAATTGGTCGGATATTCAGCAAAACTTGTGGTGAAATTGCCTCGACATCTTGCGTACCCATGCGCTCACGCACAATCCTTTCCATGCGTGCAAGTCCAATTCTAATCTGGTTTTGTAACAATTCACCGACTGTTCTGACGCGACGGTTACCAAAGTGATCAATATCATCGACTGAGACATCAATAGTCTTAGTTGTTTTACCGGTTTTGATGCTGACAGTCTTGTGACCTGCGCGAAGTGCTGCCAAATAGCGAAGTGAGCCGATTAAGTCCTCTTTTTGCAGTAACGATTCATTTGGATCGAAGTCTAATGAGAGTTTCTTGTTCAGCTTGTAACGCCCGACTCTGTTTAAATCGTAACGCTTTGGATTGAAAAACATGTCATAAATAAGCGTCTGAGCAGCGTCTGTCGATGCTGGCTCGCCTAGACGCGTGCGCCTAAACACTTCCAATTGTGCATCAGTCTGCGTTTTATTTGGATCACGTTTCACCTGCTCGATGAGTTCTGGAAACTCTTTGAACTCGACCAAAAGTTCTTCCTCGGTGATGCCATATGCCTTCAAAAGTGCAATCGGGTTTTGACGCCTGCGCCTGTCGATTCTAACTCCCAAAACGCCACGCCTGTCATACTCAAACTCAAACCAAGCACCGCGCGTTGGAATGACTCTGACGGAATATAAGTCCTGGTCAGAAACCTTATCTAACGTGCTTTCGTAGTAAACACCAGGAGAACGCACTAATTGCGAAACAATGACGCGCTCTGCACCGTTTACGATAAACGTTCCATACTTCGTCATCAATGGAAAATCGCCAAAAAACACCGTCTGGGTTTTAATTTCGCCAGTATCATTGTTCACAAACTCGGCGGAGACGTAAAGTGGCGCTGAATAGGTATAACCATGCTCTTTACATTCTCTCTCACTATACCTCGGATTCTCAAACTGCGGTTCAGAAAAGGAAAGTGACATCGTTTTCGAGTAGTCTTCAATCGGAGAAATCTCCTCAAGAACTTCCTCTAAACCCGAAGTTTCTGATGGCACGAAATGGTGCGCAACAGTTCCTTTTTCGATGCGCTTCTTGAAAAACTCGTTGCCAATCAGCCAATCGTAACTTTCGCGCTGAATCGACAACAAGTATGGCACATCCTTTAACTCGCTTGAACGCCCAAACGAGACGCGATTTGCGCGTTTGTGTAACTTAATCTCATCTTCAAGTGACAATGCAACATCACCTGCTTTTTTCTTCTTACTAGCAACAACTTTCTTAGTCGCCATATCAAATACCTCTTTTTCCTACACTTCCATGCATGCTTGACCTACCACAGCACGTTAAATGCGCTCGCAAATCACATTTATCTTTCCTGACGCAAGCGCACAAAGTCTAAAAAACAGAAATAGCATCGGTAAAGTGCCTAACAATAGGCAATTTACATTGAGCGACCGCTATATTTCGCTTGACTTGTAAATTTATCTACTAAACCTAACTTCTGATGCAAGTTTTTGCACCAGAACTTGTCTACTTCGTTTCTTTCGCTACTTCTTCCTCTTCAGCAACAGGTTCGACAGGCTCTGAAGCCTTTTCCCACGGATCCGCCCACGGATCGTCCTCATTCGCTGTCTTGCTAATCGCGACGTATGCGACGCCCGCGACCAATAGTCCCAGGAAAAACCCCAGAACACCATAAGAGTGTTTTTTCTCACTACTCATATCTTCCTCCTTACTTTTTACCTTGATTAGCGACTGCTTTTATCGATTCCTCAGCAGCTGCTGGATCAAGATACCTCTTGCCAATTACTTTAAAATCATCATCTAACTCATACAATAACGGAATGCCAGTCGGTATGTTAACGCCTGTGATTTCCTCGTCCGAAATACCATCAAGATATTTCACTATTGCACGAATTGAATTGCCATGCGCAGTTAAAAGCACAGTTTTGCCTGCCTTTAAATCTGCAAACACTTCGGTCTTCAAAAATGGAAGTGCGCGATCTAAAACATTCTTTAACGCTTCCGTCTTTACTGGCGGATTCACGCAGTTATATCTTGGATCCGAAAGTTGCGAATACGCAGAGTCCGCGCTAATTTCAGGCGGTGGAACATCATAAGACCTGCGCCAAATCATAAACTGCTCCTCGCCATACTCATCGCGAATTTCAGTCTTGTTTTTGCCTTGTAAATCGCCATAATGCCTCTCGTTAAGATGCCATGAACGCTTCACTGGTATCCATAGCAAATCTGCCTCGTCAAGTGCCAAATTTGCAGTGTTAATCGCGCGTCGCAGCAATGACGTGTACAAAATATCAGGCGTAATTCCAGTTTCCTTGAACAATTTACCAGCGTTTTTTGCTTCTTCGACGCCCTTTTCTGAAAGTGGCACATCGACCCAGCCAGTAAATAAGTTTTTAGAATTCCATACGCTCTCGCCATGACGCAATAATATCAGTTTATGACTCATTTAACCTCCTCATCATCATTTTCCGTTACCACACTGACTTTTAGTTCAGTTGATATCTTTGGATGCAACGCAATTTGCAAAATATAGTTTCCAACTGCCTTAATCGGCTCATCAATCACAATATCTTTCGCGCTTACGTTGACCTTATGCTTTTCGTTTAGCACTGTTGCAATCTCATTTGACTGCACAGAGCCATAAAGTCCGCCATTCTTAGTCGTCGCTTTTTTGAGAACCAACACTCCCCCTTCAAGAGATTCTTTCAGTTGACGAGCGATTTCAAGCATGCGATCTTCATGATTTTTACGCATATCACGTATTTTTTGCGCACCATCTTCCGCGCCTTTTGACCAAGCATTCGCCAAACCTTGTGGCAACAGATAATTCCTAGCGTAACCATCTTTTACATTTAGGACTTCGCCACGAAAACCTAAACCTTCCACGTCACGAATCAATATAAGCTTAGTGGTCACCGCGCCTCCTTCTAAAGTTTCTACCTAAAATCACATATGGTAATAAAGCCATTTCACGCGCATTTTTTATCGCGTTTGCGACTTTCTTTTGCTGCTGGACATTCACGCCAGTCATGCTCCTTGGGCGAATCTTGCCACGATCCGATATGAACTCCTGTAAGAATGCTACGTTTTTGTAGTCAATAGCGGCATCGTCTCTAACTTCAACCTTCTTGCCAGGACGCTCATACTTCTTTTTCTTAACAATCTTTCTTGCCATAACTTCCTCTCAAAACTCTTGTTCCTAGAATGGAACTTCCTCCGCACTGCCTAATTTACTGCCAGTTTCCCCTCCAAAATCGCTCGTCGCAAAATCTTCTGCTGGCGCGTTTGCCGAATTCACGAAGGACTGCATCGTATCTGGTTGCCCAGACTGTGTGTTATTGCCATATGGACTTGCTGTGCCACCAAAATCGTTAGAAAATGGCTGGAAACTGCCTGTTTCACTAGTCGCTCGCTCGTTTTTAGTGACTTTCGCAGTTGAATGCAAGAGCGAAGGACCTAGTTCATTCACTTTAAGTTCAAACGTAGACCTGTTTTCGCCGCTGTTTGATTGATAATTGCGTTGGACTAACGAGCCCCTAGCAATCACTCTCATGCCTTTTTGCAGCGAATTCTTTATGTTCTCCGCGAACTCGCCCCATGCACTACAACGCAGAAACATCGTATCCGAGTTGACCCACGTGTTCGTCTGTTGATCTAGCATACGCGGTGTCGTCGCGATTGTAAAATTCACAACCGTCCTGTTCGTGCGCGTATACATCAACTCAGGGTCCGCTGTCAGATTGCCGACCACTGTAATAATCGTGTCATTTGCCATCATATCTCCTTATATCTTATTGACTTTACTCATCGTTCTTTAGAATCTTAATGCGTAAAATATCCTCCTGCAGGCGCATAACGCGCTCTAATTCCTTCATCCCAGCGACTTTCGCAGTAAATTTCACTACTGCGTAAACGCCTTCGCGATGCTTCTGGATTTCATACGCCATTCGACGTTTTCCCCAGACATTTACATCGTCCACTTTTCCGCCATCCGCTACAATCGGTGCGAAATACTTGTCGAGTTGCTTTGACGCCTCTTCCTCATCGTAACTTGGGTCAAAGATAATCATTAACTCATATTTTTGCATACATTTCCTCCGGTCTTTTGCGCTACGCACCTTTTGCGTGGCGACTTCTCGGCTTACAGATGGGCTGCAAGCAGGCATTATGCGTTGCGGGGAGAGGATTTGAACCTCTGACCTCCGGGTTATGAGCCCAGCGAGCTACCTAACTGCTCCACCCCGCGCCATTCGTTTTTGCGCGTGCAAAAATAGTCTTACAGTTAATAGTTTACTCTATTCAAAAATTAATGTCAAGTGGTTTTGAATTGTTAACGAAATGTTACGAAAATAGTTAATAAGGAGTAAGGAGTAAGGAGTAATGAGTAATGAGTAAGGAGTAAGGAGTAATGAGTAAGGAGTAAGGAGTAAGGAGTAATGAGTAAGGAGTAATGAGTAAGGAGTAAGGAGTAATGAGTAATGAGTAAGGAGTAATGAGTAAGGAGTAATGAGTAATGAGTAATGAGTAATGAGTAAGGAGTAAGGAGTAATGAGTAAGGAGTAATGAGTAAGGAGTAATGAGTAATGAGTAAGGAGTAATGAGTAAGGAGTAATGAGTAAGGAGTAATGAGTAAGGAGTAAGGAGTAAGGAGATTTCGCTTTGCGAATACTTTTAATTAAGATTCCGCATCACGCTTATTTTAAAGGCAGGGTCGCAGGCTCATTCGCCTGCTCCTATACGGAATTCAGAGGTGAAGTACTGCGCGACATTAAGAGTACTGCTCGTTTCGTACACAAAGGAGTTCGCTTACGCTCACACTCCTACCCCGCAACACACAAAACAACTTCGTTTGCGCTTGTTGTTTTTTATGTTGCGCTAAGGCTTGGCAAGACTTAGGTCTTGCCAAGCCACTCTGCTGCAGAGTAACTCTTTTACACAAAAGTAGCTTCACAGCAGAGGCTTGGATTTTTCATACTGAAAAATCCAAGCAATGCGCAAGTATTGTTGCGCCGTAGGCGAAACCATACGCCAGCGCAATCAAAGCATGAGCCGCTAGGCGAATTCCGATTCCCAATTATTCATTACTCATTACTCATTACTCATTATTAACTATTAACTATTAACTATTAATTATTAACTATTTTCTCAGGGTTAATTCAGGGTAATCACTGATTGAAATCGGGGTTGAAGGGGAGTAAATTATTAATATACGGCATTTTAGTGTGCTGTAATGGAAGTAATAAAGGAGGCAAAATGGTGCAAGATGACAACAGGAAGGCTAGGCAGTTTTTCCAGGAGTTTTTTGGCTGGGTGCGGTCGCGTGGAATTGAGCGGACGGATAGCAGGCTGTGTGGCGGTGTGTCGGGGGCGATCGCGAATCGGTTCGGCATGCAAAGAGGTATGGTGCGGTTTTTGTTCGTGCTAGCAGCGATATTTTTCGTAGGATTACCTATTTACGCGATTCTTTGGGCAGTGTTACCAGATGAGATTGACGGCTCGATACCGTTTGAGGACATTACAAATAAGCGCATGAATATTGAAATAGTGCCTATCGTTCTGATGTTTTTGTTCGGAACTCTCGGCACCTCGATTGTGAACGTATTTGGCGTGCTTGTGAGCATAATTTTGGCTGCACTGATTGCGTTTTTCGTCTTTACTAGGATGGTCGGCGCGAGAGATTTTGAGAATTATGTGCGGCGTTATGATTATGACAGGCACACTGAGTTTCGTGACGGCACGCAAAGTGAGCCCGAAACGCTTTTTGAACAGGGGGTCGCGCAGGGCAATAATGCTAATAGCGCTGACAACGCTGATTCCGACGCAAACAACAGTGCGGAAGGCGTTGATAACTTTATAGACAGTAAGATAAATAGTGCGTTTGACAAGGTAAACGACAAGGTAAATGGTGTGTCCGACAAAATTGACGACAAATTGAACCGCGCGGAGCAGAAAGTTGATGAGAAAATCGACAAGTACAAAAACATGTACTCCAAAGATTATTACCGCGAAAAATATGCGAAAGGCAAGTATCGGGGCGCAACTCGTGGGCTTGCGGCAGTATTCGTAGGCATTGCGTTTTTGCTGTATGGACTGTGTATTATCGCAAAACGCGCAATTTTGATAAACCCACTTGCGAAATTTGACTTTAACGTGTTTGGAAGGACGTTTACAATCGCAGTCGACGAAACATTTCCCCTGCTCACATTCATAAGTTGTTTCTTATTACTTGCACTCGGTGTCGTTTTGATAATTGAAGGCATTAGACGAAAAGCAGCACCGTTTTTGACGTTTTTGGCAGTTGTAGCGATTGTTGCGACTTCGATGATGACGATTAACTTATATCGTGGCGGAAGTTCAATGGACGGCGAGTGCGTAATGGTGCGAGACGGCTGTTGTTATCAATCAAACAGCATAGGATATTTCCGCGACTGGCATGATTTTGGGTTCGGAATCATGCGCCAAACTTTGGATCAAAGCGGTGTTTGCATAGAACCTGCGTGGACGGAAGGAGAATAGTTATGTTTAAGATAATGCTTGGAGTTGTAGCCATATTAGCGAGCATTTGCTTGGCGCTTGTGGCAATCGGTGTGCAGACGATTATACCTAGTTTTAGTGCGTATTTTGCGTCTGAAGTGCTGACATCGGCGGTGTTTATAGTGTTCGGAATCATCGTCATCGCAGTGGGAATTGTGAGAATGTATAGCGTTAGGCATCGTGAAAAGTTGTATTATAAACGACAAAATGGACAGGACGAACAGCGCGTACAACAGGGAATTTGGCAGGAAAGTGCGAAAATGAGTGAAAGCGAAAGTGAGAGTGCGAAAGATGAACAAAAGTTATAATTCCGCAATCATACTGTTTGGAATCGGCTTAGTCGCGATCATCATCGGTATTTTGCGCCCGATTACCATTCCGAACTGGTATCTTTTACTGCTATTCATACTCGTAGCGGCGATATTGTGCAGTTTTTTGAGTCTAGCGAACAAAAGTCGTAAGATTTCCAACCTGCAAAAGGACGATTTATCACGCTATTTACACGACAACGTACTGCAAACATTGGCGTTGATTGACAAAGTCGCAGATGATTCGGCGAAGGTTCGCAAACTTGCGCGTGCACAGGAAAGTGAGCTCAGAGAGTTTTTGTATCAAGGCGGAAAAGGCAGGTTGGCAAACGAAAATGTACCGTTCTTTACTAGAATTCGTCTCGCAGCGGAAACTTTAGCAGAAGAATCTGGCGTCGAAGTGACGATTGCGACTGATAGTGACGGAATGCGTGCTGATGAGTTGGTAATTGATGAACATATTGCGGAGGAAATCACTGCTGCGTTCACGGAATGCGTTAAAAATGCGATTCAACATGGTGCACCGCCGATTAACGTTTATCAGAGTGCGGAACGAATTAGTTTGGCTGAAAACGCGCGCGCGGGTAGTAGTAATAATAAGAAAAAAGGCATTAGGTTGCAGGTGTTTGTGCGTGATCATGGTAACGGATTTAATATCGACAAGATTCCGAACGAGCGATTTGGCGTAAAAAAGAGTATAATTTCACGTATGGAGCAGTTAGGCGGCGAGGCGACGGTTAGGTCCAAGCGGAAATGGGGAACGGAGATTGAGCTGTGTATCGAATTGTGATAGTTGACGACCACGACATGTTTCGTGCGGGTTTGAAGGCGATGTTGGACGCTGAGGTGTTTGAAGTGGTCGGCGAGGCAGATTCAGTAGAAACCGCCATAACTTGCATAAAATCCGCAGTTCCTGATGCTGTTTTGCTCGACGTTCATTTGCTGACTGGCAAGGGTGCGGACGTAATTATCGGCACGAATGGCATGGACAAACAGCCGAATTTCCTTGCGTTATCGGTTTCTGACAGTCCTGAGGACGTAGTTTCGACGATTCGCGCAGGTGCAAGTGGTTATATTACCAAAACTGCGTCCGTTGAAGAGATTAATCGCGCACTGCAACAGGCTGCCGAGGGTTACGCAGTATTTTCGCCAAAACTTGCTGGTTTCGTGCTCTCAGGTTTCCATTCCGCACTTGACGGCAAGGTTTCCGACTCCATTTCTATCACTGGCTTCGCGAAATCAGACGCACGCGCACAAGATGTTTCCGACGAAAATTACAACTCGCTTACTCGCCGTGAACGCGAAGTTTTGCGCTACATTGCCCGCGGTTACACATACAAAGAAATCGCCAAGGAACTGTTCGTTTCTGTCAAAACCGTAGAATCCCATGTGTCCAGTGTCTTGCGTAAACTCCAACTCACGAACAGGAATGATATTACGAGTTACGCGTATAGGCGCGGGGTGGTTTGATTTAATGAGTAGTTAATAATGAGTAAGGAGTAATGAGTAATGAGTAATGAGTAAGGAGTAAGGAGTAAGGAGTAAGGAGTAGTGAGTAGTGAGTAAGGAGTAATGAGTAAGGAGTAATGAGTAGTGAGTAATGAGTAGTGAGTAGTGAGTTTAGTTAATAGTTAATAGTTAATAGTTAATAATTGCGCTCGGCGCGCCTCGCGCGGGAATCGGAATTCATTTCATTCATGCTCTAATTGCACTGCATTTCACGCAGTGCGTTTGAATCGGAGTTCGCCCTACGGGCTCACGCTTTTATTGCGCTGGCGTATGGTTTCGCCTACGGCGCAACAATACTTGCGCATTGCTTGGATTTTTCAA
>JAISFQ010000017.1 GCA_031263495.1 Candidatus Nutricula glyptotermitis
AAAACAAAAACATTCCAAGCACAACTAATCTTTTAGAGGGCGGATCTAACTCAAGGGTAAAGGAGTTAAATAGATCACATAGAGGGACAACACCCAAAAGAAGACAAAAGATAATCGACTTATATTTACTATCTACAAGTGAGTTTAGAATAAATCCGTTAACTAATGATTTCATCAAAAAAACACCACAAAATGTTACTTAAGCCTTAATAGTTAATAATTTGCTCGCGCTTACGCGCAACGCAGTTGATTCGGAATTCATTTCATTCATGCTTTGATAGCGCTGCGTCAGCGTGCGCTACGCGCCCGCCGACTTGCGCATTGCTTGGATTTTTCATTCTGAAAAATCCAAGCCTCTGCTGTAAAGTTGCTTTTGGACCAAGAGTTACTCTGCTTAAGAGTGGCTTGGCTTGCCGTAGGCAAGCCAAGCCTTAGCGCAACTTTTCAAAAGAACGAGCGCAAGCGAAGTTGTTTTGAAAAGTTGCGGTCTAGGAGTGTGAGCACGCGTAGCGTGTGAACTCCTTTGTGTACGTAACAAGCAGTAGGGCGAACTCCGTTTTGTACGTAACGAGGAGTACTCTATAATGCCACGCAGTACTTCTACTCTAATTCCGAATCCTAAGCGAAGCGCGTAGGCGCGAGCGAATTATTAACTATTAATTAAGCGTAGCGATTAATTATTAACTGCGCGATAGCGCAAAGCCGAACTCAGCTTCCTACGCAACAACAATAAAGCGGACTCTTTTTTAACAATAATTTTCGTTAACTTTAAATTTGTGAAATACTTGTATGTTACAAAAAACAAGTGTATAATTAAAATTAGCAATGCTGTGATATGCACTGGACTGGATGTTTTGCCAGTTGGGGGCGTTTTCACGACAAAGCTGTTGGTAGGTATTAATTACAAGGAGTAATATGAAAGGTATTATAAAGAAGGCAATTGCTGCCGGCTCTGTATTTGCCCTTAGTCTTGGACTAGCGGCATGCTCAGGTGGAGGAGACACCCCATCTGATGACGGTTCTGGTTCTGGCAATAGCGATTTTATTGGTTGTGTTGTGTCTGATGGCGGCGGTTTTCAGGACAAGTCATTCAACCAGTCTGCTCTTGAGGGCTTAACGAGTGCTCAGGCATCGTTGGGAATTCAAGTTAAGCAGGCAGAGTCGAAGAACGAGAATGACTACGAGTCAAATTTGAAGGCTATGGTCGCAAATAATTGCAGTCTTATCGTTCCAGTCGGATTCGCTTTATCAGATGCGACAAAGGCATCAGCTGAGGAAAATCCGAGTGTCAACTATGCAATCATTGATGACGATGCAATTTCGTTGCCGAATGTCAAGCCAGTTGTTTTTGACACTGCGCAGGCTTCTTATCTCGCTGGTTATTTAGCGGCAGGCTATTCCAAGACGCATGTGCTCGGAACTTTTGGTGGAATGGAATTCCCATCAGTTCAGATCTTCATGGACGGTTTCCAGCAAGGTGCTGCAAAGTATGATGCAGACAATGGCACGACGACGACTGTTCTAGGCTGGGATGGCGAGAAGAAAACTGGTCAGTATGTGGGCAGTTTTACTGATTCCACTGGTGGCAAGACAGTTGCAAAAGCGCAAATTGATCAGAAAGCGGATATTTTGTTCCCAGTTGCTGGTGGCGCAGGGTTGGGCGCAGCAGCAGCAGCAAAAGAAGCTGGCAATGTTGATGTAATTTGGGTTGACGCTGATGGCGTTCTTACGCAGCCTGATTACGCAGGTGTATTCTTGACTTCGGTTATGAAGAACATTGCAGCAGCAGTCGAAACTACGATCAGTTCGATGCTGGGAGGCGCAGCATTCTCAAACACTCCATATGTTGGAACCATTGAGAATGGCGGTGTAGGTCTTGCACCATATCACGAATTCGAGTCAAAGGTTGATTCCGCTCTACAAGAGAAAGTCACTGCACTTCAGCAGGAAATCGCTTCAGGCGCAGTCAAAGTTGAGTCGACATTTTCACCAAAAGCACAGTAAAAGTGCAATTTAGTGAATGAAATGAAAGACCTCTCATCTTTGGTCAACGCCGAGGTGAGGGGTCTTTTTTATTTTCGTAAGTCTGGATTTTGCGAAATTTGCATATTTGCATTGAAAGTATGCTAGACTTAAGTACGTGGATGATTTTGCGCTCTCGTCGTGAAGTCATCTGGTCATGGAAATGGATAGGAGAAGTATGAAGCTGGAATTACGAGGCATCACCAAGCGGTTTGGTGATTTTACAGCGAACGATAAGATTAGTTTCACTGTGCACTCTGGCGAAATTCATGCGTTGCTCGGCGAAAATGGGGCAGGCAAAAGCACGCTTATGAACGTGCTTTATGGTTTGTTGCACGCCGAAGAGGGCGAGATCTTAATCGATGATGTTCCACAGCATTTTAGCAACCCAGGCGATTCAATGGCTGCAGGCATAGGCATGGTTCACCAGCATTTTATGTTGGTTCCAGTCTTTACTGTCGCACAGAATGTCGTGCTCGGGAATGAGCCGACTTCGGCTGGTGGTATCATCGATTTGGGCAAAGCGCGTGAAAAAGTAAAGGAAATATCTGATCGCTTCGGTTTTGAAGTCGATCCAGATGCATTAGTCGAGGATTTGCCCGTCGGTGTTCAGCAAAGAGTCGAGATTATAAAGGCACTTTCTAGAGATGCTGAGATTTTGATTCTTGATGAGCCATCGGCAGTTCTGACACCGCAGGAGACAGATGAGCTAATGAAAACTATGTTGCAACTCAAAAATGAAGGTAAGATTATTATCTTCATTACGCACAAACTTCGTGAAATTAAAGAAGTTGCGGATGTTGTGACTGTGATTCGTAGAGGGAAAGTCGTCGATACTGTGTCGCCGAAAGAAACGCAAGAGAAATTGGCAGAGTTGATGGTCGGTCGCGCTGTTCTTTTGAACGTTCATAAAGAGCCACAGAAGTATGACGAAGTGTTGTTAAAAGTTGAAAACTTGTCGCTGATTGGCGAAAAAGGCGTGCCCGCACTTAACAATGTGTCATTTGAAGTGAAGAAAGGCGAGATTTTATCAATCGCTGGCGTTCAAGGAAATGGGCAAACGGAACTTGCAGAAGTACTTTTAGGTTTGACAAAGCCTACTAGTGGCGAGGTTACGCTTGGCAATATCGATTTGACGCACAAGTCAGTCAAACAGACGCTGAGCACAGGTGTCGGCTATATTCCCGAAGACAGAAACACCGATGGTTTGGTCGGTGATTTTACATTGCCTGAGAACTTAGTGCTTGATCAATCGGACGTTTCGCCGTTTGCAAAGTGGTTAAACCTTAATCTGCCTGCTATTAATAGCAACGCGATAAACTTGATTAAGCAGTTTGATATTAGAGCTGGTTCTGCGCATTCCACCGCTAGTCAACTTTCGGGCGGTAATCAGCAGAAAGTCGTCGTGGCAAGGGAATTGTCACGCGATTTGAAACTTTTGGTCGCGGCGCAACCGACTCGCGGCGTCGACGTCGGGTCGATTGAGTTTATTCACCAACAGATCGTGAATGAACGCGATAAAGGGATACCAGTAGTTGTAATATCGACAGAGTTGGACGAGGTCAGTGCACTGGCAGACAGGATTGCCGTGATGTTTCATGGTAAGATTATTGGAATCGTGCCAGGAGATACGGACAGAAATACGCTCGGATTGATGATGGCGGGCATTCCACCTGAGCAGGCAAGGAAGGAGGCGTAAGCAATGGTTGATAATAATAAAGATACAAGCAGTGGAAACGTTACGAAAACGATTCCGCCTGATGTAGAAACGGTAACCGATGCTGACGAGGCGATTGAAATTGCGACGCCTGTCGAAGATGCACCAAAAGTAGAGAAAAAGGCTACTGGCGCGCATAAAGATGAAGATGAACCAACTGGCGCAAAGGCGATTGCATTGAAAATTGTCACTGGTTCGGGGTTGATTTCTGTACTTTCAGTCGTAGCGGCACTAATTTTTGGTGCTATTTTGATTGCTGCGGCGAATGCAGAAGTGCAGGCTGCGGCGGTAAGTGGAAATATCGGAAAGTTCTTTTCGACAGTCGGAAAAGTGATTGGAAGTGCGTATTATGCGTTGTTCCAGGGTGCAATCGTGAATCCTGACGCACATAATTTCGCTGCTTTTATTGCACCACTGTTCGATTCGCTGAAAGTCGCGACTCCGCTCATATTTATGGGGCTGGGGCTTGCAGTCGGTTTTAGATCCGCACTGTTTAATATTGGTGGTCAAGGGCAAATCATCGTTGGTGGAATTTTTGCATCGTACGTAGGTTTTGCGTTTGATTTGCCACCAGTCATTCACTTGATTGCGGCGATTATCGCGGCTGTCATCGGTGGTATGTTATGGGGATTTATTCCTGGCATTTTGAAGGCGAAAACGGGCGCGAACGAAGTCATCGTGACGATTATGTTAAACTCAATTGCTCTACTTTTGATTTCATGGGTTTTGGCGCAACCAGCGTTTCAGCGTCCTGGAGAAAACAGACCGCTCACGCCAGCCATGCATGACAATGCGATTTATCCAATCATAAGAATTGGCGAAATACAACTTTCGGTTGCGTTCTTTTTGGCGATTGCGGCAGTCATTCTGACGTGGTGGTTGCTAGAAAGGTCGACACTTGGTTTCAAATTGCGTGCGACTGGCTTGAACCCCGACGCTGCAAAAAGTGCTGGCATTAACGCAAGCATGATGAGTGTTTGGGCACTTATGATTTCTGGTGGTTTTGCAGGACTTGCTGCTTCATCTGCGGTTCTGATTCCCGCGACTGGCATGGCATCTGGTGTCGCATCAAGTTATGGTTTCGATGCAATCATGGTCGCACTGTTAGGTCGTTCAAAACCGCTCGGAACGTTTTTATCCGCGCTGTTATTGGGCGCATTGCGTTCAGGAGGTTATCTCATGCAGGCGACGACAAGTACGCCGATTGACGTGGTTTCCGTCATTCAGGCAGTCGTCGTGATGTTTATCGCAGCACCGCCGTTCATACGCGCGTTGTTCAGACTTCCGGATCCCGAGAAACTTGCATTACGCAAGGCTGCAAAGGAGGTGGCATAATGAGTGAGAACAATGTAGCAGTAGTTGATAAAGACGCAGATTACAAAGGTGATGTTTTAGTGCCAATTCAGTGGAAATCACCGATTGCATATGGCGCATTAACTGTTTTAGCAGCAGCGATTTTCGTTCCATTTGCAGGCGCAGGCAGCATTACGAACTTTTCGTTTAGCCAAGCAGGCGATTTGATTGAGATTCCGAACGTCGCTATTCCGTCACAACCTGCACTTATCGCAATTGCAGTGGTTTTGGCAGGATTATGCGCACTTTCATTAAAGTTTGCGTTAGACAGGAAAAAAGCACCGATTCTTGTTCCACTTGCGTTTGGTTTATTGTTTGTTACGGCGTTGCTTATATTCGTCCTAGCAGGCAATCCAGCCACGCTTCCAGTGACGAGTTTGCTTAGTGGCGCACTATTCCTTAGCACACCGCTAGTTTTCGGTTCGATGACTGGCTTAATTTGTGAACGCGTAGGAATAATAAACATCGCTATTGAGGGGCAACTGTTGGCAGGCGCATTTTTGGCAGCAGTCGTCGGTTCAGTCGCGGCTAATCCATACGCAGGTTTATTGGCAGCACCACTTGCAGGAGCACTTTTTGGACTCGTGCTTGCAGTGTTTGCGATTCGTTACTTCGTGGATCAGATCATCGTCGGCACAATTTTGAACGTTTTCATTCTTGGCTTGACGAACTATCTATACTCGACTGTTTTAACGCAGAATCAAGGTCTCAATTTCCCACCACCACTTCCTACATACGAAATTCCAATACTTGGACAGATTCCAGTTCTTGGACCTGTGTTGTTTAAGCAGAACGTAGTGGTGTATATAATGTATGCACTGGTCATCGTGTTGCAGATTCTGATATTCAAGTCTCGCTGGGGTTTGCGTCTTCGCGCTTGCGGTGAGCACCCTGAAGCAGCGGATACAGTCGGCATTAAGGTGAATCGCACTAGGTTTAGGAACACTATTTTAGGTGGCGCAGTTGCAGGACTTGGTGGCGCATTTTATACAGTCGCCGCGGGGCTTTCATTTAACCAAAACATGACGAGTGGGCAGGGCTTTATCGCGCTCGCAGTCATGATTATGGGCAAGTGGACGCCTAAGAACGCGATCTTTGCAGCACTTGTTTTCGGTTTCGCGAACAACTTGCAAATCACGCTTACTGCGATGCAGATTTCGATAGTTCCAGCGCAATTCATGCTCATGTTGCCATACTTGGTCACGATCGTAGCAGTTGCAGGCGTTATCGGCACTGTCCGCGCGCCGGCGCAAGAAGGCGTGCCTTATAAGAATTGATAGGCATTTTGATGTAATACATAAAGCAGAGCTGGACTTAATGGGGTTTGGCTCTGCTTTTTTGTTGTTTGAGGGTGGGGCGGTTTGGTAATGCATGCGGGTGCTGGAAGCGTGTGTGAGCAGAGCGAATGCGATGCGGAATCTGTGGTAGCGAGAATAAACTTACAGCTCTTGAATGCAGATCCCGTGTC
>JAISFQ010000026.1 GCA_031263495.1 Candidatus Nutricula glyptotermitis
CCTTTTACCTTTTCCTTGTAAAACAACTTGTTACTCTTTTGTCTGTTGCAATGTCTGTGTGTTAATTGCAGATTGTTCCACTCATATGGTGAACCTCCTAAGGACACAGGTATGATCTCATCTACCTCAGGGCTATATGGATGCGGTGTATGAAGTTGTTTATCAACTGCTCCACCACACAAAGCACACACATCATAAACAGATAGCACTCTGTTTCGTAGCCTAGTCCTAAGTGCTCCGTTGCTTCGTCTTGGGTTATATGGCATGACAAAACCTCCTAAGATGAAGTGGAATAATGAACTGAGCGTAATGCTCAAATAACTGAAACTTTTCAAAAAACGAAGTTATTAAATAACTTTTAACAGTAATAACTTGGTTAAGAACTTTAACAAGTACATTCTTACAGTGAAGATATACCATGTTAAGTATCTGTGTTAAGTAAGTATTAAATAAGTTTCTTAATCTTACTCTTAATCTCTTTCTTATCTTATTTAAGAGCCATAGTTTCCCCTGCTCATAATATATGCGTTGCTTCACTTTTGTAGTTAAAGTAGTGTTAAAGTTGTAACAAAGTTGTGTTAAAAGTGTTTCATTTTGGATGCAGAATGAACGCAAAAAGTATGTGAAAGAGAGTAAAGTTAGAGTGAATGTTTGAGTGAAAGTGGGTTGGAGAATAATATAATTTGTCTTGTTATTTGTGTTTGTTGATGAATGTAAGTTTCTTGTAGCAGTACTACTGCACGCCCTATTTACAGGCGCAACCGCGCTAAAACAACACGTACCCCCGATGGGACTCGAACCCATACTGGATAGATTTTAAGTCTACTGACTCTACCATTGGTCTACGGGGGCAAACCGTGTTAATTATAGTTTACACATGTTAGAGTTTGAAGTCAACTAGCGCAATAAAACGCGTGTATATAACTTCTCTTTCCGCATTAGTTGCGGGTTTTTATGCAATAAGTGTTAACAAACTTAACAGTAATTAACAAAAGTTAACAATAATTAACAGAACTTAACAAATAATCAGATTCTATATAACAATCAGTTATCGTTAACTTTCCGTAACACAAAATTGTAACAATTAGAATTTGATTGACATACACTTTCACATGTAGTATACTTTTAACTGTAACCAAAGACCGTTGGTGCGAGATGCTTAATGTCCAGCGTAGGTGTTTATATCATTTTATGCTATTTACCTGCGCATTGTTAGGTGTCAGTGGAGCGTACTGAGACGGCAAGTTACTGAAGGGATGAAAATGGCTAATTCAGAAAAGATAGCTGCAGTTGCCGATTTGAAAGCGCGATTTGAAGATTCAGCATCGGTATTTTTGACGGAGTATCGCGGATTGAGCGTTGCCGATATTAAAACGCTACGTCGCTCATTGGGCGAAAACGATTCGTATGCCGTAGTTAAAAATACGCTGGCGAAAATTGCTGCAAATCAGGCAGGCATTACTTCCCTTGATGAAGATCTGAAAGGTCCTTCTGCGATTGCATTTGTTAAAGGTGACCCAGTCGAGGCTGCAAAAGCGCTGAAAACGTTCCAAAAGACGAACGATTCATTGGTGCTCAAAGGCGGTATCGTAGACGGCGGTTATGTCGATTCGGAAGGATTATTGAAACTTGCAGATCTTGAATCTCGTGAGGTATTACTGGCTGCATTCGCTGGTGCTGCAAAGGCGAACCTGACCAAGATGGCGTATGTAATGAAAGCGCCACTTTCGAAGTTTGCCCGAACTGCAGATGCGTTAAAGGAAAAGAAAGAGGCTTAAACGCTTGGGGTTAGTAGTAGTTTATATAAATTACTATGAGTTACCGAAAGTTTAGGCTAAGATTTAGGTCGCGGATATGTGTTTACGCTATGAGTAACGCGAGTTCAGCGCCCTAAATGTGAGTGAAAGGAAAGTTATGGCAAAGGTAAGTAAGGAAGATTTAATCGAGACATTTAAGGAAATGACTTTGATTGAACTGTCAGATTTCGTTAAGGAGTTTGAGGAAGTATTTGATGTGACAGCAGCGGCTCCAGCAGCAGTTGCAGTAGCAGCACCAGCAGGCGGCGATGCACCGGCAGCGGAAGAGAAGTCAGAGTTTGACGTGGTCTTGGAAGCGGCTGGCGATAAGAAAATCGGCGTTATCAAGGAAGTTCGTGCTTTGACTGCACTTGGCTTGAAAGAGGCTAAGGATCTAGTCGACCAGGCTCCAAAGACTGTGCTTGAAAAGGCTAAGAAAGAGGACGCTGAGAAGGCAAAAGAAGTTCTCGAAGCGGCTGGCGCGACGGTTACATTAAAGTAACTTATGAGCGTTTTTACAAGCGAAAGCGAAAGTGCGACAGGGCGCAAGGATGGCAGAAATGCTTCTGAATTGCGTCCTGTTTCGCTAAAACGTGGCTGGATTGAGGGCGCTGACGGTTCGGTGCTTGCAGAATTCGGCAAGACACGCGTACTTTGTGTTGCCTCAATTGAGGACACAGTTCCGTTTTGGAAAAAGCGTAACGATGATTTGACTGGTTGGGTGACTGCGGAATATGCGATGTTGCCAGGCTCATCTGTTCCACGCAATCGTCGCGAATCGGTCGCAGGCAAAGTTTCGGGCAGGTCGCATGAGATTTCGCGCTTGATTGGCAGGTCACTCAGGGCTGTCGTCGATGTTACTGCACTCGGTCAGGTCACGATTAACTTGGACTGCGACGTTTTGAAAGCGGATGGTGGAACGCGCACTGCATCGATTACAGGTGCATATGTTGCGCTTGTTGACGCAGTTCGGACGGCAATTACGCGCAATTGGACTGCGACTCGTGACATAAATAAGATCGTTACAGGTTCAGTTTCGGCGATTTCAGTAGGCGTTGTTAATGGCACACCTATGCTCGATTTGCCCTACTCAGAGGACAGTATTGCCGAAGTTGACATGAACGTCGTGCAGACTGGCGACGGCGACTTTATCGAAGTTCAAGGCACTGCCGAAAGTGCGCCGTTCAGTAAATCTGCACTTGATGAATTACTGTCGCTCGCCACAAAAGGCAACGCAGAACTCTGTGCTTTGCAGGCGAAAGTGCTTGACTGAGTTCGCTTCACTCCGTACTGTTCCACTCTGAATTCCGTGCTGGAAAACGCGAATGAGCGTTTGACCCTCGCGGAATCTTAAGATAAAGTACGAGCGATGCGAATACCGTTTTATTTGAGTTCGCTGTGCTCACGCTATTTTTAAGATTCCGCATCTCGCTCCGCGCCTACGCGCTCCACGGTGCGGAATTCGGAGAATAGGGGGCGCAGAATGACGAGAGAGGTAAAAAACATTATGACACCGAAACTTATATTTGCGACGCATAATCAAAAGAAAACTGCGGAGTTTACTGCGATTTTGTCGTCGTTACTGCAAACTGACATTCCGAAGGGCTACGTTATCTCGGCGAAGGACGCTGGTTTGGAGGACGTAGTCGAAAATGGCGTTACGTTTGCAGAAAATGCGCGCATAAAGGCTGAACACGCATTTAACGCCACTGGCATACCGTCGGTCGGCGATGATTCTGGACTTATGGTTCGGGTGATGAACGGTTGTCCAGGCATATTTTCTGCGCGCTGGGCAGGCATGCATTACAGTGGTTCGGCTGATTCTGAGCGTCTGTTCGCAGAACGCACTGATTCTGGTCTTCTGCTCGCGCAACTTGCCGATATTCCACTGCAACACCGCGGCGCAAAGTTTTCGTGCACAATGCACTTGACACTGAGTGCGGACAAATATGTAGTGCAAACAGGCGAAGTTCATGGCGCAATCGCAACAGCAAAGAGTGGCGCAAACGGCTTCGGTTATGATCCTATTTTCGCGCCGTTCAACCAAAACCCACTTAATATTTCAACAACTACAATACAGCACACTTCCGTAAAAGACCTGCTCAGCGACCCAAATGTTCGCTTGTTCGCAGACTTTGAACCTCGCGAGAAGGACGCAATCAGCCACAGGTATGAAGCGATGAAGCGGTTGGCTGGGGAGTTCTTTGGGTTAATGAGTAAGGAGTAATGAGTAAGGAGTAATGAGTAAGGAGTAATGAGTAAGGAGTAATGAGTAAGGAATAATGAGTAAGGAGTAATGAGTAAGGAGTAATGAGTAGGGAGTAATTGAGGTTCGTTATTCACTATTCACTGTGTGACTAATAATCTAGTTATTATCCGCGAAGTTTCCGTTGCAACTCTTGGAATTCGGCAAGTGCGTTTTTAAACCCAACGCTATCCTTTGGCAATGTTTTCATTTTTTCGTTAAGCAAGGAGATTCTATGATTTAACTCTGCCTTTTTCAGCCCGCTAACAGAATCTTTTAAATACTGATCCACATGCTTTGGAACAATTTCAGGGGTGTTCATAAACATTAAATAATTAGCAGTTTCTCTCAAATCGTCAGTGAGAGCAGGCAATAAGTCGCGAAGTGCGCGTTTTACATCTGTTTCCAAAGTAAGATTTAGAAACATCTCATATACCGATTTCAACTTTGGATTTGAAAAAAGATCTGCTGTAATTTCGGCATTTTGCGCGGTATACAAATTGGGCGACACACGCTCAGCGTTTTGTAATAAAAATGCTAAAATATTCGCTTCAAGAAGTTTTTGTTTGGTATTATGCGCGTCAGATGGAGTATTTTGATTAGAAACTGTAACATTTTGAGCATTATTAGCGTTTTTTGCAGAAACTTGTTGTTCAGAATCTACGTTTTGCGCAGGAATTGGTAATTTAAAAAGATTCGTCTTCGCATCCTTCCTGCGAGTTTTAGCAGTGCGCACGAATTCATCCTTAACTTGCTTCTCATCCATATCAATCCACGAAGCGAGTTGGCGTAAATACTCAGATTTTAACGCAGAATCTCTAATATCGCCAATAATTGGAACCGATGCTTTTAATGCAAACACCTTACCTTCAGCAGTGTTTAAATCGTAATTATCGATTGCAGTTTTTATCGCATATTCATACATTGGACGCGCGTTTTCAATTAGTTCACGAACTGCCTTATCTCCCATTTTCATACGTAAATCGCAAGGATCCATTCCATCTTCTGCGATTGCCACATAAGTCTGCGTGAGAAATTCTTGATCTTTATCAAATGCACGCATTGTCGCCTTTTTGCCTGCCGAATCGCCATCAAACGTGAAAATAACTTTACTCTTACCCGCCAAAAGCGAATCCGTCTTGCTCACATCTCCCATCATGCGCCTCAAAACTTGCACGTGATCTGCAGTAAAAGAAGTTCCACATGGGGCGACTGCATAATCAATTCCCGATAATTTCATAGCCATAACATCGGTATAGCCCTCAACTATCACCACACATTTTTTATCTGAAATCGCACGTTTCGCCATGTCAATTCCATAAAGCACATGCGATTTTTTGTAGATAGGTGATTCTTTCGTATTGATATATTTCGCCTCTTTTTTATCTTCTGACATAGTTCTTCCGCCAAAACCTATCACTTCGTCGGTCGCGTTACAAATGGGCCATATAACACGCCCTCTAAACACGTCATACATCCCGTTTCTGCCATCTGCCGTAAGCCCCACAGTAGTTAACTCTTCCCTTGTAAAACCTACATTTTGCATATGTTTTAGTAATGCATCCCAAGAATTAGGCGCATAACCGACGCGAAATGTGCGAATTTGGTTAATAGTAAAGTTCCTATCTAATAAAAGTTTACGGGCACGTTCAGCATTTGCATTATTCGCATACAGATTTGCTTCAAAAAACTTGTGCGCCTCCGCGTTCGCCTGTATTAAACGCATTCTGCTAGGTCCTTCTGGCTTTTTATATGCTGTACCGCGATTTTCATAACGCAATTGAATGCCGATTCTTGCTGCCAAAAACTCAATAGCATCAGGGTAAGTCATAGAATTGTAGTCGATCAAAAACCCAATTGCATCGCCATCCTTACTGCATCCGAAACAGTGATAGCGATTTACATGTGGTCGCACAGTAAATGAGGGCGTTTTTTCAGGATGAAATGGGCAAAGTCCGACATATGCGCCCGAACCTTGTCGCTTAAATTTTACATATGGCGAGATAACATCCAATATATCGGTGCTTTCTTTGACTCGTTTTATGTCCTCTTCCAGTATGAATCCTTGCATACTTTTAAGTATAGCACAATTGATTGGCGATGGTTGGGCGGTTGCGGCCACTGGCATCTAGCAAGTGAATGCATTTAATTGCATTGCTACGCAATACTTTTAATTAAGATTCCGCATCTACGTGCGGAATTCAGAGTGGGAGTATTAGCGTAGCAAAAAATATCACTCACGTCTAGCAAACCAAAGTATCTGCAAACAATCAAACAAAACTATCACAACCTGAGCTTAACCCTGAGCGAAGTTTACATAACAAGGCGACGTTACTCACGTCTAGCAAACCAAAGTATCTGCAAACAATCAAGCCCAACTCCCACAACCTGACCTTAACCCTGAGCGAAAAGGCAACTTTAAGAGTTTTGCACAATTATTTTAGCTTTTCGAAGGGTCGCATGCTCATCCACATGCTCCTCACACAAGAGGAAGTGACAGCAACATTAATGAACGAATACTTTGATACCAGATGTAAGATAGAAGTAAAGAAAACGGCTTCCTCGTCGGTACAGGAGAAAAATAAAATAATTGTGCAAAACTCCCCAGTACTGCTTTTTCAGCGAAGTAAATGTGGAGCTAGGGGGAATCGAACCCCCATATAATCTACACCTCGTACATTTTCGACAGCACAAGCTTTTCTCAAACCGCGCTCGGCACTCTTCCGCGCCTCTACAAATCTCCTGCTTATAAGTTTCATGATTAAAACTCTACCACAAATCAAAACGCGATGCAAGCTTAACACGCCGAAAACTTAAATGTTAACGAAATTGTTACAATTTTCGTAACATTTGCTTATTCGTCATAAAACCTGCTATGATTAAACTATGAGAAACACAACACGAAAAATCGAAACGCTTCCCACAGGAAGTTTCCGTGTCCGCGTATACCGCGATGAGCAACATACATCGCGCACTTTCAAAACGCTAGCAGAGGCGGAGCACTTTAATCAACAGATCAATCGAATAGGAGTTGATGCTGCGATTGCTGCTTTATATAAAGAACGCTATCAAGCAGAACGAAATCGCGCTAGAAAGCGAATAAGTTTACGCAATTACATGCTAACATATGCGGAATTGCGAAACAATGTAAACGCTGAATATAGGGAATTTCTGCGTCGTGTAGCTAATTCATTGGGTAAAATCGGCGATGTTCGCATTTCCGACATTGAGCGCGAAGACGTTCAGCGAATAATACAGCACTTCATCGACGCAGGCAATGCGCCCAAAACCGTCCGCAATAAATACATGGCAATCGCAAGTGCCATCAAAGCAGCGCGCGATGAGGGATTATTGCTAACAAACCCCTGCGCAAGACCAGATTTGCCAAAACTCGACAAACACCAAATGCAGACCCTCGAACTAAACGAAATCCCCATATTCCTCGAGATTATGCACCCGCACTACAAGCCATTCACGCAAACTCTATTTCGCACAGGTTTACGTTTCGGCGAAATAACTGCCCTCGAAGTAAGACACTTTGACCCAAAGCAACGCGTATTACACGTTAATCAAGCATGGGCGGATAGAGGTAAGAAAATTAGACCACCAAAAACCAGCCACTCAAACCGCATAATCAACGTTCCGAACGATGTACATGCCATATTAACCAAAGCGTGCAAAGGCAAAGCAAAGAATGATCTAATCTTTCTGACAGTGAATGAATCAAGAATTATACATTCGACATTTTACAAAGTTTGGCAAAAAGCCCTCCGCATCCTTAACGGCGACCGCACTCACCGCCCAGCCCACATCACGCCCAAAAGATTCGCCAAACTCCCAATCATCGACAAACACTTACGCATTCACGACGCACGCCATACCTATGCATCCATTCTAGTAAACGGAGGCGCACCAATGGACGCAGTATCAGATCTATTAGGTCATGAAGATTATCAAACCACAGCCAAACGTTATGCACACCTCAA
>JAISFQ010000047.1 GCA_031263495.1 Candidatus Nutricula glyptotermitis
TCTTCCTTGCTAGATTATACTCATAACGCTTTACATACGCTATACCTTGATACTCAATACCTAACATAACATTTACCTCCCTTTACCATAGGGCGTGCAATGACCGGTAGATTCTGCCGTCGCAGGCTCATTCGCCTGCTCCTACACAGAATTCAGAGTGGCGGAGTAGTGCGGAAGCGAATTTCATTGCATGAGATGCAGATTCCATGTCGCGGACTGGCGTGCGCTACCTAGATGACAATGGGCTACCTAAACTCGAAGGAAGTTTTTGAGTTTTATAGACTTTGGATTGTCGAAAACGACGTCAGGAGTGTCAATTTCTTCAATCACACCTTCTGACATAAAAGCAATTTTGTTACTAATGCGCCTAGCAAAAGTCATTTCGTGCGTAACAATTAGCATAGTCATGCCATCTTTTGCCACGCTTTCTATAGTTTTTAGCACCTCACGGATGAGTTCTGGGTCAAGCGCACTAGTTGGTTCGTCAAATAGCAAAGCGTCTGGATTCATAGCGAGTGCTCGCGCGATTGCAACTCGTTGTTTTTGTCCACCAGAGAGTTGAGCAGGACGTGCGTTCACGTATTCTGCCATTCCGACTTTGTGCAAGTATTTTATAGCGTTTTCGCTCGCTTCCTCTTTTGTGCGTTTTAACACCATGACTTGCGCAGTTATGCAGTTTTGCAGGACATTCATGTTTGAAAACAAGTTAAAGTGTTGGAATACCATCCCAACCTTAGCGCGATATGTGTTCTGATTCGATTTATCGCCCAAAACATCAGTGCCTTCAAACATGATTTTACCTTTTGTAGGGTATTCGAGCAAATTTATGCAACGCAACAGTGTGGACTTGCCAGAACCGCTAGATCCGACAATACTTATCACTTCCCCCTGCTTGACCGACAAATTAACGCCCTTCAAAATTTCGTTTTCGCCGAAGTTTTTGTGTAAATTCTCGACTCTGATAATCTCAAGCTCTGCATTGTGAGAAATAGAATCTTGGTTCACATTGGTATTTTCGCTTTTCATCACTTAGACCTCCTTGCCTTCCATAAACATCAAATCGTCCGCCGATAAGTTCGACGATGTAAGCACAAAATTCGCCTTACCAGCCATTTTCTTCTCAATCAGACGCAATATTCTGGATACGGTGAATGTAAGGATGAGATATATCAGTGCTGCAATCAAAAAAGGCTCATAAGTTTTATAAATCACACCTTTGACAGTCTTGGTGACAAAAAACAGTTCCGTAACACTTATCACATTCAAAACCGCAGAATCTTTTATGTTAATTATGAATTCATTACCGAGAGCAGGCATAATGTTACGCATGGTTTGTGGTAATATTACCTTTAACATTGCTTGCCAGTGGCTGAGCCCAAGAGCTTTTGCTCCTTCAAATTGACTTATATCCACACTCTGAATTCCACCGCGCACGACTTCTGCCAAATATGCGCCAGTGTTGATGGAAATTACGAAAACGCCAGCTGGAATGGGCTCTAAATCGATACCTGCAACTTCTGCAAGTCCAAAATATATTACTGTTGCTTGCACAATCATCGGTGTGCCTCTAAAAATCTCAATGTAAGCACTTAAAATGAAGTTAACAATTTTTAACAACACAAAACGTGGCGTGATATTTTTCTCACCACTCGTACTTAATGGAATCGTTCGCACAATACCTATCAAAAGTCCAATAAGTAGTCCGATTATAGTTCCTAGTAGCGAAATGTATAGTGTCACCAGTGTGCCATCTAAAAACATTGACCCATAGCGCTCTAATATGTTCCCAACTGTTTCAAAAAACATGCATCCTTTCACAAACTGTCTATGTAAATATTACTTGACTTTTGAGCCAATTGCAAATTTACTTCGCTGAAAACACATTTCTTAAGACTACAGGTATGAAAATATTTTTTGCTTGTTCTAGGCATCAGCACCATTACCTCCACCACACCACTTACATGGCTTAGGTGGAGATATGGCACAGATGCTTTTACGAACCGCGCATAAAAATATTTTCATACCTGTGTCTTGTAATATATTATTCGCTCGGGGTTAACTCTCACAAGAAGCGGAGTAAAGTTATTTTGCAATATGCAAAATAACTTTACGCTTTGATATATTGCTACCGCGCGCGTGGTGAAGTACCGCTTGTCATCACGTAGCGCGTGAAACGCGCGACACGGGATCTGGCTTCTTTGCACGTAACGTACATTCTCGCTCATACTCCATCTCAGAATTCCGCAGAACTTCCACTCTGAATTCCGTGCTGGAAAACGCGGATGAGCGTTTGACCCTCGCGGAATCTTAATTAAAGTATTGCGTAGCAATGCGATTAAAGGCGTTCGCTTGCGCTCACGCATTATTTTAAGATTCCGCATCACGCTACACTTCGTTTCGCGGTGCGGAATTAAGAGTACTGCTCGCTACGTACGAATCGGAGTTCGCACGTTACGCGTGCTCACGCTTTTACTCCGCAACACACAAAACAACTTCGCTACTCGCTTGTTGTTTTTTATGTTGCGCTAAGGCTTGGCAAGACTAAGTCTTGCCAAGCCACTCTGCTGCAGTGTTACTCTTAGTCCAAAAGCAACTTCACAGCAGAGGCTTGGATTTTTCAGAATGAAAAATCCAAGCAATGCGCAAGTCAGCGGGGACGAGGCGTTAGCCGAAGTGTACGCTGACTTGCGCAATAAAAGCGTGAGCCGTTAGGCGAACTCCATTTTTTGTCATCTAGGTAGCGTGAACGAAGTGAGCGCGACACGGGATCTGCGTTCAAGAGCTGTAAGTTTACTCTCGCTAATCACAGATCCCGCATCGCATTCGCTTGCTAGATGACAAAAGAAAAGGCATTCGCCTTGCGAATACTTTATTTCAAGATTCCGCATCACGCTACACTTCGTTTCGCGGTGCGGAATTCAGAGTAGAAGTATTGCGTGGTATTAATAGTACTTCCTGGTGATGCAGATCCCGCATCGCGTCCGCTTCGCTCACAAAAACCTTTCGCAACCCATTTTCGCGCATAAACTCGGCGTTACTTGCTGTTTTTTGGAGTTTTTGGGCAGTGGATGCGGTTTCGCAGACTGCGATTACGGTTGGTCCTGAGCCTGTCACGAATGCATGAGTTGCGCCGTGTGATTTTGCGAAGTTGATTACGGTTTCGATTACTGGTGCAGCGATGATTGCAGGTGTTTGCAGGTCATTTTCATATAAGTGCGGAGTTGTTGGGCGCGAATCTGCGAATTTGTCGGACTCTGTGTACATTTTCGCAGTTGACAAGCCGAAGTTGAATGTGAATATGACATAATGTTGATTGGCGAGTGTGGAAAGTTCAGGAACATTAGAATCGATTGCTTCGGTTATTGTGTCGCCGAAATGCGTGCCGAGAGCAGGGAATAGTTTGCATTTTTGAAGCATTGTGAGTAGGTATGGAATGTCTGCGCCGAGTTCTGCGGCGATTTTTAGAAGTTCTTGCTCTGTAAGTTGCTGGTCGGCGAATTGGTTTAACAGATATAAAGTGCCTGCTGCGTCGGCGGATCCACCAGCCATTCCGCCTGAAATTGGTGTATGTTTGTCGATTAAAACTGTGTACTTTTGTGTGTCGCCAGTTTGCGCGCGGAAAGATTCTATTGCTTTTGTGACGATATTGCCGCTTTGAGCAGGAAGTTTTGCCGTTTCTGCGTCTGTTTCGCATTGCGTTATTATGCGGTCGTGGTCAGTTGTAGATTTTAATAGAGTTACTGTTTCGCCTGTGCCTTTTGTGAGCGGATAGAATAGCGTATCGAGCAGGTGTTTTTCGCCTTCTATGCCGACGATTTTGAGCCACAGATTGATTTTTGCAGGCACATAAACGCTCGCGGAATTGGTGTAGAGTCCTGCAATCTTTACGTAATCGTGAATTGACAAGTTTTCGGCGCGTAAGTTGGGGTTAATATCGCATTCGTGCAAGATGTTTTCGATGTTGGGGTAGGTTTTGAGCGCGGATTTAAGCATTTTACGGCGTGTTTGGAATGCAGAATCTATGAGTTCAAATGCCTTTGCGCGTACTGATTCGTTTTTGCGGTTGTCAATGTTGCGCGTGAACAGGACAATTTGCGATTCCACGTTCGGTTCGGGGTAAAATACTTGCTTTTTCACAATGCGTTTCAACTGCGCGTCGCCATAATACGCCAACTTTGCGCTCGGTACGCCATAGATTTTGGAGTCAGGAGCAGCGCAAAGTCGTTCCGCAACTTCTTTTTGTACCATAATTACTGCGCACTGAATAGTCTCAAATTCGTCCAAAATGCGAAGCAGAACAGGTGTCGCGATGTTGTATGGCAAGTTTGCTACGAGTTTGTTGAAGTTAGGCTGAATACCCTGCTCAGTGAAGGTTTTTTTGGTCAATTGAAGTGCGTCGAAATTGATTACGTTTAGGTTTTGCGCGAAGTCTGGAGTGAGTTTTTGCGCTGTAACTGGTAGTTTTTCATAAAATGCATGCTCAATCTCGACCGCCATCACTTTTGCGCCAGTTTGTAGCATGTTTAGAGTCAAAGAACCGAGCCCAGAGCCGATTTCGAGCACTGAATCTTCCGCGTGCAGGTCTGCGGTGTGTGTGATATAACTCAAAGTGCCCAAATCGTGCACAAAGTTTTGCCCTTTGCTCTTGGACGGCGACACATTTAGGTCTGTGAGCAGGTCGCGAATGCAGTGTTTAGTGAGCGAAACAGTTGCGTCATTCGTAGCGTCTGTCATAATATCAGTAAGTGCCGATTACAGCGTTTTCGCAATCAGCGGTGGCTTTTTGACATGCTCAGCCGAAATAACGAATGACTTTTTAGCCTTTGCGACAAATTCAGCCACTTTTTCGGGCGCGGAGTTGTGGTAAAGTTTGCAAATTACATCGCCTTTTCGCACCTCATCGCCCAGTTTTTTAAGCACTTCGATGCCGACGCTGTAATCTATCTTATCGTCGAGTGTCAATCTGCCTGCGCCCATTTCGGCGGACAAAATACCGACGTCCATCGTGTGAACGTACGAAATGTAGCCGTCACTATCTGCCGTCACGTCCACGACATTTTTACTTATGCTGAGCAGTGATTCGTCACTGGTAACGCGATTGTCGCCACCTTGTGCGTGAATCATTTCGCCAAGTTTTTTGAGCGCAGAACCGTCAGCAATTACCTGCTCAAACATCGCATTCGCTTCGTCGTCGGTTTTCACAATACCGCCCGCTTTTAACAACGTCGCGGCAGAATGTAGGCAAAGTTCCTTGAAGTCGGGCTCAAAATTGCCTTTCAGCGAGTCGATTACCTCCTTGATTTCGAGCGCGTTGCCGACCATGCGCCCCAAAACGTCCTGCATGCTCGTAATCTCAGCGAACACTTTCTTGCCAAGTTTTTCGCCAATCGCAATCATGCGTGTCGCCAGTTCAGTCGCACTTTCTAGGTCTTTCATGAACGCGCCATCGCCAAACTTGACGTCAAGCAGAATAATTTCCGCGCCAGCCGCAAGTTTTTTGGACATAATGCTCGACGCCATCAACGGAATCGATTCGACAGTTCCAGTCACGTCGCGCAATGCGTAAAACTTCTTGTCAGCAGGCACCATGTTCTTCGACTGCCCAACGATCGCAATGCCAATTTCGCGCACTTGCTTGAAAAACGCACTCTCGTCAATCTCGACGCGCATATTTGGAATCGCCTCCATTTTATCCAGCGTGCCACCAGTAAATCCGAGTCCGCGACCACTCATTTTCGCGAGTTTAAGCCCACAAGCAGCCAAAATCGGACCTAGCACGAGCGAAGTTTTGTCACCAACACCGCCCGTCGAATGCTTATCGACGAACACGCCGCTTTCCTTGCTAAAGTCCAGCACATCGCCAGTATTAATCATAGCGGCGGTCAGGTAGCCTAACTCTTCGTCGTCCATGCCGTTCAAAAATATCGCCATGAGCAGGGCAGACGCCTGATAATCAAGCACAGTCGAGCCGTGCGTATAGCCGTCGACAAAAAACTCAATCTCGCCTTTCGCAAGTTTTTTGCCGTCGCGCTTCTTTTCAATGATTTTTATAATATTCACATTATTAATTTTAGCACAGTTTTGGGCGGATTGGTAGTAAAAACACAAAGTTCGAAGGAAGATAATAATTAGATAGTTGATAATGAGTAAGGAGTAGTCAATAATGAATAATGAGTAAGGAGTAGTTTGTTAATGAGTAATGAGTAAGGAGTAATGAGTAATTGGGGGGAAGGCAGGGTCGAATGAGGTCAAACGCTCATTCGCGTTTTCCTTCACATTTTCCTCCCGCCTGCGTCAAACCTCGCTTCGCGAGTTTTGCCGACACCCCCTTCCCCTAGGGGCTCCGCCCCTAAGACCCCGTACTTATAAGGAATTCGCTATCGCTCATACGATTCTTAAGATTCCGCATCACGCTTCACTTCGTTTCGCGGTGCGGAATTCAGAATAAGAGTACTGCGTGGTATTATAAAGTACTTCTCGCTACGTACAAATCGGAGTTCGCTTGCGCTCACACTCTTACTCGCGCTTTCGCATAACATCCCACGCTACGCGTGTGCTGTGATGCTCATCGCATTGCTTGGATTTTTCAGTATGAAAAATCCAAGCCTCTGCTGTGAAGCTGCTTTTGGCCTGGGAGTAACTCTGCCTAAGAGTGGCTTGGCAAAACACAGCCAAGCCTAAGCGCAACTTTTCAAAAGAACGAGCGCAAGCGAAGTTGTTTTGAAAAGTTGCGGGGTAAAAGTGTGAGCGTAAGCGAACTCCGATTCAAACGCGAAGCGCAACGCGCTGAGCGCAACTATTAACTATTAACTAAGGCCGCAGGCGATTAACTATTAACTAGGCGTAGCGGGCGATAGCCGGAGCGCACGCTGACGCAGCGCAATCAATGCGTGAGGCGTAAGCGAACTCCGATTCCCGCGAGCGAAGCGAGCGGACAAAGGAATGGAACAATGCAACTCCAAATCTCAAAGTGACTTTTAAGCAAAGTAGCGAGGTTAATCCGAGCGGATAATAGCGTGAGGCGTAAGCCGAACTCCATTAAACAAGCGAAGCGAGCGGACAAAGGAATGGAACAGTGCAACTCCAAATCTCAAAGTGACTTTTAAGCAAAGTAGCGAGGTTAATCCGAGCGGATAATAGCGTGAGGCGTAAGCCGAACTCCATTAAACAAGCGAAGCGCACGCTGACGCAGCGCAACTAGTAACTATTAACTAAGCCGCAGGCGATTAACTATTAACTGGCGCGTAGCACCTGAGCGAAGCGCAGTCCGTTTAGTTGTGCTTACGTAATGCAGCCTTGGCAATGCTTTTCGCGATATCTTTTGAGTTTTGAGTAGGTGCAGTAGATTCAATATCGACGATTTCAACATCTGAAGCATCAGGCAGCAAGGAAGTGTCAAAAGTGGTTATGCCATAATCGGTGAACGAATTTTTGGCGTTAACGGAGTCTGTGTCAACGATTGCGTAATCGGTTTTCACCTCATATTGCTGCGTAGAAAGCTCTTTCTCGATAGGATTCGCAGTGTCCACTATCGCATTATCGGTCACGTCTTGCTTGTCAGTCGTGACGGTTGCGCTGTCGGTAATGATAGTTTCGGTGACAATATCGCCCTGTGAAGGTTCAGAAATAATGTCCGAATCTGTTTCAATGACAGTATTATCGTCGTAACCATCTGCTGGAAGTTCCTTTTCAGCGGTAGCAACAGGTTTTGCAGGTTTTTCTACCTTAACGCGTTTTGGTGTACGTTTTTTCGGAACTGCAGCTGGCGTTGGCGCATCAACTTGCGATTCAGCGTACTCATTAGACTGCAAGTTTCGCTCTAATTCGTCCAAATTCGTGATGTAACCTTTTCCATTGCACACTGTGCATTTGTTGCTAAATGCTTCGATAAGCCCTTGCCCAACGCGTTTTCTCGTAATCTGAATCAATCCAAGCGATGTAACTTCGGCTACGTGATGTTTCGTTTTGTCCCGTGCCAAACATTCAATCAATCTGCGTAACACCAGCTCACGATTGTTTTCAAGTACCATATCAATAAAGTCCACGACGACGATTCCGCCGATGTCACGAAGGCGCAATTGCCTGACAATTTCTTCCGCTGCCTCCAAGTTGTTGCTCGTGACAGTCTCTTCAAGCGAGCCACCACTGCCTGTAAACTTGCCAGTATTAACATCAATCACGGTCATCGCTTCTGTTTTGTCGAGAATCAAAGTGCCGCCAGATGGCAACCAAACTCTGCGATCTAATGCTTTTGAAAGTTGCTCGACGACGTTATACTCTGCGAAAATATCACCTTTTCCTGCCCACTTTTCGATTCTAGGCAACAAATCTGAGTTCAATGAGCTAATATATTCGTGGATTGTGTCATAAATGTGATCACTTTGGATAACAAGTTTGTTAAAAGTGTCATTAAAAATATCTCTAACCACTCGAATCGGCATGTCAGCGTCATTTTGCAAAAGTTGAGGCGCACTCGCAGTCTTCAATTTTTCTTGAATTGCGTCCCACTTATTAGCCAAATTAGCGAAGTCTTGGTTCAAATCCTCTTCAGAAACGCCAGCAGCCGCTGTTCTGACGATTAATCCATAACCTTTTCTCTCAATCTTCTCAACAATCGATGTCAACCTGTTGCGCTCTGCAGTTGGCAATTTATGCGAAACTCCAATCGCAGGATTCATCGGTGATAGGACAAAATACCTGCCCGTAAGCATAATTTGAGTCGTCAATCTAGCACCTTTTCTGCCAATCGGATCTTTCGTTGCCTGAACAAGTATCGAATCTCCGACTTTCAGTGCTGTTTCAATTTTCTTTTCACTTTCAATCACATCGACATCATCCCAGTTCACGGCTTCGGCGTATAAAATTGCGTTCCTACCACTTCCGATATCGACGAACGCCGCCTCCATCGATGGCAACACATTTTCGACTCTTCCATAATACACATTCGATACGACTGACGAATCTTCCTGCTTAGAAATGTAATGTTCAACTAGGATTCCGTCCTCCAAAATCGCAATTTGAATGTCACTTTGAATCTCGCGAATAAGCATTTTTCTGTCAACATTCTCGCGAGATGCTAGAAAATCTGCTTCTGCAATCAATTTTGCGCGATTTACCTGCATGCGACCATTTTTTGCACGCTGTTCCTTCGCCATAAGACGTGTCGAACCGCCAAAACTTGAAATTCCATCATCACCTACTGTGATGTTCTGCGGAGTAGCCTTTTGCTGCTGAGTGTTTCTAGTGCGAGACCTCACGCCGATGCTAATTTCCTTTCCTGGCTGCATAGGCTGTGTGCGATTTTGCCTCGATTGGCTCGCAGTATTGTCCAGTTTTACCCACTTATTATTCGGACCTTGCTTACCATTCTGCGCTCTGCCCTTACCTTGCTGTCTAGCGTTCTGAGGTGCCCTTTGCTGCGGTTTCCTCTTGTTTTGAGTTACATTTTTTTTCTGCGGTGTTTGATTGTAACTCTGCTTTTCCTCACTAGTTTTCTGTGGTGTTTCCACTTGCTTTTCAGTTTCATCACTGCTAGATAATGAACCAAATAGTCTTCCAAAGAAGCCTTTCTTCTCTGCCATAATTCCCCAATCCTTTTTTTAGCCTACCTTTTTTCGTGCTAGATTACCATTTGTAACCGCGGTAAAACATTCGCACTCCTCAATAGGTATTATTTCATGTCTAGCCTGGTTAATCTCATTCTCTTCCAGACCAGAAATCTTCAAATACGCATTTTTCGAAAGAAGTCCACGCGCCTTTTTCTTTGACGATGCCATAGCGGAAAAATCGCCATAACCATCGACAAAACAGACCGCTTCATAAACTTTTTGGTTATCAGCACCATGCTCAATATACCTGGTCTGAGATACCGTTATGCCCTGCTTTCTAGTGAGCGTATCAAATGACTGTACCCAATTCAAACTGCTAAAATCTACTGCCAATTCCTCAATTTTGTTGCCAAAAGTTCTATGGATAAACTCAGTCGCAACCTCAATTCCGTTAGATAAATAAACTGCACCAATAATAGCCTCAAATGTGTCCGCTAAGATAGAATCTTTTTCTCTGCCACCGCTGTCCACTTCACCTTTGCCTAGTAAAACTATTTTACCGACTTCATGGGTGCGTGCCACGTCAGCAAGCATCTCTTCAGACACAACAGCCGCTTTCAACTTAGACAACTCGCCTTCGTTGAGCGGAAAATTCTTAAACAAGTGCGTAGTCGTGACTAAACACAATACAGAATCGCCAAGAAACTCAAGTCTTTCATTAGAAAGTGTTCCTCCATTTTCATTTACGAACGATCTATGCGATAGTGCCGTAACTAATAAATCTGGATCTAACTTTTTCTTGAGTTCCAATAGCAGACTATTTCCAGTTGCCATTTACTTCCCATCAAAAGTTTAGATTTCTACGCTTAGCTTAGCTTTATCGTAAACTCTTCCCTTATACGTTCCACAAACCGTGCACGCTCTGTGCGCGAGTTTCTCTGATTTGCATTTTGGGCACGTTGTTAATTTTGGCGCAGACGCCTTCCACTGCGATCTGCGGGCATGTGTGTTCGCCTTTGAGGTCTTAAACTTAGGTACTGCCATTTTTCCTTCCTGCTCGTTGCTTTCCTTCAGCGACAAACACTAAATCTTCTAGTGCCTGCCACCTTTCATCTTTGGGACTTTTTACTGCGTACGTCCCATCTAACGCAAAGACTTTCCCATCTTGCAAGTCGTCTTCCAGACTCACAGCGTTATCATCCATGCTAGAGTCAACTAGCACACCTTTAAGTTTAGCATACTTCGAGATGGAATGCAAACATTTTTTGTAACAAATCGGTTTGTAAGGAAGTTCAACTGTCAGCGCATCTAAAACTGCCTGCTCAAAGTTAATCTCATTGCCTACGATTTCGTACACATCATCATCAATTGAATCATCTGTAACATTTTTTGATGACTTTTTGTATGGATATTCGTAAAATGCATTAATATCTGCTACAAGTGCAATTTCCAAATCTGCCAAACACTTTGCGCAGTTAGCATTTACCTTTACTTTTACATCTCCAACTGCCAAAATTCCATCCTCGACAGCAGTTAACAACGCGTTCAAAGTGCCATCAGTCGTTTCGTCAATTCTAGCAATGCCATTATCGATCTTAGGTGGCTTGAACTGCAAGTTTACCTGCATGCTTGAGCCAGGCGACTTCGAAAAATCGCGTATATTCACGCTGAACTCTAAGTTGCTTCTCTCAGCCTGCTTCTGTACTCGCCTTTGCATATATTAAGTATAACCGTTTTGTTCACACTTCGCTACAACAGAGTAATGAGTAAGGAGTAATGAGTAAGGAGTAATGAGTAAGGAGTAATGAGTAAGGAGTAATGAGTAATGAGTAATGAGTAAGGAGTAAGGAGTAATTGGTAAAAGGAATTCGCTTGCGCTCATGCTCCACCACTCTGAATTCCTGCGAAGGCAGGAATCTTAAAATGAAGTATGAGCAACGCGAATGCAATTAAATATGAGTTCACTCGCTTCGCTCATTCACACATTCATTAAGATTCCGCATCACGCTACACTTCGTTTCGCGGTGCTGAATTCTGAATAGAAGTACTGCGTGGCATTAAGAGTGCTGCTTGTTAAGTACAAAACGGAGTTCGCTATTCCCCTCTGCTGTTAAGATACGAATCGGAGTTCGCTTACGCTCACGCTTTTACTCCGCAACACACAAAACAACTTCGCATACGCTTGTTGTTTTTTATGTTGCGCTAAGGCTTGGCTTGCCTATGGCAAGCCAAGCCACTCTGCTGCAGAGTAACTCTTTTATATAAAAGTTGCTTCACGGCAGAGGCTTGGATTTTTCAGTATGAAAAATCCAAGCAATGCGAACGCGTAGCGTGAGCAGTCAGAGCATGAATGGAATGAATTCCGATTCTTGCGCAAGTCAGCGGGCACGAGGCGTTAGCCGAAGTGTACGCTGACGCTAGCGCTATAAAAGTATTCGCAACGCGAATGCCGATTCCAATTACTCCTTACTCACTACTCATTACTAATTAACCTACCGGCGGTCGGTATGTTTACTTCACGTAGAGTTTGTAAAGTTTCATAATAAACTCTGCCATACTTCCACGGTTAACTGGGTTGGTTGGGTTGTACTTGCCTTTGTCAAGAACAGTTATGTTGTTTTTGACTAACCAAGCGATTGCTTT
>JAISFQ010000049.1 GCA_031263495.1 Candidatus Nutricula glyptotermitis
CTCATTACTCATTACTCATTACTCATTACTCATTACTCATTACTCATTACTCATTACTCATTACTCATTACTCATTACTCATTACTCATTACTCATTACTCATTACTCATTATTAACTATTCATTATTCATTACTTTGTCATCTTGCTCAGGTTGTGAGAGTTTTGTTAACAAAGTTTACAGCAGTACTTGCGTACCGATTTGGAGTGTGGTAAACTATTAAGAGTACTTATGTTCGAAGGGACGTGGCACAATTGGTAGCGCAACGGTCTCCAAAACCGTAGGTTGCAGGTTCGAGTCCTGTCGTCCCTGCGCAAAGTGTTAGTATAAATGGAGAAACTAATGGCAGTCGAAAAAATTGCTGAGGAACGCGACGAGCTGGTCGCGGAGAAAAATGAGCCTAGATTCGCTGAGAGGAACGTTGCGAGTGATTACAAGTCAAACGCGTCGGCGGGGCTCAGTGTTTTTGCACGCATTGCACTGTTTTTCAAGCAGATTTTGCTTGAGATAAAGAAGGTGGTTTACCCAACGCGCGATGAAGTGGTTAGGTACACTGGCGTTGTGCTGGTGTTTGTGCTGGTTCTGATGGGATTCATCACTGGCGTCGACTTTGGGATCGGACAGGCAGTGACTGCGATTTTTGGGTAGGAGTTTAAGTTGAGCGAAGATATTGAAGGTGTTATAGAAGACACTGCGTATTATGACGAAAATGGTGTCGCATTTGAACCAGATGACGATTCATCGATTATCACTATTGATGCTATCGATGAGCCGTTGATAGTGACTGACAGTCTCTTAAAAGTGACCGAAACGCCTGTTGAAGCACTTCCTGAGATTGCTGAGAGTGAAAGTGACGCCGAAATTGATGAGGACAAAGAGAAAAACGACGAATTGCAGCTGAAGATTAATGAGTTGACAAAGAGGCTTAAGAGTCAAGTCGGCGATTGGTATGTCGTGCATTCATATGTTGGCTACGAAACGAAAGTCAAACAGAACTTAGAAAAAGCAATGAAAACGCTTAAATATGGTTACAATATTTACGAAGTTTTGGTGCCTGAGCAGGAAGAGATTGAGTACACTAAGGGAAAGAAGAAGGTCGTAAAGCGCGTTAGAATTCCAAGTTATGTTCTCGTTCGCATGGATATGGACGATGACACATGGGCTATCGTTAGAAATACTGCTGGCGTGACTGGGTTTGTTGGCAGATCTAGACAGCCTGTCCCGCTTAGAGTTCGTGAAGTCGTCGATATGATTGCGCCGACCCTTATTCCTGTTGAAATCGAAACTGAAGAGGGCAAGAAGAAGATTAGGCAGAAGCATAAGATTATTAACGTCGACTTTGGCGTCGGTGAAACTGTAATTGTGCAAGATGGTCCATTTGAAACCATGCAAGGTCAAGTTTCGGAAATCAACCCAGAAGCAGGCAAACTTACTGTTCTTGTGTCGATTTTCGGTCGTGAAACTCCTGTCGAATTGAACTTTGGTCAAGTTCGCAAATTTGAAGATGTGCTAGAAGATGCATAGCACTAGGAGTTTGTGGTAGAATTTATAGTAGTGAAACATTGAAAGGATGAAATGGCTGAAACAAAAAAGGTGACTGGTAAGATTAAATTACAGATACCAGCGGGTCAAGCAACACCTGCTGCGCCAGTCGGACCAGCACTCGGCTCTCATGGCGTGAACATTGTCGAGTTCACAAAGGCGTACAATGCGCAAACTGAGTCGCAGAGAGGCAACATTATACCTGTTGAAATTACGGTGTACGAGGATCGTTCGTTTACGTTTGTGACGAAGACACCGCCTGCTGCTGGGCTTATTCTGAAAGCTGCAGGATTGGAGAAAGGTTCGTCGAATCCACTGACCACGAAGGTCGGGAGCGTGACGGAACAGCAGTTGAAAGAGATTGCAGAGGTGAAAAAGGCTGACCTTAATGCGAATGACGTCGATGCAGCAGCGAAAATCATTGCTGGAACTGCGCGTTCAATGGGCATTGAGGTTAAGTAGGCGCTACGCGCCAGTTAATAGTTAATAGTTAATAATTAACAATGGAATCGGTATTCGCGCTCATAATTAATTGTGAGCGAATGCGAACTCCGAATCTAATTATTAATTATTAATTTAGCGAAGCGATTAACTATTAATTATTAACTAAAAAAGTGGGAGAGACAAGCGTTTTGCTCGTACCACGAACTGTAAGATAATGCAGTGATTGGTTAGATTACCAGTTGTTGCAGTGATTTAGGAGGATATATGAAACGCTCAAAGAAATATAATGAGGCGGAAGCGAAGATTGACCGCACTAGGTTTTATGAACCGAAAGAGGCGATTGAACTCGCAAAACAGTCGGTTAGCCAGAAAACTGATGAGACGTTTGAGGCTGTTTTTAGGCTAGGGATTGACCCGAGGAAAGCGGATCAGATGATTCGTGGAACTGTGAAGTTGCCGAATGGAACAGGTAAAGTCAGTAGAGTGATTGTTTTTGCGCAAGGCGACAAGGCTGCAGAAGCCGAGAAGGCGGGTGCAGATGAAGTCGGTGCTGATGATTTGATACAAAAAGTTCTAGGTGGCTTTACTGATTTTGATTCCGCTGTCGCAACGCCTGATATGATGGGAAAAGTCGGACGCCTTGGTCGCGTACTTGGTCCTCGCGGACTTATGCCGAACCCAAAAACTGGCACTGTCACGCAAGATGTCGCGAAAACTGTCGAGGACATTAAAGGTGGCAAGATTGAGTTCCGCGCAGATAGAAATGGTAATTTACACTTTATTATTGGCAAAGCGTCATTTGATGCCGACAAGTTGGCTGAGAACTTTTATGCTGCTGCGACTGAGATTATGCGTGCGAAACCGCAAAGTGTCAAAGGGCGTTACTTATTAAAAGCGACTATTTCCACGACTTTTGGTCCTGGAGTGCCACTTGACGTTGCTAAAATTGGGTAAAGTTTGAATCGGATTCGCGTGCACTTCACCTCTGGATTCCGTATTACTTTACCTCTGAATTCCGCACAGCGAAACGAAGTGTAGCGTGATGCGGAATCTTAGAATAAAGCATGAGCGATAGCGAATGCGATTTAATTGCATTGCTACGCAATACTTTGTTTTAAGATTCCAGAGGGTCGGACGCTCCTCGCGTTGGGTCGCAGGGGGTCAAATGCTCAATCGCATTTTCCTTCGCCTGGGGTCAAACGCTCAATCGCGTTTTCCTACACAGAATTCAGAGTGGCGGAGTTGTGCGGGGTTCTGAGGTGGAGTTGTGCGGAATTCTGCGAGGTTCTGATAGAGGTTATTGCAACAATCCCAGTTCAGAGGCTATTGACATGCATCCTGAAAGAGAGTAATATATTAAAAGCGAGGTTAATTCTATACGTACTTGAACGATGAATGATAGTTTTGTACTGGGGTGTTGGGGGAGTTAAATGTTGCAAAAAGTAATGGATAGAGAATAACTAATAGTGAGTGTGAAAACTTGTTGTTCATTATTCACTGTTCATTACGTTAAGTGCCTTTGACGGCTGAGAAGGCTTTTGCCTAGACATCTGTCGCCACTTATACATAAACATAAATGGCGACTTTGATGTCCTTATGCTACATTATTTTTGATTCGATTCTTTGTGATGCAGAAAAACAGTCACTCCACCTGCACTTCCGACAAGTGCCAAAATTGCAAGCGCAGTCAAAATTGGTGTTCCAGTTTCTGGAAGTTGTCCAGTTGACGCAAGTGTTGAACCTTGGTTTTTTTTCAAATCATTAACATCTTTTTGGTCACCAACCGTATCCTTTTTGTCACCATTATCTTCTTTGGCGGATGCAGTCACTGTTACTGGATAATATGCTGATGTAGCGCTAGGATTTGCGGTGATTGCGAGTGTGTAATCGCCTGCACCAATCATTTCTGGCAATGTAAATGATACGGTTCCTTCACCATTTGTTACTGCGTAAGTTCCAAGAGTGTAAGTGCTAGAATTTATGGTTGCAAACTCGTCAGCTGGTTGATTGTTCTTCTTTTTGCTGATTACAGAAGTTGTAAGTGGCAAAACTGGGTCATTACTAGATGGAACAAGTTTTGCGACTAGTTCTGTGTTCTGTGGTGCACCTAAACTCATCATGTCGAGGTCAGAAACTGTAATAGTGAACTTATCTCCTGCTTTTGCCGTTTTTGGAACTTGTGACACAGAAACAACGCCTGCTTTTTGATAGTTTGGACCAATTTTAGTCGTAGTTTCTAGCCATGTGACAATGCCTTCAGTGTCTGATGCGCCAGTGTCGGTTGGGTTTGTGCCAAGTGTGAACGTAGTAAAGTTATCACCACCTGCTAATAGAAAACTGTTCGTCGCGACTAAATACTTCTTATTCATATCAATTGGCTTACCTCTAAATGAAACCGAAGTGATATGATTGTAAGTTCTATCTGCATTTTGGTCATTTGTGTCGCGCGTAAATGTCAGTTCTGGACTCAATGCAAGCGCAAGATATGGACGCGATCCACCAACGCTCTTTTGCCATTGCTCCTCTAAGAGGTTTTTGATATTTTCACCAGTAAGTTCGACCACGAACACTTCATTTGCGAACGGAAACACACTCGATGCTTGCCCTAATGTGACAGTTCCATTGACATCAATTGCGTTTTTCAGAATATCGGTGCGCAATCCGCCAGGGTTCACTATTGCCAAATCAGCAGGTCTGCCTTTGTAATTATAAGTCGCACTGCGTTCAAATTCGCCAGCCAGTCTGCCAATTGCCGATTCCGTACCGCGATTTTCCTCGGCAGTTGTCCAAGGCACGAACTTTCCATTAACATAAGTTCCTGCTGTGACGCCACGTGTGATGTCACCTGCAGTCGTTGTAAGTGTTGTAGAGCCTTTCACTTTCGCGATAGCAAGTGCGGAGTCAATATGTGCAGAAAAGGCTTGGATGCCATACTGATTTACGATTCCGCTCTTTATGGTTCCAGTAGAATCTGCTTTTAAGTCATAAGACATAGTTTTAACTGTCTTCGCGCTTGCAGCAGTCACTTTTTTAGCCGCAGTGTCATATTCCAACTCAATGTTGCCGACCGCTGTAGCATATGATTCTGCTTGTACAACAGGTCTTGCATGTTGCATACCGGCAATAGAAGTGTTCCACGCATATCCTAAGTGCGTGTGCGCATTTACGATTGCATCGACTTCAGGCGCAGTATCTTCGGCAATATGCTTAAACTCTGTATTTTGTAACGCATCTGCATAACTTTTGACTGTCTCCGCGCCAGCATGATAAACCGCAACGATTATATCGTAAGGTTTTGTCTGAATATTTGCCTTAAGATTAGCAACTTCATCATTTACAGCCTTTACAGGGTCGCCAAACTCCAAATCTTTAATGCCATCAGGGCTGCACGATGCTACAGTCTGCTCCGTTACTGCGCCAATAACTGCGATTTTAATGCCTTTATTAGTCGTAACAATCTCTGATGATGGCAACGCATGCGATTTATCACTCTTAAAATACACATTCGCGCCCAAATAATTCAAGCCATGTTGACCGCCAGCAGTTGATTGCATAAACGGAATCACGCGATCTTTCAAGTCAAGCCATCCTTTGTCAAACTCATGGTTTCCGACGACAGCGACCGATGTTCCTAAATCCTTTACGGCAAGCATCGCAGGCTGGTCTCTCGCGCTAAACGACGCAAAAAGTGACGCTCCAATATTGTCACCAGCACTGATAATCACACTGTTATCAGGATTTGCCTGTTGCTCAGCCTTAACAGTCGCGCCCCACGCAAACGTCGTGTCCTGAATCCTTCCATGGAAATCGTTATACGTAATAATGTTAACTTTCTCCACAGCAGCGTTCGCAGGAATTTGTAACGCGACAGCAAATGACACCGACATCACCATTGCAAGCGTAACCGCTACAACCTTCTGTGCGTAATTTCTTACAGCACTTTTATTTACCCCATTAATGATAGGCATATCTCCCTTTCATAATTTATCACCCAATACGTATGCATAAATCGATGCACACATATTTAATTATATACTATTTTGACACACGTTGCACAATTTAGCACGACTCCCACCCAGAATTTAGCACGACTCCCACTCAGAATTCCGCACGTAGATGCGGAATCTTACAACAAAGCATTGCGTAGCAATGCAATTAAATCGCATTCGCTATCGCTCATAGGGTCAAATGGGGTCAAATGGGGTCAAATGCTCATTCGCATTTTCCTTCGCATTTTCCTCCGCTGGGTCAAATGGGGTCAAATGCTCATTCGCATTTTCCTTCGCATTTTCCTGCGCTGGGTCAAATGGGGTCAAATGCTCATTCGCATTTTCCTTCGCATTCTCCTCCATTTCAAGATTCCGCATCACGCTACACTTCGTTTCGCGGTGCTAAATTCAGAGTAGGGGCACTAGCGAGAAAGTATGTTTCCTATTCTAAAGTAAGTGAAATGCAGCGCACATATCCGCCACTTTTACCAAATTCACTTAAATTCACTGTAACAGTATCAAATCCGAGTGCTTCAAGGTCTTTTTTGAACAGGGGAGCCGCGTCGCTCATAATGACAGTTTTGCCAGTTGAAACGAGGTTACATGCAAAAGCATTCCTTGCTTCATCAAGTGAAACTGTAACTTTTCTAAATGGCAGGGCAGCGATTGCATCTTGAGATACAGGCAAAAACGCTTCTTTGCAATATGCGATAGTGTTTTCATCAATTACTGTGAGTGCCAAATCGATATCAAAGAATAAACTATCAGCCCAGCCAGTTGTTTTGTTGATTACTGGCACGCCATTTTCGTCAAGATCTGGGACAGTCGTTAATTGTACGCGCTCTAAACCGAATGCTTCTGCGACTATTTTCAGTGCTTCTTCATCTGAGCGATAATTTTGACCACATAACACATAGTCACCTAAAATTATAGCGTCACCTTGACCGCTAAAACGTAAATTATCTGGCAGTGTGACAGTATTATAGCCAAAATCGGACAAAACTCTTTTGGCATACGCTTCTTCAGGTTTCCGCGTTTCAGGAAGTCTTGCGATTATGGCTTTTTTTTCATGCACGACAGCCCAATTCGCAGTAAACACTCCATCTTGCGAGGAAACAGGGGAGGGGACTTGTAAAACATCAATTCCTGCACTCTGAAACGCACGGATGGCATTTTTATGTTGCATCTTCGCGAGTTCTGTATCGACTGGCTCACCTGTATAATATGGATTAATCGCATCATGCGTGGCGTAATGATTAGCATCGGATACGAGTATTTTGTGGCAAAGCATATTTCTATTAACTGTCAATCAAAATCGAGCATCAAAGTGGTGGTTAGACTGGATTAATATGAGCAGTAGGGGATATCAGGCTCTTTATCCGCCGCAAGATATGCTTTGTATTCGTCAAGCACTTTTGCACCAGATGAAGCGCCAATCCTAGTCGCTCCTGCGTCAATAAATCTGAACGCATCAAACATAGTTTGAACGCCACCAGCAGCCTTTACGCCAATTTTATCGCCAACTATGGATTTCATCAACGCCACATCCTCAAGCGTTGCGCCAGTTGGGGCGAATCCAGTCGAAGTTTTTACGAAGTCAATGCCTGTTTCCAGCGCGATTTCGCAAAGTTTCTTTTTCTCATCGCCCGTCAAATATGCGTTCTCGAAAATCACTTTCGCAATCTGCCCAGCTTCGTGGCAAACGTCCGTAATTAATTGCATCTCATCCTTAGTGTATGCGTAATTCTTAGCCTTCAACTCGGTAATGTTTATTACGTAATCAACATCAGTCGCCCCAGCAGCCAAAACACTCTTTGCTTCTGCGACTTTGTCCTTAGTAATCATCTGTCCGAGTGGAAAAGCGACAGTCGCTGTGATTCCGACTCCAGAACCAGCAAGCAACTTTTTCGCACGCTCGACTTGACAAGCGTTTACCGCGACAGTTTTGAACTTATACTCTACGCTCTGCTTGCAAAGTGCTTCAATATCACTATGCGTTGCGAACGCCTTCAAATTCGTATTGTCAAAATACTGCGCGAACTCAAACGGAGTAATTTTTTTCATTTTTCATCCTTTCACTTAAATCATGGCGTAGCAAAACAACTCGCCACTATTAATTATAGCACATATTTGCGTTGGAATCAACTTCTGAAAAAAGAGTACTTCACTCCACCTCAGAATTCCGCATGTTTCAGTGCAGATATTTTTCGTGTATACTTTAACATATGCAAGTAGGAACATTGGCATACGTGCTTAGGTTGACGGACAAAACGGTGTTTGACCCGATAGGCGAATCGCTCGGGAAGGTTCGCGATTTTGTGCTACACTCGACTGGCGCGAATCAGATGGTGTGCGTGGGCATGGTGGTCGATGTTCTGACAAGGAAACGCATTTTTGTGCCGATGAGCAGAGTGTTGTCAGTGAAACCGGGACAAATTGTGATTGATGGCGTATTAAATATGCGGCGGTTTAAGCAACAAAAGATGGAGACGCTGGCAGTTTCAGATTTACTAGACAGACAGATAAAAATGCGCGATGAAGATGGTCGTGCGTACATACAAGATATTGCGCTTGAACTGCAAAAAGATGGCGATTGGCTCATCAAGAAGTTATACGTTAAAATTGAAGAAACGGGTTCGCAGAAGTCACTTTTTAGCACGCAACCGAAGTTTTACACCAAGATTATCGACATCGACGACGTGATTTCACTGCGCCACGGAACAGAGCCACAATCTGCGACGACTTTGCTTGAAGAGTGGGAAGATTATAAGCCTGCTGACATCGCGGAAATACTGATGGGCATGCCTTTCAAACGTCGCGCGGAAATAGTCGGGCAACTGACGGACGAAAAGTTTGCGGACGTAATGGAAGAACTTCCTGAGACTGAGCAGGCAAGACTTATCGAAGAGTTTGACATAGAACGCGCTGCTGACATCGTCGAATCCATGCAACCCGACGACGCGGCAGATTTGCTCGCAAAGTTACCGCAGAAAAAGTCCGAGGAATTGTTGGACACCATGCAACCTGAGGACGCGGACGATGTAAAGCAACTTTTGAAATATAACGCCGATTCTGCTGGCGGTTTAATGACTACTGACTGCATAATCTTGGCGCCCGAAGTGACTGTGAGCGAAGCACTTGCGCATATCAGACAGGAAGAGATTCCGCCTGCTGTTGCGTCCCTTGTGCTCGTAACGCGTGCGCCAAATGAAGTCCCAACTGGGCGTTTTATCGGTGTCGCGCATTTTCAAGCGCTGCTCAGAGTGCCACCGCATCAGCCGATTGGCGAGATTGTAGATACGGACGCTGTGTTCGTGTATCCTGAAGATTCTGTGGACGAAGTTTCGCGCGTTTTGGCGACGTATGACCAAATGTCAATTCCAGTTTTGAGCCACGAGCATAAACTTTTGGGCGCAATTTCTGTCGACGACGTGCTTGACCACATTTTGCCAGAGAATTGGCGTGGTTACAACGAACATATGCGTGTTGGCGATGACATTAAGGCAGGTGCAGATGGCAAATGAACTCGAAACACCGAAGGACAGATCAAGATTCTCACGTTTTCGCGTCAAAAAGCCCGAAACGACTGACTATTCTGCTGTAATTTCTGAGCGCGTTGCAAGTTTTTTAGGCACACCGAAGTTCCTGTTTTATCTCACGATTTTCTGTGCTGCGTGGCTATTTTGGAACACATTTATGCCCGAAGATTGGCGTTTTGACTCGGCAGATTTGGGTTTTACTGCGCTTACACTGATACTTTCGCTCCAAGCCTCATACGCCGCTCCGCTCATTTTGTTTGCGCAAAACAGACAGTCACAGCGCGATAAAGTCATCGCTGAGCAGGATAGACAGCGGTCTGAGCGTAATTTATCCGATACTGAATACTTGGCGCGCGAACTGTCGTCGATCAAAATTGCATTGCAAGATGTCGCGACGCGTGATTTTGTGCGCACCGAATTGCGTGACGTGATTGAGTCACTGCAAGATGAGTTAAAGCAAGAAAAAGGGGCTGATGAGCAGGTTAGCGATAAAACCTAAGACCGTTTTTACTGTCGCCGTTACGGCAATTGCGCTGATAATCGTCGCAACTCAACTCGATTTTAATGAGTTACTGATAAGCGTCACGACTGCGAATCCGCTGTGGATGATAGCGACTGTGATTATTGCGTTTATTGCACTTGCCGCTGCTGGTGTGCACCTTTTAATCTTTTTGCCAGGCAAAGTGACTCTCAGAAAGGCGATCGAAGTCCAGTTTGCGTCGGGGTTTATGTCACTTGCCGCGCCCCCCGGAATCGGTCCAGCGGCTGTAAATATGCGTTTTTTCAACCGAATCGGTGTGCAGGGGTCTGCATCGTTCGCGATCGTCAGCGTGATACAAGTCATACAGTTCATAGGCACGATTTTGCTGTTGTTTATATTAGGCGCACTAAATGCAGGCTTTGATATGTCGAACACTATCGATCCGCTGATTATCTTTATCGTTTTTGCGTCCGTGCTCGTTTTGGCGCTAATTGCCCTGCTCATACCCAAAACGCGCGAACTTTTGCGCACTCGTTTGTTGCCGATATTAATGGAAACTCTGCGCAATTTCAAACTCATTTTGACGCGCCCACAGAGCATGATTTTGTCGCTGGTTACTGTGCTAGTGACCCTGCTTTTGTATTCGCTGTCCTATTACACCGCACTTTTGGCGTTTGACGTGCATGTTAATATGATGGACGTGATTTTGGTCTACGTGGTTTCCAACACAGCGGCGACTATGATTCCGATGCCCGGTGGGATTGGTACAGTCGAAGCAGCATTAACTTTGGCATTTACGACACTTGGAATCCCTGCTGCGGTTACGTTTTCGGCGACTATGTTGTTCCGTTTTGCCGATTATTGGCTGCGCATACCAGTAGGTTTTATCGCGATGAAAATGTTAATGAAGAGAGGTGATTTATGAGTTCAATATTAAAGGAACACTACGATTTGCACGATGCCGAGCGGTTTGTAAAAGAAGGCGTGAAAACGTCGAATCGCACAGATTTTGCGCGTGACAGGGCGCGTATTTTGCATTCAAGCGGTTTCCGTCGCTTAGAGTCGAAAACGCAGGTTTACAGTCCTGAGGAAAACGATTTTATACGCACGCGCTTGACGCACAGCATCGAAGTTTCGCAGATTGGCAGGCAGATTGGCGACGATTTGGGTTCTGATTCGGACATTGTCGACGCAGCATGTTTGGCGCACGATTTAGGTCACCCGCCGTTTGGGCACAATGGCGAAGCGGAATTGGACGAGATTGCGAACGAGATTGGCGGTTTTGAAGGCAACGCACAGACATTTCGCCTGCTCACGCGCCTAGAACCGAAAGTCTTTGTGAATAACAGGTCAGTCGGGCTAAATCTCACTCGCGCGACACTCGATGCAAGCATGAAATACCCGTTCAGACGTGGTTCTGCGCCACCAAACATCAGCCCCAACAAGTTTGGCGTTTATGAGGACGATTTGGAAATATACAACTGGATTAAGGAAAAGGTAACCGAAAATGAGCAGACAGAAAATAGGCGACCAATTGAAGCAGACATAATGGACTTCGCAGATGATGTTTCGTATTCAGTGCACGATTTTGAGGATGGCATAGTCAGCCAAGCAATCAACTTTCAGCGCCTAAAAGATAGGGGCTTTTTGGATCACGTTTTGACTACTTATTCCGACAAAACACCTGCTTGCGATACAGAAAAGTTACTGCACGCATTCAATCGCCTAGACGACTTAGGCTTTTTCAACTTCGAGTTCACAGGTTCGCGCCACTCATACGCCGATCTGAAGGAATACACCAGCAGAATAATCGGGCATTTTACAGTAACTGCAATCAAAGCAATGCGCAAAAAGTATGGAAACGCCAAATTAATTCGTTACACTGCGTCCTTGCACGTTCCGCCCGAAATTCGCGACGAAATCGAACTGCTGAAAGCGATTGAGTACACACTCATGATGGTTCCGCGCAACGAAACTCGCCGCAATATTCAAGAACGCGAAACAATTCACGAACTCAAAAACTTGCTTATGCAATATTCGCCTGAACCATCCCCCCTGCTCAGTAGCATGTTCTTAGAAGATTGGCACGCCACACAAACCGACAACGAACGTCTCCGTATCGCAGTCGACCAAATCGCCACGCTGACGGATTCGACGGCGAAGAAGTTGATTGGACAGTTGGTGGCTTATTAGTTAATAATGAATAAGGAGTAATGAGTAATGAGTAATGAGTAGGTTGTTAATGAGTAAGGAGTAAGGAGTAATGAGTAATGAGTAGGTTGTTAATGAGTAAGGAGTAAGGAGTAATGAGTAATGGGCTTAGTTAATAGTTAATAGTTAAGATTAGGGGTTCGCTAATCGCTCACACAGACTAAGATTCCCAGGCGTCGAGTCTGTTACGAGTTCGCTTCGCTCACGCTGATTAAGATCCCAGGGTGTCGAGATAAATCTCGACTGGGGATGACAAAAAAACACTAAAGCCAACCGCTTTCCCCGCTCACGCCCATACACAATCTTGGCATCACAACATCTGCGGTAGCAACAACAAAACGCGTGAGCACGCGAAGCGTGCGAACTCCATTAAAAACCCCAGTCCGAGCGAAATGATAACGCTGGAACAGGTAAGTTTACATGTTTATGTTTTACGACTTCACTTTTTTAAGTAATAAACTATAGTTTATTACAAAAAAGTACAGGAGAAAACATAAATCATGTAAACTGTAACACCTGTTCCCCCGCGTTACATTTTCAGTGAGTTATCTCCAATTGCTCGAAACACTCCCATAATCAGCGTACTTATTTACCCAACCAGTGCCACTGAATGCGCCATTTGTTCTAGTCGCGGTGTAGAGATCTGCAAGGCTTTTGAAACTGCTCGGTGCGTTTGTGAAAATCTCAATCAAACCACCTGCTGGGACTGTGATTTTAGTCACGCTAGCAGCAGTTCCTGCGTCCTTGAACATGTCCTTATAAACGCTCTCGAGGCTAGAAGAGGCAGTAATGTTCATGCCCAAATCGCCTATTTTTTCAAGCGTAGGGTTGAGTCCAAAAGCACCACTAAATGCTTCTCTAGCAGGCGTTCCACCAATATCGGCGAACAAGCCATCTGGAATCGATGTTAACTTGTTCTGATAGAAAACGTTCTTAAACAGTTCTGGCTTAGGTACGCCGTAGACTTCATAAAACATTTCCGCTGATATTTCGCTGATGTTATCATGCCTGAACATGTGGCGGAACTGATAATCTTTCGTCTCGATTGGTGCTATGCCATCCATCAACGGCACGACGCCTCCGCTAACTTTCACATTTCCAGTGTATGCGCTGAAAGTATCGGCGAACATGTAATCTAACCTGCCATTTGTGTCGCGACAATCGCCTTTGAAGTAAAGCGTGTTGGTCGGTGCAAACTTCAATGTTTTCGCGCTGAACGATAAGTAATTAGTGCCATCAACTGAATATTGGCATGCGTCCTTTTTCGTAAAAGTCCAAGTGCTGTGCAATTTCGCTTCACTGACTGCTGGTCCATCAAACGTAAACTTCAAGTGCTCAAGCCATTTTACGTACAACGTCATATCGTCCTTTACAGTGTCGCTCGCAAAATCCCAAGGAGCAGTAAAAGCAGGGTCAGTAAACCAGCCCAAGAATATCGCTTTCGTCTTTGACTGCGTGCCAGGATCGGCGACTGCTTCGTTCAAAGTCACTTCCTGCTGGTCAATGTTAGTGCCACCATTCGTATTGAACTTGACTGTGCGAGTCATGCGCTCCCATTTCGCAGTCAGCAAAATATCAGAAGTGACTGTGTCGTTTGCAAAATCCCATTCTGTATCTAGGTTCGCGCCATAAAACCAACCAGCGAATTTGTAGCCTTTCAAAGTCGGATCAGTAAATGTGGCAACTTTTTCGCCCACTTTCACTCTCTGACCATGCACAAACGAACCGCCGTTAGAATCGAACGAAACGTCAAACACTTCGGAATCCCATTTCGCAGTCAAAACAGTATCATTTATCACTGTGTCGGTCGCAAAAACCCATCCTTTCGCAAAAGTCGGCGCATCGCTATACCATCCAGCGAATGTGTAACCTTGTTTTGTAGGAGTTACAGGCTGCTTCGCAATCTTAGTTTCAGCAGTTACTGTATCCGTTGCGTCTTGCGTACCATTATCAAACACATATGTGACTGTGTACTTTTTCGGTGTCCATGCAGCGTATAATGTCATATCGCCCCGCACAGTGTCAGCGTCAAAGTCCCATTTCTTAGTCAAACCTCGATCTAAATACCAACCCGCGAAATCTGCGTGATTCTTTGTCGGATCTTGGACTTTCGTGACCAAATCGCCTGCATTCAAGCCTTCCGAGGGAACACTACTGCCACCATTTGACTCAAACGTCACTACATGACTCGCGCTACTCCACTTTGCGTATATGTTGACATTGCGCACCACGATTGAAGTGTCCATGTCCCATATTCTTTCATTCGCGCCAAGCATATAATACCAACCTAAGAACTTGTCAGTGTTATGCGTCGGATCAGTGATGTTTTCGCTCGGGTTTAATGGAAGTCCTGCTGGCATTAATCCGCCTGAAACTTTTTCGCCATTTCTCGGGTCCACTGTCACTGTATACGTAAGCCGTGTCCAATGCGCAAGTAAAACTAAATCAGAAGTTACAGGATGCGTATGCAAGTCCCATTGCCTAGGCATTAACTCATTCGTATACCAGCCGTCAAACTTAAAGTACTCCTTCACAGGTTCCTGAATCACGCCGACCACAGAACCAGTGGTCACACTCTTGTTAGCGTATGGAACATTTGTGTCCGAATACAGTTCAACTTTATATTCCGTCTTCTTCCACCTAGCCGTCAACGTAATATCGCTCGTAACCTTATCAGTTCCGAAACGCCATGCTTCTGTGCTCGCGTTATTGTCGATAAACCAACCGAGAAAATCGTAGTTCGCCTTCTGTGGGTTTGCAAACGCTGTCACTGTGTCGCCCGAATCGACTGGAACTGCGGTATACAACATGCCAGTTTCTAAATTGAATGTCGCTGTATACTTTATGCGTTCCCATTTCGCAGTAAGCACTGTTTTCGCAGTAACTTTGTCCTTGTCAAGACGCCATTCGCTGTTTGGATCGTTGACGTCAATATACCAACCTGCAAACTTATAATCTTGCTTAGTAGGTGGCACGATATTCGTTATCAAATCGCCAGAAGTCGCTTTTTGCTTAATGTACAAATCGTTCGGATCTTTATAAAACTCGACGTCATACTCCACTTTTTTCCAAAGCGCATTTAGCACTAAATCACTCGTAACCGCGTCCTTATCTAAACGCCATTCTGACGTAGCATCGTTTACATCTGTGTGCCAACCGCCGAAAACGTAATCGTTCTTGCTCGGCTCTGTGATTCCAGCCGTTCCAATCAAATCGCCTGACTTCACTGTCCGTTCCATATATAAATTGCCGTCTACATGAAACGCAACTTTATACTCAGTTACAGTTCCACCGCCAGTTCCGCCGTCAGAGGTTCCGCCGCCAGCATCGCCAGGGTTAGTGCCTCCACCAGAAGTTCCACCGCCAGTTCCGCCATCGCCAGGATTCGTGCCACTGCCACCATCGCCTGGGTTAGTTCCACCGCCGGTTCCGCCGCCAGAGGTTCCGCCACCAGCATCGCCAGGGTTAGTTCCCCCACCAGTTCCGCTACCTCCAGTGCCACCGCCAGTTCCGCCGTCACCGGGGTTTGTACCACTGCCGTCGCCGGGGTTTGTGCCACCACCAGTTCCACTACCACCAGTTCCGCTGCCAGGTGTGTAGCCAGTTGCAAAATATGAATAAGTTTCAGTTCCTGCCATTTTTGCCTTAGGAACTAGCACGTAATCATAAAGTTTTTGCATAAATTGCGCCATTGCACCGCGATTCACTGGGTTCTTTGGATTGTACTTTCCATTGTCCAGAACGGTAATGTTGTTCTTAGCAAGCCATGCTATCGCCATTTGCCTGTCTTTTGAGAGCGTAGATATGTCTTTTATCTTTGCGTAATCTTGAGAAGTCGGCTCAGGAGCAGGTTTGCCCGCCAATTTGTACATAAACTCAGCCATCGCACCACGGTTTACTGCGTTCGCGGGGTTATACTTCCCATCAGTCAGCACAGTGATTCCTTCTGCTGCGAGCCACTTTATGTCTTCTTGCCTGTCCGCGCCCAAGTTCGCAATGTCTTTTACGTTAACTGCCTTTTTGTCCGTCGCAACAGAACCGACAAGTTTGTGCATAAACTGCGCCATTGCACCGCGATTCACTGTGTTTTTAGGCTTATAATCATTCGTACCTGCAAAACCAGCAGTGACTCCGAACCGATACAACCAGCGAACAGAGTTTATGCGATCACTGTTCAGACCTTTCAAATCGGCAAACTTATTCGCATAGTCCTTGTTCATTTCCTTAATCCCAAGATCGATTTTAGCGGTTTTCGTTTCCTGACTCGTGCCACTTTTTGCCGTCACAGTGATTGTATACACAGACGGATGCAGATTTTGCACGCTGAACGCAGTAGTCGTCTTCGCCAAGTTCTTTGAATAAACTGTTTTGCCATACAAATTCGTCACTTTTACGTCATACGAATCATGGTTTTCAGCATTCAAAGTGAAACTTAATTTACCCTGAACTGCACTTTGCTTAATCGTAACTTCATTAATTTTTAGCGCACCCGCACTTGCCGCATTCGCATTAAATGCAGCAAAGTTTGCGGAAACAAGCGCAATCACTAACAATGCTCCCAGTAGCGATTTCATGCTTTTTGACACGTTAATCGCCATTCTGCCATTCCTTTTCTGCTGACAAAGATACGTTAAATCCGCAGCAGTATTCCTATATAGGTTTTTCATAACCCCTCCTTTTACTCACCCAGTTATGATACTTAAATGCGCTGATATACTTCATACTTTGCAGCGCATGATACTATGTTTTTGCATTACATAAATTACTAGATTTGACACAACTGCACCAAAAACAACATGCAGTCGCTCACTAAAACATGTTTAAATAGTTACCCCTCCCTTTTACATCCATGTTTTCTACAACGCGTAGCAATTAATCTCTCAAATAAACCACCACTATAATAAGTGTAGCATAGATTTGGGCGGGGCGTGGGGAATAGTTAATAATTATATAGTTAATAATTAAGGCTCTACTCCCAAAGTCTTGGAAACATAACTCCAAAAATGCTACAATAATTATTGAGGTGAATTATGAAATACACAGATGCATTGAGTCAAATGGTAATGGGTTCACTTGGAC
>JAISFQ010000050.1 GCA_031263495.1 Candidatus Nutricula glyptotermitis
AATACCTAAAAGAGTTGCTATATTCTTAGCACAATCAACCCTAGATTTATGTTTCAGGGCGAGTAAAGCATAAACATATCAATAGCCTCACTCTTTATTTCTGCCGGATACTTACCCGGGACTTTTGTTTACCTTTGTAAACACTTCATCTTTGTTCTTCATCAGAACCTCCTTACCTTATAATTATAGCACAGACGTAACTCTATATCAACAGTAGGGCGGTTCAAAGTTGTTTTGTGTGTTGCGGAGTAAAAGCGTGAGCGGTAGCGAACTCCGATTCGTACGTAGCGCGAAGTTACCTTGTTATCCAACAGCACGTAGCATTGCCACCCTTGTCATCTAGCAAGCGAAAGCGATGAGGGATCTGCATCACCCCAGAATGTACGTCAACTTTTAAGAAGCCAGATCCCGTGTCGCGCGTTTCACGCGCTACGGGATGACAAAAGAATAGGAATTCGCTTTCGCTCATGCTCTGATTGCTCGCTTCGCTCGCAAGAATCTGAATTCGCCTAACGGCTCATACTTTAATAGCGCTGGCGTATGGTTTCGCCTACGGCGCAACAATACTTGCGCATTGCTTGGATTTTTCATACTGAAAAATCCAAGCCTCTGCTGTAAAGCTACTTTTGTACAAAAAGCAACTCTGCAGCAGAGTGGCTTGGCTTGCCTACGGCAAGCCAAGCCTTAGCGCAACATACACAACAACAAGCGCAGCGAAGTTGTTTTGTATGTTGCGGAGTAAAAGTGTGAGCATGCGTAGCGTGTGAACTCCGATTCGTACGTAACGAGGAGTTCTCTTAATGCCACGCAGTACTTCATTTCTGAATTCCGCACCGCGAAACGAAGTGTAGCGTGATGCGGAATCTTAAAATAGAGTATGAGCGATAGCGAATGCGTTTAATGGTGTTCGCTTGCGCTCACACTAGTTTTAAGATTCCGCATCAAGTGCGGAATTCTGAGAGAGAGTTGTGCGGGGTTCGGAAGGGTGGAGAAAGCACTGGCGTGCGCTACCTAGATGACAAGGCGTGCTTAACCGCGCCCGCGGTAGCAATACACAAATAGCGAGGTCACGTGCACACTTGTCTTTAAATTGTAACAATTAACAAAAGTGCTTGCATTATGTTTTGAAGTGTAGTAAACTTATATGTAGCGTTAGTGCGCGCTTTTGCATGCAACGATTCAGTCGTAACAGTAAAAGTAGTCGCTAAAAAAGAAAGATGAGGTAAAATGACTTACGCAGTAGTAAAAGTTGGTGGACACCAAGAGAAGGTGCACGTCGGTGGGACGATTGTCGCGAACAGGCTTGATGGTGCTGTTGGCGATAAGATTGACCTGCCTGCAATATTGCTTGAACAGGATGGCAAATTAACTGTCGAACCTAAAAAGTTAAAAGATGTGTTGGTTTCTTGCGAAATCGTTAACGATTCTGAGCAGGGAAAGAAGATTAACGTATTGAAGTTCAAAAACAAAGTGCGTTATATTAGGCGAATTGGCGCGAGACAGCAGCTCACGCGCTTAAAAGTTTTGGCAATAGAAGGGGCGTAACAATGGCACACAAAAAAGCAGGTAGTTCCTCAAGAAATGGGCGCGATTCCAATGCGCAGCGACTTGGTGTAAAACGTTTTGGTGGTCAAGCAGTCAATGCAGGCGAAATCTTAGTTCGACAGCGTGGCACACATTTTCATCCTGGCGAGCAAGTGGGTATCGGTAAAGACGATACTCTATTTGCGCTTGCAACTGGTAATGTTAAGTTTACTACGCGCAAAAATCGCAAAGTCGTAGACATCGTTTAGTCGAAAATCACAAATATCATAGCATGGCACAGTTTTGTAATATTATAACATACCGGCGGTCGGTATGTTATAACGACTTTACGCAGCACTCCTTTAAAGCATTGGCTATTTTAATGCACTACTCGGTATTTCAGCGAATTTATATGTACCATTTGTCAATGTGCTGAGAGGTATGTTTTCCGTACTCACACCATAAGGTGGATAATAAGTCGCCTGTCCGACTGTAGCATAACCTTCTGTTTCGTTAATTGCAAGCACTACGCCTGTATGCCCATATTCTTTATATTCATAACTGAACACTGAATAAAGTGATGGCGTATTGCTAAGTTTTACATTTGAATTTCGCGCAACAATATTGTCCGCGATTTGGTTGCCGTGACCTGATGAAAGACCACTATTTGCCTCAAATCCTGTTAGAGTAGTGTATTTGTTGATAAAATAGTTTGTGAATCCGACGCAATTGCTCAATTTACCTCCTGGGCTGGTCGTGTATGCTCCACCTATATATTTCAAACTGTCTTCTTCGTTGTTCCAATAGTCGTCAACAAAAGTTTGCGCCTGCTTAGAAGTCATGCCAGAAACAGGTAGTCCACCTGCTGTTTTCCCATTAACTCCACTATCTGTCGCGGATTTTGCCTGAGAAGCTGCGGTGCCTTTCTCTTGTGCTGTAGCAGCAGTCGCAGCGGATTTGCCTGATGACGAGACTATTGGCTGAGCAGTGCCTACCGTAGATGCCGAAGCAGTGCTAGGTGCAAAATTCTGATTTTCAGCACTACTTGCCGATATTTGCTCCTCTCTCTCGCGTTTTGCAGTATCTGCTATCAATGTAAGTGCTGATGTGGCTGCTAACAGTGATTTATTATGCAAACTGTTCCACTCAAGTGTAAACTTTTCCGCATCTGGCCCTAGCCATTCCAATATGTTTACCTTGCTTGTAACATCCTTGCTCACAGCGTCGACTTTTTCTCGATTCGACCTCGCCGTGCTTTCAAACTGTGCAACACTATCTATATCCATTCCATATAAATTACTCATTTTTCCCTCTTTCATATATAACATTACTCTTACGCTTTTCTAAGATGTTTGAGTGTGGAAAATTCGTGCATAACCATGGTGTAAGTTAGAAAAATATATACTTAAATTGCATTAATGCACGATAAACTGCCTGCAAAACGATGAGTTGTAAATATAATAATGTTATGACAATAATTATAGCACTGCTTGCATATTTTCCAGCACCTCATCTGCTTTTGCTTTACCAAAGAGTTTGGAAACGATTGCATGAGCGAATAAAAACGATGCTCCAGGACCGTTTGCCGTAATTAAATTACCATCAATTTCTACGCGATTACCAGTGTGCTCAGCCTCAAACGCTTCTTTTTCAATACCTGGAAATGAGGTAACTTTTTTATTTTCAAGCAACCCCCAGTGGTAAAGAATGTGCGGTGCGGCACAAATCGCAGCAAATAGCAACTTTTGGTTATCAAAGTTCTTAATGAAAAAGTCACGAAGCAGAGCGGCAGTTTCAGTTTCAAATTCCCAAATATCACCACCTGGAATCACGAATGCATCGTAGTCATCTAATCTAGCATCGCGCAAAGCCAAGTTAGGTAGCAATTTACTTCCTCGCCCAAGATTGACTATCGGATCTTCCTCAATCGTAACTATATCAACTTCAGCACCTGCACGCCTTAAAATGTCCGCTGGTGCGACAGTTTCAATATCCTCCGAACCATTACACACAAATATCGCTACTTTCGCCATAACATCTCCTCTTTGTCGACTCTACACTGTAAATTATAGCATACTTTCTCTGACCGGGTTATACCACCTGTTCAACACGCACTTTACCTTCAAGAGCTGTATGTTTATTCTCGCTAATCACAGATCCCGCAGCGCATTCGCTTGCTAGATGACGGGGGGGGGAGGGAGTGCTTGCTACGTACGAATCAGTGTTCGCATGCGCTCACACTCCACCTCAGAATTCCGCACGTAGATGCGGAATCTTAATTAAAAGTATTGCGTAGCAATACAATTAAAGGCATTCATTTCATTCATGCTATTTTTAAGATTCCGCATCTCGCTACACTTCGTTTCGCGGTGCGGAATTCAGAAATGAAGTACTCAGTGGCATTAAGAGTACTTCTCGCTACGCGTGAATCGGAGTTCACACGCTGCGCGTGCTCACACTCCTAGACCGCAACTTTTCAAAACAACTTCGCTTGCGCTCGTTCTTTTGAAATGTTGCGCAACGGCTGGGCTTGCCTACCCCAACCCACGCCACTCTGCTGCAGAGTTACTCTTAGTCCAAAAGTAACTTCACAGCAGAGGCTTGGATTTTTCATACTGAAAAATCCAAGCAATGCGCAAGTATTGTTGCGCCGTAGGCGAAACCATACGCCAGCGCAATAGAAGCGTGAGCCCGTAGGGCGAACTCCGAATCAAACGCACTGCGTAAAGCGCAGTGCAATCAAAGCATGAATGAAATGAATTCCGATTCCCAATTATTAATTATTAAGGCTCTACTCCCAAAGTCTTGGAAACATAACTCCAAAAATGCTACAATAATTATTGAGGTGAATTATGAAATACACAGATGCATTGAGTCAAATGGTAATGGGTTCACTTGGAC
>JAISFQ010000065.1 GCA_031263495.1 Candidatus Nutricula glyptotermitis
CGAATAGTTAATAGTTAATAATTAATAGTTAATAATTGGGAATCGGAGTTCAGGCTACGCCTTCACACTTCTATTGCACAACCCCAGCGTACACTTCGGCTAACGCCTCGTGTCCGCTAGGGTTGCGCATTGCTTGGATTTTTCAATATGAAAAATCCAAGCCTCTGCTGTGAAGTTACTTTTTTGTTTAAGAGTAACTCTGCAGCAGAGTGGCTTGGCTTGCCGTAGGCACGCCAAGCCTTAGCGCAACAGAAAAAACAACAAGCGTATGCGAAGTTGTTTTGTGTGTTGCGGAGTTAGAGTGTGAGCGATAGCGAACTCCTTTGTGTACGTAGCAAGCAGTACCCTTAATACCACGCAATACTCCTACTCTGAATTCCGCACCGCGAAACGAAGTGCAGCGTGATGCGGAATCTTAAAACTAGTGTGAGCGTAAGCGAACGCCGAATCAAACGCATCGCATTCGCTTGCGGGATGACAAGAGGGAAGCGTTTTATGCGCTATGGTATGGGGAGAGTGCTATCGCGTGTCAACAATATATGCCATCTTTTCCCCAGCATACATGCGCTCAACTAGGTCGCCGTAATTTTGCATGACGACATCGCGCTTGATTTTCTGAGTTGGAGTGAGATAACCGTTGTCCTCGCCGAAAGTTTCGTCAAGAATGCAAATCTTTTTGATTCCTTCCGCGTGCGAGAAAAATGCGTTTGCACGAGCGACAGCAGCGACAACTTCCTCCAAAACGCGCGGATTTGTGCGTGCTTCGCTAATCTCCATTTCGGGCAGACCGATAGATTTCAGCCAAACTTTCAAGATGTCGGGCTCGAGCGTCACGAGCGCGGCGATGTAAGGTTTATTATCGCCCACTGCGACTGACCCCGAGATGATCATGTGCTCATCGTTCAATGCGTCCTCAAGCGCAGTTGGAATGACGTTTTTGCCACCTGATGTGACGATGATTTCCTTTTTGCGACCAGTAATGTAGACGAAGCCGTCGTTGTCGATTGAGCCCAAATCGCCTGTCGCGAACCAGCCCATGCGCAATATTCGTTTCACACCGTCCACCATCGAGTTGTGGTAGCGACTAGAAACACCAGTTCCGCGCACTAATATTTCGTTATCGTCCGCGATTTTCATGCCTGAACCAGGAATTATCAAGCCGACTGACCCGATGCGGTTGTTTCGCGGCGCATTTACAGTGATTGGACCTGTTGTTTCGGTCAAACCATAACCGCCGATGAACGTGAAACCGACGCCTCGGAAAAAGCATTCCAAGCGTTCGCTAATCGGCGCACCACCGCAGACGATGTGCACGACGTTTCCGCCGAGCGTAGATTTGAGTTTTGAATATATAAGTTTGTCGAACAATTTGTACTTTAACGCGTCGAAACCCGCTAACTGCACGCCTTCTTGCGTTTTATAAGCCACGTCAATTGCCGATTTTACCGCGCCCTTAAATATCTTATTCTTAATGCCAGTCATCGCTTTCTGCTCGGACGCGTTGTAAACTTTTTCCAATACACGCGGTACGGTTAGCAAAAATGTAGGCTTAAATGACCCTACAGCAGGCAAAAGATTCTTAACACTCGCATGCCCAAGTGTCGCGCGTGACGAAATTACGAGCACTGCGACCATTCTCGCCAAAACATGCGCAAGTGGCAGGAACAAAACAGTTCTGCAACCAAACTCCGCGAAAATTGGCGCGAGCGCGTCGTCGCCTTTTGACAGCATGATGTTGTAGAACGTATCAACAAAGTTACCATGCGTGATTTCCGCACCCTTCGGCTTGCCTGTGGTGCCTGATGTGTAGACAATCGTCGCGATATGATTTACTGTCGTAGCATTTACGCGCTGTTCGATTTCCGAATCACTGATTCGCTGCTCAACGCCTAGTAATTGTATCTCGCCCAAAGTTTTAAGGCGTGGTTCATCGAAAAAGAACTCCTGCGGTACGCTGGCATTTTTCAAGATGTACTGGGTCTGTGAGTCCGAATTCGTTTCGTAAATCGGCACTGTGATACCACCTGCGAACCAAATTGCGTAGTCCAAAAGCGACCACTCGTAGGACGAATGCGCCTTAATCGCGACAGTCTCTCCGCGCCCCAAGCCCATCGCAATGAGCCCCTTTGCAAGCGCAGTAACTTCCTTCAAAAACTCCACGGAAGTCACTTTAAACCATTCACCCTGTTCGTCAATCTGCCTTTCAATCACTACGTCAGCAGGGAACTCTGCCGCGCGCTTCATTAAAAGTTTTGGAACATTGAGTGCTTGGTCAGTTTCGTGCACCTTTGGCACGTCTTTTCTTTTAAGCATAACAAAATAATTAATAATTAATAATTAATAGTTAATAATTAACAGTTGGAATCGGAGACTGCTTCGCAAACACTTAATGCGCGAGCGAAGCGAACTCCGAACCAATTATTAATTAGCAAGGCGTAGCCGAGCGTTCATTATTAATTGTTAATTAACACTTACTACTTGATAATCTTCGTGACTTTGCCGGAACCGACAGTCCTGCCACCCTCGCGGATTGCAAAGCCTAGACCTTCTTCCATAGCGATTGGCTGAATTAGTTCAACTGTCATCTCGGTATTATCGCCTGGCATGACCATCTCAGTGCCTTCAGGAAGTGTAATAACACCTGTCACATCGGTCGTTCTGAAATAGAACTGTGGACGATAGTTTGAGAAGAATGGGTTGTGACGACCACCTTCGTCTTTCGTCAAAACGTAAACCTGAGCCTCGAATTGCGTGTGCGGTGTGACCGAACCAGGTGCAATAACGACCTGTCCACGCTCAACATCTTCGCGCTTCGTGCCACGCAATAACAAACCAGTGTTATCGCCCGCTTCCGCTTCTTTCATCGACTTGTGGAACGTCTCGATGCCTGTTACGACTGTCTTTTGTGGATCGCGAATACCGACGATGTCCACCTCAGAGTTGATCGCAAGTTTACCACGCTCGACGCGACCAGTAACAACTGTACCGCGACCAGTAATAGTAAATACGTCCTCAATAGGCATTAAGAACGGCTTGTCCAAATCGCGAACAGGCTCTGGGATGTAATCATCGACTGCATCCATCAAATCTTCGACTGCCTTAACGTACGTCGGGTCGCCTTCAAGTGCCTTCAAAGCCGAAACCTTGATCACTGGTGCGTCGTCGCCATCAAAGCCTTGCGAGGACAAAAGTTCGCGAACTTCCATCTCCACCAACTCTAAAAGTTCCTCATCTTCGACCATGTCGACTTTATTCAGTGCAACAATCAACTTAGGCACACCGACCTGACGCGCCAAAAGCACGTGCTCACGCGTCTGCGCCATCGGACCATCGTTAGCGGCAACGACCAAAATCGCGCCGTCCATCTGCGCAGCACCCGTAATCATATTCTTGATATAGTCAGCGTGACCTGGTGCATCAACGTGCGCGTAGTGACGTTTTGCCGTCTCATACTCAATGTGCGCAATGTTAATCGTAATACCGCGCTGCTTCTCCTCCGGTGCCTTATCAATATCGTCAAAATTGAATACGCCTTTGTTTTCTTCCGGATATTTGTCGTGCAGCACCTTGGAAATCGCTGCTGTGAGCGTGGTCTTGCCGTGATCGACGTGACCAATCGTGCCCACGTTTACGTGAGGTTTCGTTCTCTCGTATACTTCTGCCATTTTTCCTCCATTTTATCGAGCATTGGCTGCTCCTGACTTACTGATTCCGCGCCCACGCGTCGCTCGGCTGTGTGCCTGTGCAATGCATTAACGCAGAATACATTAATAAGTTTACTACGGTTTTATTTTCAATGCAAGCGGTTTGTAATAATTGGGGGAATTGTTACAGTTTTAATGAATAATTAGTAAGGAATAATGAGTAATGAGTAGTTTGTTAATGAGTAATGAGTAGTTTGTTAATGAGTAATGAGTAGTTTGTTAATGAGTAATGAGTAGTTTGTTAATGAGTAATGAGTAATGAGTAATGAGTAATGAGTAATGAGTAATGAGTAATTGGGGGGAAGGCAGGGTCAAATGAGGTCAAACGCTCATTCGCGTTTTCCTTCACATTTTCCTCCCACTCTTCGAAAGCCGAATTTTCAATTCGTCTTTTCTGCACCCC
>JAISFQ010000086.1 GCA_031263495.1 Candidatus Nutricula glyptotermitis
AATGCCGATTCAAACGCGGTGCGTGAAACGCAGCGCAATAGAAGCATGAGCCGTAGGCGAATTCCGAATCTTAAGCGAAGCGCGTAAGCGCGAGCAAATTATTAATTATTAATTATTAACTATTCATTACTCATTATTAACTATTAACTGTCGCGTAGCGATTAAAAAACTCTCAGAATTGTTAAAATTTGAACGTACGTTCAAAAATCACCCCAATTTCGCCAAAACTGCCCGAAAATATGTAACATTTGCAATTTTGAACGCGTATTCTGTTGCAATAGGTTTCGTATTCTAGTAACTTTTAACACAAGCACTCAACGCTTGAGTGTAATACAGTAGTTTGAATTGCTGTATAAAGGAAAAGGAAGGTTATCATGAAAGATATAACAAAAAAAGCATTGCGTATCGCGATTACGGGGTTTTGCGCGGTAGCACTGACGGTCGGCGTGAGTGCATGCGGTGGAACGAAGGATGGCGCGGATGGCGGTGCTGGCGATGCTAGTCTGATAAAGATTGGCACGATCGACAAGATCACATCGCTTGACCCTGCTGGATCGTATGACAACGGTTCATTTACGACGCAGATTCAGGTGTTCCCGATGTTGTTTAACTATGATCACGATGCAAAGGCTATTGTGCCTGACGTCGCAGAATCAGGAACATTTACGAGTCCTGATGTTTATACTGTGAAGTTGAAGTCGGGTCTGAAATGGGCAGATGATAGTCCGCTTACTGCCGAGGACGTAAAGTTTACGTTTGACAGGGTAAAGGCGATTGACGATCCGAACGGTCCAGCGTCCTTGCTCGAGAACTTGGAGACTGTGACAGTAGTTGATGAAACGACTGTTGAGTTCAAGTTAGCGAACGAGAATGACGTGGTGTTTGAGAGCGTATTATCGTCACCAGCAGGTCCACTCGTGCCAAAAGCGCACTTTGACGCGGACAAGTTGACGGATCCGGACACGATCGTAAACGCAAAAGCGTTCGGCGGTCAGTATATCATCAAGACGTTCAAGTTGAATGAGTTGATTGAGATGGAAGCGAATCCAAATTATGGTGGACTTTGGGGCGCGCCGACCACTCAGCAGATTCAGGTGCAGTATTTATCAGATGCATCGAACTTGAAACTCGGCATCCAGAATGGCGATCTTGACGTCGCATACAGGTCATTGCCTGCTGTTGACATCGAAGATTTGCGTAAAGATGAGAATGTTGAGGTCGTATTAGGTCCAGGTGGCGAGGAGCGATACATTGTGTTTAACTTGGATTTGCAGCCATATGGTGCTAAGACTGATACACCAGACGCAGCAAAAGCATTGGCTGTCCGTCAAGCAATTGCGCATACTGTCAATCGTACAGAAATTGCGGAAAGCGTATATAAGAACACTTATACACCGATTTACTCCGTGGTTCCTGAAGGTTTTCAAGGCGCAACAACGCCGTTGAAAGAGCTTTATGGCGATGGAAATGGTGGACCTGATGTTGATAAAGCAAAGAAAGTTCTTGAAGATGCGGAGATTGAATATCCTGTCACACTGAAACTTCAGTATAACGGCGACCACTATGGCACGTCATCAGGCGATGAGTACGCACTTATCAAGAGCCAACTTGAAGGTTCTGGGCTGTTCAATGTCGATTTGCAACAGACAGAATGGGTAAGTTATAATAAGGCACGTTTGGATTCATATCCTGCATATCAACTCGGTTGGTTCCCAGATTATCCAGACGCAGACAATTATCTCTCACCATTCTTTGTTGAGAACGGCTTCTTGCACAACAATTATTCAAACAAAACAGTGCAAGATTTGATTGTGAAAGAGCAAACAGACACCGATGAAACTTCACGTCTAGCGACGATTGGCGAGTTGCAAACAGCAGTTGCGAAAGATTTACCTACTCTTCCACTTCTGCAAGGTGCGCAAATTGCAATCGTTAGAAAAGGAGTTACAGGTGCTGACAGAACGCTTGATCCATCATTCAAGTTTACGTACGGATTTTTGGCTAAGAACTAAAAAACCACTCCTATTATTATGAAATCAAAAAAAGCGGGCAGTAATGGATTTGCGAGGTTTGTCGCTGTCCGCTTTCTTCTAATAATACCTACCATATTAATACTAGTATCAGTAGTATTTTTTGTAATGCGAGTAACTGGCGACCCGATTACCGCCGCGCTCGGAGGAAGATTGCCACCTGAGCAATTAGCCGTACGCATTCGGGAAGCCGGTTATGATCGCCCACTGATAGTTCAATATTTGGAATACATGAGTAACCTGCTCACAGGCAATTTAGGCAACACTTTGACCGACAATCAGCCCGTCATGAGCATGCTTACGACTTATGGCACCGCGACGCTCGAACTTGCAATTTATGCATTAATCGTGGCGTTTACGATCGGTATGCCACTTGGCAGAATCGCAGCATACAACCGCGACAAGCCAAAAGACGCAGTTCTTCGCATATTCGCGATTTTCTGTTACTCGACGCCCGTATTTTTCATGGGCTTACTCGCAAAACTTGTCTTTTCCGTGCAGTTAGGCTGGCTTCCAGTAAGTGGCAGAGCGACTGTCGGAAATGAAATAGCAATGCTTAACAATTTAAATACACCAACTGGCATTTTTATCGTCGATGCCTTTCAGTTGGGAGACATGAGTGTAGTCGGCGATGTACTAATGCACGCAATTCTGCCTTCATTTGTACTGGGGCTACTAACAGCGGGCACTTTCCTCAGACTCGTGCGCACAAATGTGATTTCGACGCTTTATTCTCCTTACGTGGATGCTGCTAGAAGTCGCGGTGTTCACGAGTCTCGCCTGCTCAAAAAACACGCATGGAAACCTGCGTTAATTCCGATTATCACAGTCGTTGGCATGCAAATTGCCGTACTTCTGGCGGGCGCAGTTCTGACCGAAACCACTTTTGAATGGAAAGGTTTGGGCTTTATGCTCTCACAATATCTGAAAGCGCGCGATTTTGTCGCTGTGCAAGGAATCGTCGTACTGATTGCGATTATCGTCACGGTAACTAACTTTATCGTCGATATTATTGCTGCAATTATTGATCCGAGAGTGAGGTATGATGGCTGATAACGCGAATTTATTTAACAGGTTACCAATCGTTTCGCACCTTAGAAAAAGCGTCGGTTTACAGCGTGCAATGTTGATTACTGGACTTTTATTGTGCGGAATATTCATTATCGTCGCCATTTTTGCGCCAGTTCTTGCGCCATACAGTTATAATCAAATTAAAGATAGCGACGGAAAACTTTTCGGCTCGCGCTTGGAACCTGGCTCTCCTGGACACATTTTAGGCACGACTGTCGGCGGGTTCGATGTCTTGTCACGCGTGATTTGGGGCGCACAAACTGCTGCTCTTGCAATAGTTTTAGCAGTACTTTTCTCAATCTTCATCGGCATATTTTTAGGACTTATTTCAGGCTACATCGGCGGTTGGGTGGACAGAGTTTTGGTCGTTTTGGCAGACGCAATCTACTCATTCCCATCACTACTGCTCGCAATTTTAATGGCAATCGCGATTTCAAAGGGTGAAAGCAGTTTGTGGGGCGGAATTATAGCATCCGGAATATCGATTACAGTGGTTTTCGTACCGCAGTATTTTAGAGTTGTGCGTGCTGAAGGCATCAGAATTAAATCCGAACTTTATGTTGACGCGGCAAAAGCGATAGGCGTTTCGACTCCAAAAATCATGTTTTCACACATTTTCAGGAACTCTACTAGGACTCTGCCTGTCATTTTTACGCTCAACTCGTCCGAAGCAATTTTGACACTTGCAGGTCTTGGATTTCTTGGGTTCGGAATCGAGCCTACAGCAGCCGCAGAATGGGGTTACGATTTGAACCGCGCGATGAGCGATGTTACAGGTGGAATTTGGTGGACTGCGATGTTCCCAGGTCTCGCGATCGTGCTGGTCGTGCTCGGAGTAACGCTAGTCGGCGAAAGTTTGAATGACTTATCTGACCCTAGACTTCGTGAACGCCGTTCAGGCAAAGTCGAAGAAACCGAAATCACTCCCATCCCAATCGACCAAGTCACGGAGGCAAATCATGAATAAAACTACTATGAGCGTAAGCGAACTCCGAATCAATTACTCATTACTCATTACTAATTACTCATTAATGTCAGGGGTGAACATGAGTAACATGACATTCTACCCCAGCGTTCCGCACCCCCACTCTGAATTCCGCACAGCGAGCGGAGCGAGCGTGATGCGGAATCTTAAAACAAAACGTGAGGCGCAGCCGAACTCCGAATCATTAAAAGCACATGAATTCGCTAACGCTCATGCATTAATTAAGATTCCTGCCTCCGCAGGAATTCAGAGCGATAGCGAATTCCGAATCAATTACTCATTACTCATTACTCCTTACTCATTACTCCTTACTCATTACTCCTTACTCCTTACTCATTACTCCTTACTCATTACTCCTTACTCATTACTCCTTACTCATTATTATCAGGAGGTAAACCATGAGTGAAGTAGTCGAAATCAAGAACCTTAGCATCTCGTTCGCATCCGACATAGGCGAGGTCAGTGCAGTTCATGACATTAACTTTAATGTCGGTTCAAAAGAAATCGTCGCAATCGTAGGCGAATCGGGCTCGGGTAAAACTGTGACATCACAGTCGATTTTGGCGATGCTTCCAAGTTCTGCGACCGTAAAAGGCGTAATCGTGCTTTCGAATCAGGAAGGCACAGTGCACAAAAGCATTTTAGATTTGGATGCTCATGAGTTGCAAAGAGTGCGCGGAGCAGGCGCTGCTATGGTTTTCCAAGAACCGTCCAGCGTTTTGAACCCCGTTTATACAGTCGGCTGGCAGATCGCAGAAGCATTGCGTGCTCATGGTAACTTTTCAAAAACCGAAATCAAGCAGAAAGTCATCGAAATCATGAAAAAAGTCGGCATTCACGATGCAGAAAATCGTTACAATTATTATCCGCACGAGTTTTCAGGCGGTCAAAAACAGCGAATCGTGATTGCGATGGCACTCGTTTTGGAGCCAGAACTAATTATCGCGGACGAACCGACGACTGCGCTTGATGTTACAGTTCAGGCGGAGATTTTGGAACTTTTGCGCTTGATTCGCGACGAGTTTTCGAAGTCCGTGCTGTTAATTACGCACAACATGGGCGTTGTCGCGGATTTGGCGGACAAAGTGGTCGTGATGAGTAAGGGAAAAGTCGTCGAAACTGGGGATGTTAATAAAATCTTTTATCATCCGGAAGTTCCATACACGCAAGAACTTATGGCTGCGATTCCTCGCATTAACAGCGTGGTCGAAAAAGGCAAACCGCCTGATTACAGCACAGAACCGCTGATTAAGGTCAGTAATTTTTCAGTAACTTACCCTGGCTCATTAGGCAAACCTCCATTTTACGCGGTCAAAAACATCGACTTTCGCATCTATAAGGACGAAGTTTTAGGGTTAGTGGGTGAATCTGGTTCTGGCAAAACGACGACTGGCAGAGCGTTGGTCGGTTTAACGCCGATTAGTGGTGGCGAAATCGACATCTTGGGCTTGAAACTCAAAAAAGGCAACAAAAACAAGGAGTACAAAAAGATTCGCGAGAAAATCGGCTTCGTTTTCCAAGACCCTGCAACCAGTTTTAATCCACTTATGACAATTGGACAATGCATCGCAGAACCACTCCTAACTTTCAATCGCTATCCATCCTATAACGACGCCAAAAAACATATCGCAGAATTGCTTGACCAAGTTGACTTATCTGCTGATTATGCCTCACGTTTCCCACATGAACTATCTGGCGGTCAGCGTCAACGTGCAGGTTTTGCGCGTGCACTCGCCCTAGAACCAGAACTCCTAATCGCAGATGAACCGACAAGCGCACTCGATGTCAAGGTCCAAGCAAAAGTGCTTAATGTTTTCCGTGAACTACAAGAAGCATACGGTTTCGCCTGTTTGTTCATTACCCATGATCTTGCCGTCGTCCATGAACTCGCAGACCGCATAATGGTCATGCAAAATGGCGAACTCCTAGAAACTGGCACTTCCGATGAAGTCATCAAAAATCCCCAGCACAACTACACCAAACGCCTAATCGCCTCGCTCCCAATCCCCGACCCACGCGCCCAAAAAGAGCACAGAGAGTTGCTGAAAAGGTTGCGGGAGGCGGAAGAGAAAGAAAATACTTAAAGTATTTTTAACTCGCCCTTTTTATTTACCATTTGCATCAAGAACTTTTAGTATCTGCTCAGCGATTGCTTTTATAACAGGGACGCAAACCGAATTGCCGAATTGTTTGTATGCTTGCGTGTCGCTGACTACGATTCTGTATTCTTCTGGAAACCCTTGCAATCTTGCGGCTTCGCGAGGTGTAATTTTTCGTGGATTCTTGTTTTTTTGCTCGATTAAGATTTCACTGCCATCTTTATAATATCGTGCGGAAAGAGTGTTTGTGTACTCAGACTTTGCGTTAAACAATGAGTAACCAAATCCGTTACCTTTTGCTTTGTGTTCTCTTAATCTCCTTTGATGCCCTTTCCACAAAGTATCGGATATTGTAAACTTATCAGAAACATTATGTTCTAATATTTCACCTACACACGTCCTCGTTTTTGGTGGAATAGGCATTGCAAACATATCAGCATTTGTCACTTGATTATTGCAAAAACCGACAATATAAACGCGCTCTCGGTTCTGCGGTACGCCAAAATCTCTAGCCCTGAAAGTGGATGAGTATACTGTGTAATTCATATCTTCAAGTGTATGTTTTATTACTTTAAACGTTTTCCCTTTGTCGTGACTTAACAAATTTTTTACGTTTTCCAATAAAAATGCCCTCGGTCGCTTATCTTGAACAATTCTTGCAACTTCAAAAAATAGAGTTCCGCGGACATCGTCAAACCCCCTTTTAAGTCCTGCCTGTGAAAATGCTTGACAAGGGAATCCCCCGACTAATATATCATGGTCAGGTATCATTTCAGAAGCAATTTTTGTTATATCACCAGCAGGTTGTTCGCCAAAATTTGCCTCGTATGTTTGTGCAGCATATTTATCCCATTCGCTTGAAAAAACAGTTTTGACACGCTCAGTTAATTGGAATCCGAGACGAGTACCACCGATTCCTGCGAACAAATCAATCATAGTCCAGTCTTTTTTAGAATTGTCTTTAAACGAGGGCATTTCTGGGATGTTCATTATTGCATGAAACACCAGTTCAGATGGCGACGATTCACCGCGCTCCCATCTACGTATCGTCCTGTCTCCGTACTTTTGCAACCGGATCATGTCTGCAAGTTGCTTTTGCGTAAGGTTCAACCTAATACGCTTTTCTCGCAGAGCAAGTTGCTTGTCCGCTTTACTATACTTTTGTGGTATAATAATATTATTAAAGTGCATGTTTACTCCTTTTGTGTCAAACTAAGGACAATATGTCCTATTAATATTGTAGTATAAATCTGACAAGGAGTCAAATGAGATTGTAGTATAAATCTGACAAGGAGTCAAATGAGTTTTAAGGACGAAGTGAAGTCGTATAGAACTGAAAGTCTGCCGACGCCAAAAGAATTAGTGGAGTGGTCATTTAAGTCGCTCGGCTATCACGAGAGTGACGAAAGTTACTTTGCCACAAACGCAAGCACAATTGTTACGGCTTTGCGCGAAAAAAGTTGGAAACATTACAAGCGATTAGAAAAAGAGTTTTCAAGAGTAATGATACAATCGCTACACAGAGAAAAGAAACAAGCAGTTGATGAGTTTATATTTGATAACATTGAAGAACTCGATTGGTTATTTAAGTCCAACACAAACAGTCGTCGCTCAAGAGCAGGAAAAGAGTTTGAGTTAATTATTGAAAAAGTCCTGGAAGGTGCTGAAATACCTTATGATTCTCAGAGTTCAATTGGTGCTGGTGTATTTGCAGATGCAAAGTTGGCGAAAATTGTGGACGTTGTGATTCCTAACGCCATAGAATACATGGACAATAAACGTGGTTCTGTGCTTATCTCTGCAAAAACTACACTTAGAGAGCGTTGGCAAGAGGTAGGTGATGAAATGTCACGCACTAAAGCATCCGAGATGTATCTTGCGACAGTAGATGAAAAAATCTCAGTGAATGTAATTGATAAACTAACAGAAAATAACATTTATTTGGTGACTACAAGGGATATAAAAGTGAAAAATTACGAATCTGAGCACCGTATAATAACTTTTGAACAAATGTTGCAGGAGATTAAGGACAAGTTGGTAAAGTATGGTAACTCGAGGTAATGTGTGAGAAGTGCACTCCACGACAGCGCCCCACGACAGTTAGCGGAATGTGCTACAATATTTATATGCATAAGGACTTATTAAACACGATTATCGTTGGCAACTGTATCGGTGAATTGAGAAAAATGCCGTCCGAATCGATTGACTTAATTTTCGCTGACCCGCCATATTACATGCAAACAGAAGGCGAGTTGTTACGGACAGATGGTTCAAAGTTTGCAGGTGTTGAGGATGAATGGGATAAATTCAATGGCTATGCGGAATACGACGAGTTTTGTGAAGCATGGCTTACAGAGTGTAAAAGAGTGCTGAAAAAAGATGGCTCAATTTGGGTAATCGGCGCGTTTCAAAATATCTATAGAATAGGCTACATTATGCAAAACTTAGGCTATTGGATTATTAACGATGTCGTCTGGTCAAAGCCGAATGCCGTTCCGAATTTTATGGGGACTAGATTTCAAAACTCACATGAAACTATGTTATGGTGCACAAAATCAAAGAGCGCAAAGTATGCTTTCAACTACAAAACCATGAAGCATCTAAACGGCGATAAGCAAGATAAAAGCGTTTGGAATATCGGCATTGCAATTGGTAATGAACGTTTAAAAGATGAAAATGGCAAGAAAGTTCACAGCACGCAGAAACCAGAAAAATTGCTGTACAAAGTCATAGCATCATCATCAAGATTAGGCGATATAGTGTTAGACCCATTTTTCGGAACAGGAACGACAGGCGCAATGGCAAAAATGCTCGGCAGAAACTTCATAGGCATAGAAAAGAGCGAAAAATACACAAAAGTAGCACGCGCGCGAATAGATAAAGTCAAGTTTGTAGACGATGAAATTGCAAATGGAACACTAGATGTTAAACCGCCAAAAGTTTCTCTTACAGAGCTTATTAAAAAGGAATTGCTGTTTGAGAACGAACCACTGTATGACAAGCATGGCAACAATTCATTTAAGTTGTTAAATGGCGACAAAGTGACCGATGGTTACGATTCTTTATCAATACACAAAATGTCGGCAAAGTACCTAAACCGCGCAAACTATAACGGATGGACGTACTTTTATGTAAAACGCGACGGAGAACTAGTACCAATTGACAGTTTAAGGTACGTAGCGAAAGAAATGGAGAATGCAAAATGATTAACAAAGATATTGAAACGTTAATTATATCAACAGCTGAAAAGATGATTGACAAATCTTGTGGTACTAAGAAAATAAAATTACTTACACAAAAGCACGGCAGAAAGATTCACTTTGTTCCTAAGAAGTACAGAGTTTTTGGTGGACTATTACAGTCAATGAACATCCAATTTGGCAACTTTATTGAGATATTAATGACGACACTTGTAGGTAACGAGCCAAGGTATACTATTGTCGAACATTATTCTGGAAAACGTAGCAATAAGTTTACTTTATCGCAAGAAAACAGCCGTCTAATTGACAATTACATTACCAAATGTCAAACCGAATCAGATGGATATCAGAACAAACACTTTAACGAACTTTTGCAAAAAATTCAAACGAATAGAGCTGGAATGAGCGACACTTTTAATCACGACATTGACTTACTATTTCAAGATAATGCTACTAAACAACATTACTTTTTGGAAATAAAATATAATGATGACCATGACACAGGAAAGTTTGTTGACATAAACAGAAAGTTCATTAAAACATATGCATACTTATCTAATGAATTGCAAATTGCGAAATATGATGATTTAGTGCCAATACTTTTCTTTTTCAACGATAAGAAAATGAAAGGCAATATTTATGTTCCAGAAGCGACGAATATTATGCGTGGCAGTACCTTCTTCGATGAGTTTCTAACTAAGGTTGATTATTCTGATTTAAGTGGCTATATGCATACGTTAAGCGAAAGCAAAGAAGTAGTTAAAATGTTTGATGACCTGTACAAAAAAGTGATGGAGCGTGAATAATGCTGGAAATGTTGACCGCATGTGTATTAACTTTTTTCGCAGTACTTAATGAATGGCTTTCATTCTCTGATGATATTGCAAAACTCAATGAGTCAAAAATTAGGTTCGGTTTCTTAACGGACAGCGTTGCTGGCTTTCTTGTCGGTTTTGCGGTGTATCTCGGTGCATTTTTCTGCATCATATTTCTCGTTGACTCAGAGTACAGCATCCTTCTTATCTTGCCACTTATTCTAAGCACTTTTATACCAAACATATTGCTTGATAGAGCGAAAAAGTCTAAGGTAAAACCGCAGTCAAAGGATAAAATAACATGAGTTTGGAAAGCGTGGCGTTTGTTGTGTTTCTCGCACTAGGAGTCATTGAAGGCATGGCTTCGTTTTTTGTGCGCACGAGTGTAAAAATTAAGCACAAGCGGGTTATATATGCATTTTTAGTACTGTTCGGAATAGTGGGTTTAATAAGTGTATTAGTATTTGCAGAAAAGAATTCGTTTTCTTGGGCGACAATGCAGAACGCTTTTCTTATTAATTCTGGTGGTGTGATATTTGGGGCTATTATATTTCACGCATTAACAAAACTGAAACTTTTTGGCTTAAAAGATGAGAGCGATTAGGTGGAAGCGCGAAACTTTTGAGATTGGTTTGTGATTATGTACCTTACTCCGCAGTATGCGTATTGCTTCTCATAACCTTTAAAATGTGAACTGAACTTTTCAATTCCAATCATAAATGCATCTCCTTTCTATCATTTCTATTGCATCTTCAATTCTAGGATCGTCATAATCGTCATCTCTTAGCGATAATATCGCACTAATTGGGTCAATGCTGTTGTGATTAGCGTTTTCTAAGGCATAGCCCATTACTTGAAATCTTGCTTTTGCAAGGCTGTCATCAAATTCGCGTATCTTATAGTTTGCTGATATCTTACTGGCTTGACTAGGCGTTATAGCATATACAGGAACTCGTGGCGCACCTAGCATGGTGTATGTGGCAAGAGCACTTTCGCCGCTTAACGTGTACCCTGTAACTCGTGCTTCAATTGAAAACTCGCGCTTAACTGGTGTACGTAAATGCGGTTTGACAAGATTATATAACTCGCGTTTTGAACCTTCAAACACAAAGATCCTTTCGCGTTTTTCTTTAACAATAAGTTCCGGAACAAGAGATTCGATTTCGTCAAAACAGCGTTTTGCGGTCATTTTGCTCACACTCAAGGTTTTAGCAATTTCTGACATGCTCTTAGAAGTCCATCGCCCATAAATTGCCATTAAAAGCAACTTTTGAGTTAGGAATGAAAACTCAACTATATGTTTTCGTTCACTTTCAGTTTTACTCCAAAACACCAACCCTAAAAACGGCAAGTAAATGTGCCTGTTTTCGGAAATAAACGGTATAGCATCTTCCAACAATATCTCTCGTTTCCTTGTGGTTAACTCATGTATATACATTGCACAACTATTATCTGACAGTTTCGAGATAGTTCTGTAATCAAAACGTATAGACTTCAAGTTAACATTTTTTTCCGGGAATACCAAAATAAAACTAACGTCTCCAATACTAATTGATGTTAATGTGTACTTTGAGTTAAGGCGTGCAGTCAATTGAGGTAAAGCAATCTTACTTGACACCACTTTCTTGTGCAATAATTTCTCAAGAGTTTCAAGCACTCTACTAAGTGTAACATCCATATTTTAATAATAACATATTTTTTGTTACAATGCAAACTAAAATGTTACAATACAGTTCACATGCACATTGCAAACATGTTTTGTATAAAATATGAGCGATTTAACTATTCGTTACTAACTATTAACTCCCCACTAATCCCGCCCCACTCTTCTCCCATCCACACCGTGCTCAGGCGATAAGTCCATTGGCACTTCAAACTCGACAACTTTGCCTAAGTATTCTTCTAGCGTCACGCCCTGCTCATATATCGCTTTTGCGTGCTCTTTGCCGACGTAACGATAATG
>JAISFQ010000009.1 GCA_031263495.1 Candidatus Nutricula glyptotermitis
CATTGCTACGCAATAGGGTCGAACGGGGTCAAATGCTCATCCGCTGGGTCAAATGCTCAATCGCATTTTCCTCCGTTCACGTTCTCCTGTTTAAGACCCCGCATCGGAGTGCGGGGTTCAGCGGGGTGGAGTATGTGCGGGGTTCTGAGGTGGAGTGTGAGCGAGAGCAGTACCTTGTCATCCCGCAAGCGAATGCGATGCGGGATCTGTGATTAGCGAGAAAGTACGTTACGTGCGAAGAAGCCAGATCCCGTGTCGCGCGCTTCGCACTTTTGCGGGACGACAAACAAAAAAGCACGGTTGTGTGCTACCTAGATGACATGGGACGGCACTACTTCATGTACCTGAATAATGAATAATTATAGAAATTGGGCTATTGCAACCGCGCACGAAACAGTGTAAACTTTTTAATTAATGAGTAGTTAGTAAAAATGAGTAGTTAGTAATTAGTAATGAGTAATTGTTATGAGCGAAGCGAATTCCAAATCCCATTACTCCTTACTCATTACTCATTACTCATTAAATGAAGGAGTTTATATGACAGAAACGAAACAGACCCCAAGTTTTAAGGGGGGGGGGGGGGCACACCGATAGAAATGCCGAGCCCAAATACATGAAAAACGCGTTAGATTTTACGACTAACAAATGGCGTGCGAACTTTTATGTGTTCAGAACTGGTCAATTTGTGACCAAGATTACGTCGGCTGTCGTCGATTTTGCCCTAGTTTGGCAAGTCGTTCGAGAGACGAGTAGCGCGACTATGCTTTCTATGACCCAACTTGTATACATGTTGCCGATGATTCTGCTTATGCCATTCGTAGGTCCGCTTGTCGACAGAATGAACAAGAAGTTCCTGCTCATCGCACCTGATTTGGTGCTTGCCGTGCTTGCGGTGGTGCTGATGGTTGTAGGCTATTTTTCCAATATACCGCTTGAACTTATATTCATTATGCTGTTTCTGCGAGGACTTGCGAGCGCATTTCAATCGCCTACTGTCTCGTCGATAAACCCAACGATTGTGCCTAGTGATTATATTACGAAAGCAGCAGGTCAGACGGCTATGATTAATTACGTAAGTTTTCTGATTGCGCCTGCATTTGCCGCTGCTGTGTTCGATATTTTACCACTGTACGTTATCATTTCGTTTGACATTTTGGGCGCGATAATCGGCACTCTCTGCACAGTGATTGCGAATATACCATCATTCAAAACCAAAACTGCGCCACATTTTATAAAGGACGCGAAAGAGGGATTGCACCTGCTCAGAATGCACAAAGGCATTTATTATCTGCTTATCTACGTCGCAGTATGGCATATTTTTGAAATGACAATCGGCCCACTGTTTCCACTGCTCATTACTGACTATTTCAACGGATCGTTTCAGCAAGTCGGAATCGCAGAAATCATATGGTCAGTCGGCACAATTACTGGTTCGTTCATTATTGGAGCGCGCGGAGCAGGCAAAAACCGCATGATTATGATGCTCGTTTGCACAATACTTTTCGGGCTACTCTCCATTCCAATTGCATTTTTACCACAAGATTTCACTGGTTTCGCTGTTTACATAGTGCTAATGGGAGTTTCAGGACTCGTCGTAACTGGGCTTGACGTGCCATTTAGTGCGATTATGCAGAGCAAATATCCGCCCGAAAAACTTGGTGCGGTTAATGGTGTTGCAAGTTCAATTACTATGATTTCAGGTCCGATTGGCTTGGCGCTCGTAGGTCCAGTAGTTGACGTAATCGGCATCGAAACTGTATTCACAGCAGTCGGCGTAACGACTTTGATTTTCGCACTCGCCGTCCGCTTCACACCTTCTGTTTGGCGGCTTGATAAAGATGTGCCGGATTATGTTAATAATGAGCATCAATAATGAGTAATGAACGCTCGCGCTTCGCGCTCGCTAATGAGTAAGGAGTAATGGGATTCGGAATTCGCGACTACGTCGCTCATAATTAATCGTGAGCGCGAAACATGAACTCTAATTCCATTACTCATTACTCCTTACTAATTACTCATTACTCATTATCCCCTAAACTTCCATCCCCTCAACCTTCCGCATAAGCACAACCACCAGCAAAGTAGCGACTAACAGCGGCGAAACCACGGCAACTAGCATCGGCGGAACAGTAGCAATCGGTTGAAGCGCGTTCATCGCGAGGTTGCTGAGACTCGACGCGAGTGCGCAAAGTATGATCGACGCAACAATCGTAACTGGAATCGATGCCTTCAAAAACCCAAAGAACAACGCAATCACGGCGATTGCCATTGCCAACAGCGATTCAATCAGCACAAACTTCATTACCTGAGCAAGTGCTTCCGCAAAAACGCCAATGTGCACAATCGGCGCAAAATGCTCTATCGCCCCAAATATCGAAAACGTCACGAAACTGCTGACTATAAGTCCAACGAAAGTAAACGCCAAAACGAAAATCAGTTTCGCAGCCAATATTTTCCGCCTACTGACGGGGTACGAAAACAGCAAAATCGCGCGATTACCTGTATATTCCTCCACTATAAACTTAGATAACATCACAGCAGACAGTATGCAAAACGATACAGTAATCAACATCGAGACCAGCACAAAAATGCTTGAATAATCCATAAACTCCTCATCATTTGACATATATGGCACCGACGCATAAAAATACGTAAATCCGACCATTACTACGGTTATTACTGCAACCGCTATTAAATATATGCGAATATTGTTTTTCGCCAGTTCAAGCGCTATTAATTTACGCATTATCAACACCTCCGCTCATCAGGTTAATCAGGTAATCTTCAAAATTGCCACCACTTTCAGCCCTGAGCGCATGCATACTGGTTTCGCGAATCACACTCCCACCAGCGATAATGCCGACAGTATCCGCAATGTGCTCAATCTCGCTGATAATGTGGCTCGAAATCATAACAGTCACGCCGTCATCATGCGCAAGAGACAGCAACAACTCGCGCACTTCACGTATGCCAACAGGGTCAAGACCATTAATCGGCTCGTCCAACAGCAGTATTTTGGGCTTATGTATGATTGCGCGCGCTATCCCAAGTCGCTGACGCATTCCAAGCGAAAATGTCGCCACTTTTTGACTACCAGTGCTGGGCAAACCAACTCGTTCTAGCGTTTCAGCGATATCTGCCTTACCTTCCAAACCAAGATACGCCAAATGAATCCGCAAGTTTTCCGTAGCAGACAAATGCTCATAAAAGACTGGCACTTCAATAATACTGCCAATCTTCATTAGCACCGACCGTCGGTATGTTACGGCATTCAGCCCATCAACTTCTATCTTCCCAGAAGTCGGTCGCAACAGCGTGCATATCAGTTTCAATACGGTCGTTTTTCCAGCACCATTCGCACCCAAGAAACCGTATATTTCCCCTGCTCGGACGGATAAATTGCAATCACATATTACCTCCCTATCGCCGAACGTTTTACTCAAGGCTCGCGCCTCAATGATTGATCCCATATCAACCCTCCTAATTACTTACTACAATGCCTTTTACAAAAAAGCACTTTTAAAAGTATAACATACCGGCGGTCGGTCGGTCAAATTAATGAGTAGTGAGTAGTGAGTAAGGAGTAATGAGTAATGAGTAAGGAATAAGGAGTTTAGTTAATAGTTAACAGTTAATAGTTAATAATTGGGAATCGGAATTCGCTTTCGCTCATACTAGTTTTAAGATTCCGCATCTCGTTCGCTATGCTCACGGTGCGGAATTCAGAGTAGAAGTACTGCATGGCATTACGAGTACTTCTTGTCATCTAGCAATCGAGATTTATCTCGATGTCTGGGGATCTTACAATATGTGTGAGCGTAAGCGAACTCCATAAAGATTAATAAACTAGCAACATTATTAATGTTTCATGGAATCGGCTAACGCCGATACTTTTGATTAAGATCCTCGGGCACTTCACTTTGCTCCGTTGAGGATGACAAAGAGCGTAGCAATGCGATTAAAGGAATTCATTTCATTCATGCTTTGATTGCTCGCTCCGCTCGCGGGAATCGGCATTCGCGTTGCGAATACTTTTATTGCTCACGTTTCACGTTCGCATTGCTTGGATTTTTCAATGTGAAAAATCCAAGCCTCTGCTGTGAAGTTACTTTTTTGTTTAAGAGTTACATTGCTTAAGAGTGGCTTGGCTTGCCATAGGCAAGCCAAGCCTAAGCGCAACTTTTCAAAAGAACGAGCGTAAGCGAAGTTGTTTTGAAAGTTGCGGAGTGAGAGTGTGAGCGTAAGCGAACTCCGATTTGTACGTAGCAAGCAGTACTTCTACTCAGAATTTAGCACCGAGGAACGAAGCGTAGCGTGATGCTGAATCTTAAAATAAAAGTATGAGCAATAGCGAATGCCTTTAATCGAATTGCTACGCAATAGGGTCGAATGCTCATTCGCATTCTCCTTTCAAGACCCCGCATCGGAGTGCGGGGTTCTGAGTGGGAGTAGTGCGGAATTCGGAGTGGGAGTGTGAGCGAGAACGAAACATGTGCACGGTAATTTTAAATCCCGTGTCGCGTGCTTCGTGCGCCACCTAGATGAGAATAGCATGCGTAGTGTGCTAACTCCGAATCAATTACTCATTACTCCTTACTAATTATTAACTATTAATTGAGCGGAGCGATTAACTATTAACTGTTAAAGTCCCCTGAACATGCGCTTAATGCCATGCAAACTGCCTTCTTTTGCACCAAGTAATCGCTCCATCATCCAGATGAAACTTTTGGCTTTTTCGCGCAAAGCATGCGTATTGAAAAGCACTATGCGATTGGCATCGAATGCGCTATTACTGTAACTCAAAATCGCCTCAACTGCTTCTTCTGGGTATGGCGTGTCAAATACACCCTGCTGAACGCCTTCACGCACAATCTCAGCCAAAATAGGCGTCGCGTCACTTAGAAGTACGCGTTCAAGCCTAGCATGCAAAAGCTCATTTTGCGGTTTATGCAGGTGTTCGACCATTTGTAAACCAGCATCATCTTTCACTTGCAACGTCGCAGCAGTTCGCACGAGACGCTCAGATACTGGAATGCTTTTGTCATTTGCAACCGTCTCAGCAGCCGATATAAGCCTTTTTCTGTGCTCATCTATGACCGCTTCCACGATGTCCTCCTTTGTGGCGAAATGGTGAAATATCGCGCCTTTGCTCATCCCCATTTCATCCGCTATATCATGCACCGCAGTGTGTTCATAGCCTTTTTCGGCAAACAGCCTGCTCGCAACATCAATAATCTTGGCAACCGTCTTCGGTCCATCACTTTTTGTTGACATTATTGTCCCTCCTTTAATTCATGCACACTCCACAGTGCGCTACCTGAATAGTGGTACTTTTTAATTATAGCATACTGGCGGTTGGTATGCAAAGTTTGAATAAGGAGTAAGGAATAATGAGTTTAGTTAATAGTTAATAGTTAATTATGAATAAGGAGTAAGGAATAATGAGTTTAGTTAATAGTTAATAGTTAATAATGAATAATTGGGAATCGGAATTCGCGTTGCGAATGCTTTCATTGCGCTGCGCTTCACGCACCGCGTTTGATAAGGAATTCATTTTATTCATACTCTAACAGCGCTGGCGTATGGTTTCGCCTACGGCGCAACAATACTTGCGCATTGCTTGGATTTTTCAGTATGAAAAATCCAAGCCTCTGCTGTGAAGTGACTTTTTGTTTAAGAGTTACTCTGCAGCAGAGTGGCTTGGCAAGGCTCAGACAAGCCAAGCCTTAGCGCAACATAAAAAACAACAAGCGAGTAGCGAAGTTGTTTTGTGTGTTGCGGGATTAGAGTGTGAGCGTATGCGAACCCCGTTTTGTACGTAGCGAGCAGTACCTTCTCCGTTTTGTACGTAGCAAAGAAATACTCTTAATGCCACGCAGTACTTCTATTCTGAATTCCGTAAAGGAAAACGCGATTGAGCGTTTGACCCCAGGCGAATGAGCATTCGACCCAGCCCAGGGGGGGGGGGGGGGGCGTAACGTGATGCGGAATCTTGAAATGGAGGAAAATGCGAAGGAAAATGCGAATGAGCATTTGACCCCATTTGACCCTATGAGCAAAGCGAATGTATTTAATGGTGTTCGCGTGCGCTCACACTAGTTTTAAGATTCCGCATCTACGTGCGGAATTCTGAGGTGGAGTAGTGCGGGGTTCTGAGTACCCACTTGTCATCTGGCAAGCGAAGCGATGCGGGATCTGTGATTAGCAAGAAAGTACGTTACGTACTAAGAAGCCAGATCCCGTGTCGCGCTCACTTCATTCACGCTACCCAGATGACAAGTAGGGGAAAGTGCACCACGCGTGCGGTAGCAATGCACAACCCCAGCGGGCGCGAAGCGCACGCTGACGCAGTGCTATCAAAGTATTCGCGAAAGCGAATTCCGATTCCCGCGAGCGAAGCGAGCACGTCAAAGCGTGAGGCGTAAGCCGAACTCCGTTTCAAACGCGAAGCGCGTAAGCGCGAGCAATAAAAGTATTCGCGAAAGCGAATGCCGATTCCTTGCGAGGCGTAGCCGAGCGCAACTATTAACTGGCGCGTTGCGATTAATTATTAACTGCGCGATAGCGCAAAATGCGAATGCCATTTTTCGTGCACCCAGGGGCATGGCGATGCAAATACCTTTAACAGCGATTAACTACCTCTGTTTGCGACAGCTTCGGCGTCGACTGCTTGAGTTTCAATATCGGAAAGTGCGCTGGCATCTGCGCTGTCGATTTTTATAGTCGGCAACATGTCTTGTAAAATTGAGAATTGGTGCAATCTGCTGCCCTTTTCATATTCCTTCAACCGTTGTATATTGTCTTCAAGTCCTGCTAACGCCTGTACTCCAGTTGAAATTTGATCTTGATTGCCTGAACGGTAACGGTTCAAAAACCAACGCACTAGATTGAATTCCTCATAAAACTTCGTGCGTTTTTCTAAGTAAATATCCTCCACATTACGCGCTTTTCTGTACGCTTCGAACAGTTCAGTCTTGTAATCTTGAAACAAATAGCCCGAAACACTCGCCAAATCAGTCGCAGGATCCTGAACGCACAGTCTGGAAAAATTGACTACGTAATTTACGGCATCGCCATTAAACAAAACCGCCGAATCGCGAAGTGCGTTGTGTGACAAAAGTGTAGTAAATTTGAACATATCTGTCTCCTCGAGCGAATCCATGAAGTGTTTATACAAATACTCACTCAAAAGCCCAGTCGTATTCATTTCGTCAAGTTCTGTGATTGCCTGCCTCCTGACTTGCTGAGCATCGATTCTGTCGAGCATAAGTTCTGATAATAGAGAAGTGTCAAATGAATGCAGTGATGCAATCGCAGTGCCTATTGAACGTGCTTGAATATCGGACAAGTCGACAAAACGAATAGCCTTGCCAAGTGGACAAGTATAAATAGTCATTATGACATCGCCTAACTCACCAGATACTATAACTTTCGGAATCGAAAATGCAAGTATATTTTCTCTAATGTGCTTATTTAACTCGCGCAAATTTTCAGTATCGCGCAGTAACTTACTAGCATCGGCACTATCTTTTTTGGCAAGCGTCGCCAGCAACCTAGTCCCATCATCTTTTACAAGCACTATTTCCGCTGCTGAAGTAGCACTTCTTACCTTTTGCACAGCGTCAAAAGAGGCATGCGGCATTAAGACAGTTGCAAACGCCGCTATTTCCAGTGTAGAATATTGCATAGTAATATATTACACTAAAACTGTGATGAATGCACGTTAACGCCAAAACACGCAGGTTTAGATTCTTCAATCAAGTTGGAGATAGTGGCGAATGGAAGTTTAGAAAGTGAGGGAAAATGTCCAAAAAGAAGAAGGCGAGGGCTGTCGATTGGGGTCAAGTTCCGCCCAAGTTGCCTAGTGCAGTGTGTGATTCGCATGCACATATTGGCATGATTAATGATTATATTGAGCCGATGAGCAGGCGAAACGTAGAAAAAGGGTTTGATGAAATTCAGAAACTGTCATATGCGGAAGTGATAGAAAAATCTGATGCTGCGAATGTAAAATACATTACAGAATGCGCATGTGAATTATCAGGTATTTTAGCATTGCCTACTGTGCTTCACGAAAACCCAAGTTTAATTGGCGCTGCTGCTATCCACCCAATAGAAAGCGCACTTCACGCTGGTATTAGAGATATTGCGCCCGACGGTTTAGAACCAAAAGTTATGCCTTGGCATGCAGTTTCTCTCGATGACGCGCTCCAACAAACCTTTGATGTAATAAAATCTACACCTAAGATTAAAGCAGTCGGTGAAACAGGATTGGACTTTTTCAGAACTGCTGATGCTGGAATTTCTGCACAAATAAAGTCTTTTGAAGCACACATTCAGATAGCAAAAGAACTCAATCTTGCACTCCAAATCCATGATCGCGAAGCGCACAGCGAAGTTTTGGAAGTTTTAGACAGAGTTCATGCACCTGAACGCGTAATATTACACAGTTTTTCAGGAGACACTGAATTTGCCGCAGAGTGCATTAAACGAGGTTTTTATCTTTCCTTTTCAGGAACAATCACTTTCAACGCAAACGAGCACCTGCGGAAAGCACTCAGTATCACGCCATTAGACCGCATTTTATGCGAAACCGACACTCCATTTTTGGCGCCACTGCCATATCGCGGTTCACCAAATGCGCCATATATGGCAGGCTACATTGTGCCCAAAATGGCAGAAGTACTTGACATTCCACTGAGTGACCTGTGCGACAAGATTGGAGAGAATTACATAAGAGTATTCTCTTAACTATGGGGATGACAAGGTAAGACTCAGATCCTAGCGCAACTCCACCTCAGAACCCCGCACTACTCCCACTCAGAACCCCGCACGTAGATGCGGAATCTTAATTAAAGTATTGCGTAGCAATGCGATTAAAAGGCTTTAGCCTAACGGCTCATACGATTCTTAAGATTCCGCATCACGCTCATTTCACTCGCGGTGCTAAATTCTGAGGTGAAGTACTGTGCGGAGTCAAAAACAGCGGATGTTGTTAGTTTAAGTTTGAAAACAGTGCCTCGAGCAGGACTTCTAGTTTTACATTTACAAATAGTCTGCGACGTGCGGTTTGAATTGCGTTAATGCAACGTAAGTTAGAGTCTACAGAAGTGTTTTTGGCTAGATGTTGGAGTTCTTTCAGGTTTTGCGCGTTTACTATTGATTCTGCGTTTCTGGCTTGAAGTTTCGCGATGTCAGTGTAAACTGTCATGACACTTTGCAGATAGTCATCAATAAAATCAGTTGCTTGACGTTTTGTGGACTGTTCAGCACTGGAAGTGTATTGTTTTGATTTTTCGACGACTGTTTGAGCAAGCAAATAGCCAGAAACTGCGTCACTCAATGCGAGGACGTCGCGCGTAACTTGTTCGCGTTCTGCCAGTTCATCTGAGTTTGTCACATAACGTTTTGCAATTCCGATGTGTCCACGCGAAAGTCTTGCGGCTTTTTCTGCTAAAGTTGCGTCAACGCCAGTTTCTTTGATTAAATATTGTGCGATGTCCCTAATGTTAGGCAGTTTTAACTGGACTTTTTGACAACGAGAACGAATAGTCGCGATGATTGACTCCAAAGTGGGCGCAAGTAGAATCCAAATAGTGTTTTCTGGAGGTTCTTCTATGGATTTGAGCAGGGAATTAAAACTCGCGTCGTTCATTCTGTCGGCATCTTCGATGATAATAATGCGTTTTTTGAGTGCATTTGGGAATTTATCAGCAAGTTTTATAATCTCGCGCGTTTCCTGCACTTTTATGACGCTTTCCTTAGGCAAAATTACTGTCACATCAGGGTTTTGATCATTCATAACGGTTTTGCAAGTGCTACAATTTCTGCAACCTCCATTTTCGCACTCAATCGCCGCCGCGAATGCTCTTGCGAGTACGGATCTTCCAGAGCCTTGTGGTCCTGTAAATAACCACGATTGTACCAAATGTTCCCTATTGTCAAGCACATTTTGTAACACATCAATAGCGTCTGATTGCCCAACTAATGCATCGAATACTTTTGCGCTCATTTTCTATCGCCTAGTTTTTTGAGTGTAATCTCTGAAATCTCCGCATGCAGCTCATCGACCGATTTGCCATTTGCATCGATTATGATAAAGCGGTTTCTGTGTTTTTTGGCGATTTCCAAGTATGCATAACGCGCTATTCTCTGAAATCCGACGCCTTCATTTTCTAGTTTGTCATGCTTACCTAACATTCTAGCGAACGAAACGCTTGGGTCGATGTCAATAAAAAATGTGACATCAGGTTGAACATTGTCAATCGCCCAGTTGCCGAGTGATTCATAGTCAAAATCCACAAAATGCCTGCCCGCAGCCTGATACGCTATACTCGAATCCAAATATCTGTCCGAAATTACGATTTTTCCTTCTTTCAAAGCAGGCAAAATCAGCGAATCCACGTGCTCCGCTTTGTCCGCCAAAAAAAGTAACGCTTCAGTTCTAGGCGATATTTTCTCACCGTGAAGCACAAGATTGCGAACAGTTTTGCCAAGTTCAGTGCCACCTGGCTCTTTTGTTAACAAAACGTCAAACTCTCTTTCCTCCAACTCTTTTGCCAATAAAGTGGCTTGCGTAGATTTGCCAGACGCATCAATTCCCTCAAACGTAATAAACATAGTTCTTTTATTTACCTCCGTCTTGCCCTAGTGCGTGTCCGTTTCGTAGGTCCTGCAGCGCGTTTTTCTTTCATGAGCTGGAATGCCCTCTTGGGAGTGATTTTCTCTGGAGTTTCGCCTGATGGAATCGACCTATTTACCTTGCCATCAGTCAAATATGCACCAAATCTACCACTTTTTACCACTATTTCGTCACCAGTTTCAGGATCTTTACCAATCACGCGCATTGGAGGTTCGGCATCGCCTGCTGCATTTTTGCCAAAACGTGACGCTTTTGGTGTTGAAAGCAATTTTCTAGCCTCTTCCTCCGTAATCGTAAAGATTTCATCGTCTCTAATCAATGACCTCGTATCTTTACCACTTGAAATGTATGGACCGAATCTGCCTTTTTGCGCAACTATTTCGACGCCTTCCTCCGTTTTGCCGACTTTCTTTGGCAATAATAGCGATTTTAATGCACTTTCAAATGTGACATCGGTATAAGTGGCACCAGAAAGCAGTGGAGCATTTTTGCGTTTCGGCGGAAGTGTTTTCCCATCTGCGTCTTTCTCTGGAACGGCTTCGACTTCTTGGATGTATGGTCCAAACTTGCCAATCGTGACAAAAACTTCACCTTTAGTTGCAGGATTTACTCCAAGTAATCTGCGATCAGAATCTTCAGGCTTAGATTCAATAATCTTTTTAGCAGCATCAAGGGTCAGTTCCGATGGGTCAAGATCCTCAGGAATCGAGCCAGTCGCTAATCTTTTGCCACTTTTATCGACTTTTTCAATAAATGGACCATACTGCCCAATGCGAATGCTATATCCTTCACCCAAGTCAAACGTATTAATCGTGCGCGGATCGGTTTCGATATAATCCAACAAAACACGACGCAATCCATCCTCCTCGCTATAAAACCCTTTCAGCCATTCGGTGCGATTTTCTTTGCCTTCCGCGATTTTATCTAAGTCTTCCTCCATTTTCGCCGTAAATTCATACTCCAAATATGCTGGAAAGTTCTTTCTGAGCAGCCTAATTACTGGAAACGCAAGGTAAGTCGGGACGAGTGTTAATCCACGTTTTTTAGTGTAACCGCGATTAATAATCGTCTGAATCGTGGATGCATAAGTCGATGGTCTGCCGATGCCTAATTCCTCAAGTTTTTTGATTAAACCTGCCTCTGAATAGCGATGTGGCGGTTTTGTTTGCATAGATTCGAAACTTATTGTGTCCAATTCTACTTTATCACCATCAGAGAGTGCAGGAAATTCGTTGTCTGCATCATTGGATTTGAAAGTGTAGATTGCAGAAAAGCCTTCAAATGTAATAATCGTGCCTCCTGCTGCAAATTCCGCCGATTTTACGAGTTTTTTATCAATTTTGACTTTGGATTGCAAACCATCAGTTTCGATGATTAAAGTAGTCGTTAAACCTTGTTGATCAGCCATTTGTGAAGCTAAAGTGCGGGAATAAATTAGTGAATAAAGTGAAAACTCTGCTTGATTTAATACTTTTTTCAACTTACTAGGTGGCGTAAACTCCTTGCCAGCAGGGCGAATCGCCTCGTGAGCTTCCTGTGCGCCTTTCGATTTGGTCGCATATTGTTTCGGCTTTGCGGATAGAAACTCTTCTCCTTTTGTTTTGACGACCGCGTCCCTAGCAGCAGTAATTGCCTCGCTAGAGAGTGAAACAGAATCCGTACGCATGTATGTGATGTAACCATTTTCATAGAGCGTTTGTGCTGTTCGCATCGTTTGTGCTGATGACAAGTGCAAGCGTGTACTCGCCGCTTGTTGCAACGTAGAAGTGGTAAATGGAGGATAAGGAGTTCGCTTATATGGTTTCGTGGTAACTGATTTTACCTTGTAAGCAGCCTTTTCTAAATCTGGCAACAACGCTTCCGCATTTTCATCGTCCAAAATCGTAGCAGATTTCGTGCTCAACTCGCCATCTTCGTTGAAATCCTTCGATTCCGCAATTCTAATGCCATTTACAGACTTCAACTTCGTCAAAAACTTCGGCTTTTTGCCATCTTTTGTAAAAATAGCATCAAAATCGACATAAGTTGCGGAAACAAAGTTCATTCGCTCTTCTTCTTTTTCGACCAACAACCTAAGTGCAGCAGATTGCACGCGACCTGCTGAAAGTCCAACTTTAATCGATTTCCACAGCAAAGGAGAGAGTTCATAGCCATATAACCTGTCCAAAATGCGCCTAGTTTCTTGCGCATCGACTAGATTCGTGTCCAAATCGCGCGTGTTTTTTAGAGACTCATCAATCGCGTCTTTTGTTATTTCATGGAAAACCATGCGTTTAACAGGCACTTTTGGTTGCAAAACATCAATTAGATGCCACGCTATCGCCTCACCTTCGCGATCCTCGTCAGTCGCTAAATACAGTTCGTCCGCATCTTTCAACTGCTTACGTATCTCATTTATCACCTTCTTCTTGTCGCTGTACGTGACATAGTATGGAATGAAACCATTATCAATGTCTATTCCAAACTTCTTGTAGCCCGATTGTTTGAGCTTGTCAGGAAGTTCAGAAGGCTTGGCGAGATCACGAACATGCCCGATGCTCGCCGTCACCAAATAATCTTTCCCCAAATAACTTGCGATTTTCTTTGCCTTCGCCGGAGATTCTACGATTACTAATCTTTTTGCATTCATTTCACCTCACAAAATAAATATGCAATTAATATTATACACACTTTTTAATGCAGTGCAAATTAATCTGTAACATTTAACAGTATTCGGCTCACTGCGCCTGTTATCTGGGTAGCGCGTGAAACGCGCGGCACGAAATCTGAGTACATGACGGAATTCGCGCTTTGCGCTATCGCGCAGTTAATAATTAATCGCAACGCGCCAGTTAATAATGAGTAATGAGACTAGTTAATAACGAATAGTTAATAGTTAATAATGAGTAATGAGTAAGGAATAATGAGTAATGAGTAATGAGTAATGAGTAATGGATGTGAGTTAATAGTTAATAACGAACAGTTAATAACTGTTGGTAGGAGTTCGCGCGTTGCGCTCACGGGTTGTTTTAAGATTCCAGAGGGTCGAACGCTCATCCGCGTTCTCCTTCACAGAATTCAGAGGTGGAGTGTGCGGAATTCAGAATAGGAGTATTGCGCGGCACTAAGAGTGCTCCTTGCTGATGCAGATCCCGCATCGCATTCACTTGCGGGATGACAAGTGGGGGGTATAAGTTGTGTTAACGATTTGTTACAAATTCTTGCATTCCAAATCTGCCAGTGGTACACTTTTAAGAGTGTCTTTTATAAAATCGGCTCTGAAAAAGAGCAAGTATGACAAATCGATTCTCGCAATCTGGCTTCCGAGCGCTGCGAGTCTTTTGGTCTACCCGCTTTTCTACATCGTCGACACGGCGATTGTGGGTCATCTTGGCACGCAGCAATTAGCGGGACTCGCGCTCGGTGCTTCCCTGATTTCGGCGATTACGGAAGTTTTTATGTTCCTAGGTTTTGCGACAATATCGGCAGTTTCGATAAGTTTGGGGTTGGGCGACAAAAAACGCGCAATGCGGTTGGGACTTGATTCGATTTGGCTCGCAGTCGGAATCGGCATAGTCATTTGGACATTATTGTACTTCTTTACTGACGAAATTATCAACGCATTTCTGTCCACAACGCATGAACAAAGTGCGCTCGAAGCAGGCGAATATGCATACACATACTTGAAAACCATATCGTGGAAAGTGCCTTTTGTGCTGATATCGTTCGCGTGTAATGGAGTTTTGCGCGGAATGCAACGCGTCAGGTTCTCGACCTTCGTGTCGATCGTGATGAGCGGGGTAAACATCGTGCTCAACTTCTATTTCGTCTACGGTTTGGACCTAGGCATAAAGGGCAGCGCGCTTGGCACATTAGTAGCGCAAGTTTTGGGTGGAATCGCACTGTTAATCGCAGTTATGCGTCACATTTTGCATGAGAAAGTCGGCATTATGCCAAGTTGGTCAGGGTTTGCAACCACGCTTTCGACAGGTATTCCGCTGTTCATACGCTCACTTTGTCTATGGGCGACGATTGTGTTCCTAAACGCAGTAAGCATATATTTTGGAAGCGTGGCGTTGGCAGCGATGCAAGTAGTCGAATCGATATGGCTGTTTGGGTTGCTCACACTCGATGCACTCGCAATAGCCGCACAAACTTTAATCGCCGAAGCGATAGGCAAAAAGGACGAGAAACGCATTCAGGCACTGGTCAACCGCATTTTGCAAATCGCACTAATGACAGGCATACCTTTAATCTTTTTCCAGTTCATAATGGGCTACTTTTCAATGCCAATGTTCACTGCCGATCCTGAAGTGCAATTTTATGGCATGCTCGCGTGCTTCGAAACTGGACTCATAGTCATGATTTGCGCTGTCACATTTCCGCTCGACGGCGTACTTATGGCAGGCGAGGACATGAAATATCTCGCGAAAGTAGCATTCTTCGGCGCAGTACCGACTGTCATTCTCGTCCTAATCGCGCGCATCGCCTTGCCACCCGAACCTTGGGGCATCATCATCATATGGTTCATTTTCGACGGCGTTTACATCGGCATCCGCGCAATTCTCAACTATCGCCGTGTCAAGAGTAACGTGTGGTATAAGCATGCGATTGAGAGCGTTAGTAATTAGTAAGGAATAATGAGTAATGAGTAATGAGTAATGAGTAATGAGTAATGAGTAATGAGTAATGAGTAAGGAGTAATGAATAATGCTGTTAGTTAATAGTTAACAGTTAATAGTTAATAATTTGGAATCGGAATTCGCCTACGGCTCATACTCCATCTCAGAATTCCGCACGTAGATGCGGAATCTTAATTAAAGTATTGCGTAGCAATGCGATTAGCAAACTGTGGTAGAATATTAAGTATGAGTTCTATTGTTGTAGAAAAAGTTCATGCAGAAAGTGTGACTAATGCATTAAGTGCGCCTAAACCGTTCGTTAAATGGGTCGGTGGGAAGCGTCAATTGTTGCCAACCATAAAAGACAATTTACCTGTTGGGATTGGCGAAACCATTACAAAATATGCCGAACCGTTTGTGGGTGGCGGTGCTTTGCTGTTTAACTTGCTTCCAAACTATAACTTCAGTGACGCGTATATATCCGACATGAACGTTGGACTAATTACAGCGTACAACACTATTCGAGATGATGTATACGAACTGACCGACTTGCTAGAAGCCATACAAAATGAGTTTTACACTTACAAAACTGAAGAAACCAAAGCCAATTATTATTACAACATGCGTTCGCGCTACAATGAATTGTTAAACAGTGCATCGTTTTATGAAATAGACAACAAAACCGAACTCGCAGCACTATTCATAACACTCAACAAAACATGCTTTAATGGAATGTACAGAGTGAATGCAAAAGGCGAATTTAACGTTCCGCTTGGCAGGTATCATGAGCCATTGATTTGTGATGCTGACAATTTGTTTGCAACAAGTGAGTACTTACAAAGTGTTACTATACATTGCGGAAACTATCAGGATGCAGATAGTTTTATTGACGACCAAACATTTGTATACTTTGATCCACCATATCGCCCAATAACACAAACATCGGCATTTACAGCGTATACTGATGGCGGGTTTAAGGAAGGAGTAGAATATGTCAAAGCAGCGTGATGATGTAATTGAAGCACTAGAAAAACTTGGCGGATATGCGACATTTGGAAAGTTGAATCAAACAATTGACTTTACAAAATGGATAACTAAAACGCCAGAAGCGAGTGTTAGGCGAATAGTACAAGATAGCACTGAGATTTTCCGTATACGAAAAGGTTTGTGGGGTCTTGAATCAAAAAAGCGCGAAATTATGGCAAAACTTGGACTAGATAACTTAGATGAAAGCAGTTCAGAAAAGAAAAGTGTGGACTTTACACATTCGTATTTTCAAGGGCTACTAACTGAAATCGGAAAAATGCAAGGGCTCAAGACATATGTTCCTGCACAAGATAAAAATAAGTTATTTCTTGAAACAAAACTCGGCGAGATTGCAGACACTACAACCATTTTACCATTTACGTACGAAAAAATAACTAACAAAGCAAGGACTGTTGATGCAATTTGGTTTAACAAAGACCGAGACTTACCTAATGCATTTTTTGAGGTTGAACATTCTACTGACATTAAGAACGCATTGTCAAAGTTCTATGAATTGCAAGATTTTAGAGCAAAGATGATAATTGTTGCAGATGTTCATCGGAAACCACAGTTTGATAAAATAATGACAGATTCACTTTGGCGTAGCATTCGCAATATAGTAACATTCCAGTCATACGATAAAGTAGTGGATTTACATAAAAAGACAATAGATTTATACAGTTTGGGAGAAATATTATGAGCAAAAGAGTAGTAGAAGTTGAAATTGCAGAAACGCTTTATAAAACAATAAAAGTTGAAATACCTGATGAATACGCTGGTAATGTTTTTCATTATGCAGAGCGAAAAGTCACTCGTGACTACAAGGACGAAGAAATAATATTATATTCAGATGACTTTATTGGTCCAACTCAACTCAGGTCAGTATATGGTGACGAAATTATCGACTGGCACGATATGTAAAGTTTTATTCTCAAGACAACCACCGTGTGGAGTTTCCCAGAGCGTGGCAAGTGGGCAACTCATGATGCTGCGTGGCGTGGAAACTGGTCGCCATATATTCCACGCAACATAATTTTACGCTACTCAAATGAAAGCGATACAGTTTTAGACCAATTCGCTGGTGGCGGAACGACGCTTGTCGAAGCAAAACTGTTGAACCGCAATGCTATTGGTATTGACGTGAACGATGATGCACTTGCGCGCTGCAACGATAAATTAAACTTTGATTACGATTCGGACTCAGTAATTGAAGTTAGAAAAGGCGATGCGCGTGACTTAAAAGATATTGGCGATGAATCAATTGACCTTATCGCAACACACCCACCATACGCCAACATTATAAAATATAGCGACGACATACCAGAAGACTTATCACACTTTAAGTTAAACGAGTTCGTAGTTGAAATGGGAAAAGTCGCCGAAGAATCGTTTCAGGTGTTGAAAAAGGGCAAGTTCTGCGTAATTCTGATTGGTGATACACGCAGTAAAGGCATGGTTCAACCGCTTGGAATGCAGGTTATGCAAAAGTTCGCAGAAGCAGGATTCGCGCTCAAAGAAATCATCATCAAAGAACAACACAACTGCCGTGCAACTGGCTTTTGGAAAACCAACAGCATTAAGCACAACTTCCTACTTCTAGCGCATGAATACTTGTTCGTGTTTAGGAAATAGCCCCTGAGAGCGTTAGTAATTAGTTAATGAATAAGGAGTAATGAGTAATGAATAATGAATAATGCTGTTAGTTAATAGTTAACAGTTAATAGTTAATAATTTGGAATCGGAATTCGCCTACGGCTCATACTCCATCTCAGAACCCCGCACTCTCCCACTCTGAATTCCGCACGTAGATGCGGAATCTTAATTAAAGTATTGCGTAGCAATGCAATTAAAGGAGTTCGCTCACGCTCTTACTCCGCAACTTTTCAAAACAACTTCGCTTGCGCTCGCTCTTTTGAAAAGTTGCGCTAAGGCTTGGCTTGGCTACGCCAAGCCAAGCCACTCTGCTGCAGAGCAACTCCCAGCCCAAAAGTAACTTTACAGCAGAGGCTTGGATTTTTCACATTGAAAAATCCAAGCAACGCACAACCCCAGTGGGCGCATAGCGCACGCTGATGCAGTGCTATAAAAGTATTCGCAACGCGAATTCCGATTCTTGCGAGCGAAGCAAGCAATAAAAGCGTGAGCCGCTAGGCGAACTCCTTATCAAACGCGCTGCGTGCAACGCAGCGCAATAAAAGCGTGAAGGCATAGCCTGAACTCCGATTCAACCGCGTTGCGTGAAAGCGCAGCGCAATCAAAGTATTCGCAACGTGAATTCCTTCTACTATCCCAAAATCCAGATAGCGTCCCAATTTGTGTGTATTTTATGAATCACTTTATAATTCTCGCAACAACCTCTCTCAGAGTTCCTGCGAAGGCAGGAATCTTAAAACGAAGTATCGGCGTTAGCCGATTCCATATCAAACGCACTCAGTGCAACGCAGTGTAATAAAAGTATTCGCAACGCGAATTCCGATTCTTGCGAGCGAAGCGAGCAATAAAAGCATTCGCAAAGCGAATTCCGATTCCCGCGAGCGAAGCGAGCGCAATAAAAGCGTGAGCCCATAGGGCGAACTCCTTATCAAACGCACTGCGTGAAACGCAGTGCTATCAAAGTATTCGCTATGCGAATTCCGATTCCTGCGAGCGAAGCGAGCAATAAAAGCATGAGCGAAAGCGAATTCCGATTCAAACACACTGTGTGAAACGCAGTGCTATCAAAGTATTCGCAACGCGAATTCCGATTCTTGCGAGCGAAGCGAGCAATAAAAGCGTGAGCCCATAGGGCGAACTCCTTATCAAACGCACTGCGTGAAACGCAGTGCTATCAAAGTATTCGCAACGCGAATGCCGATTCCCGCGAGCGAAGCGAGCAATAAAAGTATGAGCGAAAGCGAATTCCGATTCCTGCGAGCGAAGCGAGCAATAAAAGCGTGAGCCGCTAGGCGAACTCCTTATCAAACGCGCTGCGTGCAACGCAGTGCTATCAAAGCATGAGCGAATTCCTTTAATTGCATTGCTACGCCCTTTGTCATCCTCAACGGAGCAAAGCGAAGTGCCCGAGGATCTTAATCAAAAGCATCGGCGTTAGCCGATTCCATTTCCCGCGAGCGAAGCGAGCAATCAAAGTGTGAAGGCGTCAGGCGAACTCCTTATCAAACGCGTTGCGCGAAAGCGCAACGCAATAAAAGCATGAGCGAAAGCGAATTCCGATTCAAACGCACTGCGTGAAACGCAGTGCTATCAAAGTATTCGCGAAAGCGAATGCCGATTCCCGCGAGCGAAGCGAGCAATCAAAGTATTCGCAACGCGAATTCCGATTCCCGCGAGCGAAGCGAGCAATCAAAGTATTCGCAACGCGAATTCCGATTCCCGCGAGCGAAGCGAGCGCAATAAAAGTATGAGCGAAAGCGAATTCCTTATAATTGCATTGCTACGCCCTTTGTCATCCTCAACGGAGCAAAGCGAAGTGCCCGAGGATCTTAATTAAAAGTATCGGCGTTAGCCGATTCCATTTCCCGCGAGCGAAGCGAGCGCAAAAAACAAGACCAACCCAACAGAAAGAAACCAACCCCAGCCATAGCAAGCGCGGTAGCGCACCCACCCACCCCCAACCACCCCAAAAACGAAATAAACAACAAATAGAGTTCGCTACCGATTCCATTTTCAAAAATTTCGTTTTGTGAAAAAATTGATTCTGCTACAAAAGTGTGGTAGAATTATTATAGGCAATTAATTTTTTTAACTTAATGAACAGTTGGTAGTGCATAATGAGTAACGCGAAACGAGAGGGCGCAAAGCCCTAGGGAATGCGATTGAGCATTCGACCCGTCCGTTAAATTCATTACTCATTATTAACTACTCATTAACTTAAAAGGTGGTGGAGAATTAAATTTGTCAAGAAGACAGTGCAGTTAATACTAACTGCTGGATTGACACAAGGAGGACATATGTCAACACAAAAAATAACCTCTCCAATTAAGGGGGGGGGGGGGGCACACCTTATGCCCCAAAGTATAACAAGGCGCACTTTAACGTGAAACGCCTACTTTCGCAAGTTCTAGCAGTAACTTTATTGGGTGCTACGCTTGTTTCTGTTCCAACGAATGTAAATGCAGCACCGCCAACCAATTTTGCTGATGTGGCTCAATGCTATAACACAAGTAGCAATCAATTTGAAGATTCGTCAAATAGTGGTAAGTGCGGAGGGCAGGGCTCAAATCAAGAAGCATTCGTGCTTGAAGTTGTTACGACTGCATCGAACCAAACTGCCTACATTCCCGTTAGAGCAGTAAGTACTGGTCCAGATATTTATAACGTTTCATACAACTGGGATATTAATTGGGGCGATACTACGGAAGAGACTAAAACTGGTGTTAGTGACAACCCTGTCGCTTTTCACCTCTCGCACCAATACACAACCGCAGGCACATATAACATAGTCATCACTCCAAAGGACGATGCTGCGCTAGGCTGGCTAGACGCATTTGGCAGATATAGCAGTACAACCTACAGTGCTGGTATAACGAGAATCCTAACGCCATTTCCTGAGCTTTCAAGAACGCCAAGAGCCAATGCGTTTTATCAGACTTTCCAGCAAATGCAAGACGCTAAAAACTTGCCAGAAAACTTATTCTGGGGAATTAACACATCACAGTTAACAGACTTTTCGAACATGTTCAGCAGCACTTTTTCAAACTATGCATACAAAGCCGCCGCATTAACAGACGTGACAATCCCAGAAAATTTGTTTAGTGAACTAGATACTACATCTGGAATCACTTTCTCAAATATGTTCAATAGCACTTTCACCTATTACGCACACTCAAACACTGCCGCAACAAGCATAGCAATTCCAGAAGATTTGTTCGAATCAATTAACACATCAAACGGGACGACTTTCACTTCTATGTTCAGTAACACTTTCGACCATGCATATTACTCTAATGTTAACGCAGTCACAGCAGCAATCCCAGAAGGTTTGTTTAGCGAAATCGACACATCAAACGGGACGACTCTCAATTCCATGTTCCAAGACACTTTCACCTATTATGCATACTCAAACACTGCAGCCACAGACGTTTCAATCCCAGAAGATTTGTTCGAATCAATTAACACATCAAGTGCAACTAATCAAAGTTCTATGTTCAATAACACTTTCTTCGATTACGCATACTCAAACACTACAGACGCAGACATTTCAATTCCAGCAAAGTTATTTCAATCAATTGACACAGAAACTGCAACTAACCTAAGTTATATGTTCAGCAATACTTTCAACAACTATGCCTACTTAGATACTGCAGCAACAGATATATCAATCCCAGAAGGCTTATTTGATACAATAAAAACACCTAAAAATGTGACCTTCAATTATATGTTCCGAGGCACTTTCAATGGTTATGCAAGCAACGCACCAGTTGGAGCAAAGCAAAGTGCAACAATCCCAGAAGAATTATTCGAGGCTCTTGATTTTACTGCGGGAACGCTTTTTTCTAATATGTTCCAAGATACTTTCCTAAACTATGCAAATCAGCGAAAAGTAACCTTTGATACAGGACAAGGCTCATTTACCAACGACCCTGACAATCCTCAGACATTATCAGGCAACGCATTCGGAGTAAAAGCAGATAATGCATCTCCAAGCGCTAACCCGACACTCGACAAAAATTCGAAAGATATAAAGCCAGCATATAATAATAACACAGGATTAACGGTTCAAGATCCAGGCGTTCCACAATTACAAAACAGTGCGTTTAAAGGCTGGTATTTGGATGCCGATTTTTACGATCCATTTGACCTTACTGTAAACAGATTATTTGCGTCCGACACAAGCACAGAAGTAAGCGATGCAACTCTGTATGCCAAATTCCAAATATTAGCCGCTCAAACAGTGCCAGATAATTGGGAAAGTCCTGTCTTTTGCTATGATTTCACGACATTTGCTCCAACTACCAAAACTGATGATGCGTGCGGAGGAATAAGCGCAACAGAAGAAGAAGGCTTTATATTAGAAGCACAAGTCGAAGAAAACGATGAAGTCAATATTCCAGTTGCAGGAAAAACGCACAACAATGCTTTTGGCGTTCCATACAATTGGAGAGTGGATTGGGATGATGGTCGCGAAACAGTCACAGGAGAGCAAATTTCCGCTGCTAGCAAAGTAATCACTCATAAATATACAGAGGAAGGAACGTACCAAATCAGGATAACTCCGATTGATATTGATGCTACTGTTTTAGGATGGTTTGACGCATTTGGCAGCCTTACTTCTGGTGCTGACACAAAAATAACAAGGATTCTGACGCCATTTTCTGCTCTTGCCAAAACTCCAAGACCTTACGCATTCTATGAAACTTTCTATAACTTCCAAAATATGCAAAACTTGCCAGCAAACCTGTTTATTTCAGTAGACACAAAAAACGTGCAGGACTTTTCTTATATGTTCCACCGCACTTTTGCAAATTATGCACGCGTGAGTGAAGCGGATGATTTAGCAATCACAGATGATTTATTTAATACAATAGACACATCAAACGGAACTAATTTCTCTCTTATGTTCTGCCAAACTTTCTCTGATTTTGCAAGGGACGTATCAACTGATTTGAAACTAAGTTTAACGATTCCATTAGATTTGTTCGCTGATCTTGTTGTTTCAAATGGAACGACTTTTACGTATATGTTCGAAGGAACTTTTGGTGGCTACGCAAACATAAGAGAAGTAACTTTTGACTTAGATGGCGGAACACTTCCAGATGACCCTGCCAATCCTCAAACTTTATTAAACAACACATGGGGTGTAAAAGCAGATAATGCAACGACAGGATTAACTAATCCACAAATCACAAAAGATTCAACAAACATAAAGCCATCATACAATGTAGGGCTATCTGTCACAAATCCAGGAAACCCGACTAAAGCAGATAATTTGTTTAGAGGCTGGTATCTTGATAGTAACTTTGAATTTCCATTTAACATTACGACAGATAAAGTCTACACATCTGATATAAGCACATTGGAAACTGATGTGCATTTATACGCAAAGTTTATAAGCGATTCTAGCGTATACGTGCCAGATACTTGGGCAGATGATGCTTATTGCTACGATTTCAACGCTGGAACGTCAGATTATTCATACACTGACCCCTGCGGAGGAAACGGAAGTACAGATAAAGAAGGCTTTATATTAGAGGCGACAGTCGAAGCAGGAGATGATGTTCTGATTCCGGTCGCAGGAAAGGACGAAAACAATGCTTTCGGCGTTCCATACAATTGGAGCATAGATTGGGATGATGACGCTGTCACTGAAACGACTGAATTAACTTCTGCTAGAAACAAAACAATCTCGCACAAATATCAAACAGCAGGAACTTATCAAATCAAGATAACTCCAGCACAAACTCCGTCAAGTGCAGGCTGGTTTGATGCATTTGGAGGTCTTAGTTCTGTTGACACAAAGATAACTAGAATCCTGACGCCATTCTCTGTTTATGCAAGAACTCCACGACCTTATGCTTTCTATCAAACTTTCCAGAATTTCCAAAACATCCAAAACTTGCCAGAAAACTTATTTGCAGGAGTTGATACAAAGAGTTTAACTATTTTCTCAAGCATGTTCCGTGAGACTTTCTTAAACTATGCTTACAATACTCAAGCAGAAGACATATCGATTCCAGCAGATCTATTCGCTGAATTAGACACAGAGGAGGCAACTAACTTCTCTAGCATATTCCAAAGCACTTTCTCAGGTTTTGCGTATTCTAACACAAAAGCAGAGGACATATCAATCCCAGAAGGTTTATTTGACGCACTTGATGGAGAAAAAGTAACTAATTTCTCAAGCATGTTTCGTGAGACTTTTGCTAATTATGCGTATTCTGCGACAAATGAAGTGAAAGCAGAGGCAACGATTCCAGAGGAGCTGTTTGCTGAAATTAGCGTGAGTGCTGGAACAAGTTTTGGTTATATGTTCCAGAACACTTTCCAAAATTATGCGAACAAGCGTAAGGTAGAGTTCAATTTAGATGGTGGTGCACTTCCAGATACTTCTAGCAATCCACAGATATTGTCAGGCATTAATGCTTGGGGAGTTGCAGCAAGCACTGCAGAAGCAGGAGCTAATCCAAGAATCACTAAAGATTCTGATGATATAAAGCCCTCGTATAACAATGAAACAGGGTTATCCGTCGCTAATCCTGGGAATCCCACTAAAACTTCTACTACGTTTATTGGCTGGTATGCAGATGACCAATTTGAAACTCTGTTTACGTTTACAACAGATAAAGTATATACTGCCGACGTGGATACAGATACGAACGCTGTGACTTTGTATGCAAAATTCCTAACAATCACGGCGCAAACTGTTCCAAGCACTTGGTCTGCGGATGCTTTATGCTATGATTTTGTGGGTTTCGCACCAACTGATGCTAATGATGCTTGCGGAGGAGAAGGTAACACGAAGGAGGAAGGCTTTATACTCCAAGTCACTACGACAGCAGAAAATGAAAGTGCTTCTATTCCGGCTGCTGGAGTTAGCGGAACCCAATGGGGTGCGCCAGTGTATAATATCCCATTCAACTGGACTATCGAATGGGGAGATAGCAGCGCTAGGACTGTAACAGGCGTTTCGTATTCGTATCTTTACACTGTAATCTCTCACGTCTATAAAGAAGCAGGAACTTATCAAATTAAGATAACTCCGACTGGGGAAGCCGAAGCGGGTTGGTTTGATGCATTTGGCTATGGAACTGCTACAAACAATGCTAACATAACTCGCATTCTAACTCCATTTTCCAAACTCGCAAGAACTCCAAGGGCGTACATGTTTTATTATACTTTCAGCAATATGCAAAACATTCTAAACCTACCAGAAAACTTGTTTGAAGGAGTCGACACATCAAAAGTGATAGACTTTTCTAATATGTTCAATTACACTTTCTTTAACTACGGTTATAATGGTGCTAACTTGCAAAATATGCAGATTCCAGAAGATTTATTTGCGGAATTGGACACAGGAGATGGAGAAAACTTCTCGTATATGTTCCAGAGAACTTTTGAGCAGTATGCGCGTATGAATACCTCAGTAAATGACACATCGATTCCAGAAGGTTTATTTGCGGAATTGGACACAGAAAGTGGAACTAATTTCTCATATATGTTTGACAGCACTTTCTTAAACTATTTCTATATGAACGGTGCATCAGCTGACATAGAGCTTCCAGAAGAATTGTTTGAATCAATCGACACATCAAGTGGAGAAAACTTTTCTCATATGTTTAACAGAACTTTTGCATATTATGCTCAGGCTGGTAACGATGACCAAGTCGAGATAGCGATTCCAGAAGGTTTGTTTGCATCAATCGACACATCAAATGGAAAAGATTTATCGTACATGTTCACAGAAACCTTCCGTCAATATGCCTATCGCGCCACAGGAGAAGATGCAAGCAACTCACCTCTAATCCCAGACAAGTTGTTTGAAGCAATCAACACAAAAAGTGGAACTGATTTCTCTTACATGTTCTATAACACTTTCAATTCTTATGCTTATGCTAACACAGAACTTAGCGTAAAAATTCCAGGCGAATTGTTTAGCAAAGTAGATACATCAAACGGAGAAAACTTCTCTAACATGTTCTATGGCACTTTCCAAAGTTTTGCTGATAATGCTGCATATTCATCCGACATCAAGATTCCAGAAGAGTTATTTAACTCGATATATACGGGGAATGGCAAAAACTTCTCGTATATGTTCGCCTACACTTTTGGAAATTACGTCGGCTCTAATGCTACTGCAACAGATGTAACAATCCCAGAAGGCTTGTTTAGTTCATTAGACACAACAAACGGTGAGAATTTTGCTTATATGTTCCAAAGCACTTTCAATGGCTATGCTTCATTGGCAAAAGCAACAGACATATCAATTCCGGAAAACTTATTTGCTGGATTAGATACTACAAATGGAAAGAACTTTACTGGAATGTTCTTTGCAACTTTCGTATACTATGGAAATGGAGCGACAGATGCTGTAAAAGCAAGTGCAACGATTCCAGAAAACCTGTTCTCTGGCATTAAAGTAACGAATGGAGCGACCTTTACTGACATGTTCAATGGACCTTTCACTAACTACGCAAACAAGCGAAAAGTGACTTTTGAGTTAGGTAATGGAAATTTTTCAGGTAGCCCTGATAATCCTCAGATATTAACCAATAACGCTTGGGGAGTAAAGGCAGGCACTGGAGCACCAGCAATGAACCCTACAATCGACAAAAACTCTGTAAACATAAAGCCATCGTATTACAATAGCACGGGATTGCCTGTTGCAGATCCAGGTGAAGTGACTAATAGCAGTGGGACATTTGAAGGTTGGTATAAAGATGACGCAGCAGCAAGTCGATTTATCATTGGCACAGACAAGTTATACACAAACGATGTGAGCACAGAGGAGAATAATTTGACTTTGTATGCTGGATATGGTTATACATTGACATATAACGCAAACTCTGGCACTGGAAATGCACCCACTGGAATTGTCTCATGCGCTCTGAAACCTGGCGATTCTTCCTGTGAAATAACTGTCCTAGATAACGCAGGGTTTGAAAAGAAAGGCTTTACATTCACTGGCTGGAACACTCAGGCTGACGGCACGGGAGATGCTTACGTTGCAGGTGACAAAATATCCATTAGTAGCAATGGTGAAATATATGCTGTTTGGGAAGCCAACACATACACTCTAACCTATAACGGAAATGGCAACACTGGAGGCACTCAGCCTACTGGACCTCATACATGCACAGTTACGCAAGACACATGCGATATAGATGTCGCAGGTAACACAGGGGATTTTGTCAAAACAGGTTACACATTTGACACGTGGAACACTCTTGCTAACGGTTCGGGTAATGATTATACAGCAGATGCCAAGATAACCATGGACGGCGACGCTGAGCTCTATGCTAAATGGAACGCTGACACTTATACGATAGAATTTGACTTAACAAGTGCTGAAAATAATGATGCTGAATGCGCTCAATTTGATGTAACATATGATGTGGCTGTGCCGTCATTTACTTGCACCGTGCCTCCCACTAAGGCAAATCATGCAGTTGATGGCTGGCAAATTGGAAGCACTGATATTACGCTGTTTGATGAAAACGGTGCTATTATAAAAGGTGTTAGCGGCTATACAGACGCTTCGGGCAAATGGATAAACGCAGATGGTGGTGTGACGCTAGAGCCAAAATGGAAAGTTACGGCTTATACAGTAACGTTTGTTTCTAATGATGGGACAAGTGTTCCTCCTAAAACAGTGCCAGTAGGCGAAACAGTGGATAAGCCAGATGATCCTACTAAGACTGATTACACATTTGTTGCTTGGTATAGTGACATCGATTTGCAAACTGAGTGGGACTTTGAAACAGACCTTATAACAGAGGATGTTGCTCTATACGCTAAATGGGTTATTACCACTTATACTGTTTTGTTCAATTCTGCTGGCGGAACGGATGTTGAGTCTAAAACAGTGCAAACAGGCGAAAAAGTAGATAAACCAGATGACCCTACTAGGACCTATTACACATTTGATGCTTGGTATAAAGATGACGCTTTGCAAACTGAGTGGGACTTTGGAACAGACGTTGTAACAGGAAACATTACTCTATACGCTAAGTGGATTATTGACACTTATACTGTTTCGTTTGTTTCTAATGATGGGACGAGTGTTCCTTCTAAAACAGTGCAAGTAGGCGAAAAAGTGGCTAAACCAGATGATCCTACTAGGCTTTATTACACATTTGTTGCTTGGTATAAAGACATTGATTTGCAAACTGAGTGGAACTTTGCAACAGACGTTGTAACAGAGGATGTTATTTTATATGCGAAGTGGGTTATTGACACTTATACTGTTTCGTTTGATTCTGATGGTGGAACGAGTATTGCTCCCAAAACAGTGCAAGCAGGCGAAAAAGTAGATAAACCTGTTAATCCAACTAAGGCTGATTACACATTTGTTGCTTGGTATAAAGATTCTGCGCTACAAACTGAGTGGAACTTTGGAACGGACATAGTAACAAGCGATATTACATTATATGCCAAGTATATGTATATTTCACCCACACCCACACCCACTCCTCCTACTCCTGCTTCAAAAGATGCACCTACTCCAACTGGCGTCAAACTCGCTACGACAGGTAAGGCAAATGAACTAAAAGTCACTTGGAGTGTCCCTAGTGCTAATAATGTTGCTAGTTTCAAAGTAACGCTGGACAATGTATTAGGAACTGCGAAGAACGAATCTATTTTGTCTGCTGTTCAAGAAACAGTAAGCATAACTGTTCAGGCAAATAAACGAGAGGCTATATTCACTAATGTGCCTACGGGAACGTACAGAGTGTCTGTTCAAGCGATTGCTAAAAGTGGAGGAAAATCGTCGGCTATCATTTGGTCCAACCAACTCTTACATAAATTAGATGTTGCGAAAACATATAGTTTCGTAGATTTAAAGGGCGTTGCGAAAGATAGAGCAAATGATATTGCTTGGTTATCTTCTGTCGGAGTAACTATTGGAACTAATTGTAATGCGGATGGCACAGGTTCTGCTTGCAAGTACAACCCAACTACTTCGGTAAATAGAGGTGCTATGGCAGAGTTTCTATACAAATTGTCTGGAAAAACTGTGACAGTGAACAAGATTCCAAAGATTTCGGATATATCTAAACTTACTACTCCTAGGAAAGATGCTATAAAATGGCTAGCATCAGAAGGAATTACTGTATTATCAAGCGGTAAGTATAATCCGCAAAACACAGTAAACAGAGGAGCAATGGCTGAGTTCATGTATAAACTTGCAGGTCATCCTGGAAGTGTCAAGTATGGAGACGCAAAAAGCGACCACGTGGATCCAAAGACAGTTGTGGCACAGGAAAAGATACTCAAAAATGACAAAAAACTCCAAGCACTGAAGAAGTCCAATCCGAACCGTTACTACGACATTCTATGGCTTGCAAAGATGAACATTACTGTGCCGATTGATGGAAAATACTACAATCCACAGAGCGCGGTAAACAGAGGAGCAATGGCTCAATTCATGCATAAACTGTACTATGTTATGATGACTGGACAAGCAGTACCTGCAAGTGGTGATGTACCTAATGTATAAGTAAAGATTCGGAGTTCGCCTCACGCCTCACGCTTTTATAGCGCAATAAATATAACACTAGCCTATGGCTAGTGTTATATTTGCGCAAGCACTGCAACGTTACACTGGGCTTATACAAACCAATCAAAATGTTTTTTGCTTGTCATCTAGGTAGCGCGTGAAACGTTTTTTTGTTTGTCATCTAGGTAGCGCGTAGCGCGACACGGGATCTAAGTACACAAAGAATTCGCCTAACGGCTCATACTCCACCTCAGAATTCCGCACACTCCCACTCAGAATTCCTGCGTAGGCAGGAATCTTAAACAGGAGAACGCGGATGAGCGTTCGACCCTATTGCGTAGCAATGCAATTAAAGGCATTCGCATAGCGAATACTTTGATAGCACTGCGCTCCACGCAGTGCGTTTGATTCGGCATTCATTTCATTCATACTCTTATAGCGCAATAAATATAACACTAGCCTTTGGCTAGTGTTATATTTCGCGCAAGCACTGCTGTAACGTTACTCTGGGCTTACACAAACCAATCAAAATGTTTTTTGCTTGTTCTAGGCATCAGCACCATTACCTCCACCACATCGCAATTCTTGCGCTTTTGGTGGAGATATGGCACAGATGCTTTTACGAACCGCGCATAAAAACATTTTACTTAGTTTGTAAGTTACATACATATAGAGAAAAAGAAGTTCCATGGAGTAAGGTATTTTGCATACTGCAAAATACCTTACACTCTGATAGCGCCTAGCGTTGCCTTCGCGTTACTTTGTTTAATAAGTTACTGCAGATTATTTTGAAGTTAATCTACTTTTAAGTTACTGCTCTCAGATTTCGCAACTTGGCGCATTCTAACTCTTCGCTAAGTTTATGCTTTGTGTATAAAGTTGTTTCTTCGCTTTTGTGGGTGCGCTACCTAGCTTGCTATGGTTGGGGTGGGTTTCTTTGTGTTAGTACTCCCACTCAGAACCCCGCACTCCGATGCGGGGTCTTAAAACAAAGCGTGAGCGTAAGCGAACTCAATTTGTTGTTTTATTTTGAGTTGGGTTCTTTCTGTTGGGTTGGTCTTGTTTTTGTTGGTCTCTTTTCTGCGCTCGCTTCGCTCGCGCCCTTTGTCATCCTCAACGGAGCAAAGCGAAATGTCTGAGGATCTTAATCAAAAGTATCGGCGTTAGCCGATTCCCGTACTCTAATGTACATGAGTTCGCGCTTCGCGCTCACACATTTATTAAGATTCCGCATCACGCTACACTACGTTTCGCGGTGCGGAATTCAGAGCAGAAGTAGTGAGCGATAGCGAACACAAACAATGGAATTCATTTCATTCATGCTCTTATTGCGGTGCGTTTCACGCACCGCGGTTGATTCGGAGTTCAGGCTGCGCCTTCACGCTTTTATTGCGCTGGCGTATGGTTTCGCCTACGGCGCAACAATACTTGCGCATTGCTTGGATTTTTCAATGTGAAAAATCCAAGCCTCTGCTGTAAAGTAACTTTTGGACTAAGAGTTACTCTGCAGCAGAGTGGCTTGGCTTGCCTATGGCAAGCCAAGCCTTAGCGCAACATAAAAAACAACAAGCGTAGCGAAGTTGTTTTGTGTGTTGCGGAGTAAAAGCGAGAGCAATAGCGAACTCAGATTTGTACTTAGCAGCAGAAGGGTGAACTCCGTTTTGTACGCATTGCTACGCAATACTTTTTCGCACCTAGCGAGAAGCACTCCCCTACTTCTCATAAACTCTAATCACTCTATACGTCACAGGTAGTAATAATATCTCAATTGCGCACTTGTAAACATAGCCTGTGAGCAGGTAGTTTAAGAACTCTGAGCCAGTTATTATGCCATAGAAGGCGATGGTGCAGAATATTAATGTGTCTGCGAGTTCGCCAATTAGTGTTGAGGAAAGTAAACGAAACCATAGATGTTTTTCATGCGTGAACTGCTTGACCTTAGTGAGCACAAATGCGTTAATTAGTTGTCCTACTAAATATGCTGCAAGAGACGCTGCAACAATTCGTGGCAAAAATCCAAGTATTGCATGAAACGATTCGCCATACTCGTAGGACGGTGCGACAGGCAAAACGTCGATTATCCAAAACGAAACACTAGCCAGTGCGCCAATAAAAAATGAAACGAAAATCGCTCGAGACGCTTTCTTGAAGCCGTAAACTTCGGAAAGAACATCGCCCAAAATGTATGTCAGTGGGAATAATAGTGCTCCACCGTCAAAAATGAGCGTGCCAACATTGATGAGCTTCGTAGCAGCGATATTAGAAACTAAGAATAGTGCCACGAAGATTGCCAGAGTTACATCATAATACCTATCAGCACGCATAATGTAACTCCAGAAAATAGACGTTCAAAAATTACAAACTACAAGTTCTCTTTTAGAAACGCCTCAATGCCTGCAGCAGCGGCATCCTCATCCTCACCGTCAACCTCAATGCTGACAGTCTCGCCTTGCTTAACGCCAAGCGACATAATGCCTATGATACCCTTCAAATTGGCTTTTTTACCGCCTTTGATGATATCAATCTTGCTAGCGAACCCTTGCGCTAACTTCACAAGCATTCCTGCAGGACGAGCATGAATTCCCAGCTCATCCGTAACTGTATACTCAACTACTTTCATATGTATCCTTTCGTATTTTCAATGGACAGTATTAATTGTACACCATTTCCAAAGTGAATGCAAGTGATTTTGGTGTTTTAAGTTTGTAGCATATAATAATGAGTAATTAGTAAGGAATAATGAGTAATGAGACTAGTTAATAACGAATAGTTAATAGTTAATAGTTGCGCTCGGCGCGCCTCGCGCGGGAATCGGAATTCACTCTCGTTCATACTCTGATTGCTCGCTTTCGCTCGCATTAAAAGGAGTTCAGGCTACGCCTTCACGCTTCTATTGCGCTGGCGTATGGTTTCGCCTACGGCGCAACAATACTTGCGCATTGCTTGGATTTT